>ASOC01000016.1 GCA_000405945.1 Candidatus Omnitrophus fodinae SCGC AAA011-A17
TAATGCCAGCTGGCATAAGGTCAAACGTATTCAGTGGGGCTGCTTGGAGCCCTTGTAT
Source organism: Candidatus Omnitrophus fodinae SCGC AAA011-A17 (assembly GCA_000405945.1). Taxonomy (GTDB): domain Bacteria; phylum Omnitrophota; class Omnitrophia; order Omnitrophales; family Omnitrophaceae; genus Omnitrophus; species Omnitrophus fodinae. Next base: position 59 of record ASOC01000016.1, read on the forward strand.
TTGCCGACCTACTCACCGGATTTAAATCCGATTGAGCAGCTTTGGCGTGTGATCAAACAAGAATTTTTCAGCAACTTTTGTACAAACCGTCACGAGATCCTTGATGAGCATCTCGAACGATCGCTGAAATATTTCATGGATCAGCGGGAACTCGTGAAATCGATTTGTGCTATGACAACTTTTGATTAGGAAGGACTATAACCCGCAATTCTCATCACCAATGAGAATTGCGCTCTCTAAGAGCTGCTGAGCAAAGGCGTTATTTATTTTGTGAAGCAGGCCGGTGTCGCGTGGCTCCGGCACGCTCGCGGGGACTTGATGTCCCCGTCTTCGCAGGGGTTTTGCCTTTTGCGCACTGTCAAAGAACCGTGCGCAAAACTTTGCAGGCTCTTAATGAGCCAGCACTGCACGCCGGGATTTGGATAATCCCGTGCGTGCAAGTGGACGTAAACTCATGCGTCCAAAGCGCATTTCTCATGGATTCACCAAATCGATGAGAAATGCGCGCTAAATCGCTCGGCTATCATACTACATTATTTTCCGAAGTTAATCTCAAAATGCGCTTGACTCGGGTCACAATTTCTGTGAATAAAAACGGTAGGTTCTTCCTTTCCAAGCCACGCCCTGACCCCGGAGGATTCTGCAGGCTGAATTCAAGGATATCCCCAACACCATCAAAATACCCAAAGGGTGAAAAAAAGAGGAAAGCATGCCCAACCTGAACCGGAACGCGAGCAAAAGCCGCATGCTGACCACTATGAAGACCTCCACTGCCGGGAAAAACCATGCCAAAACTTCCTGAGCCCGCCACAGTTCCGCGCATAGCAGGATGGGAGGAATGAGATAAATTACTGTAAAAAATAATGCCACTGCGATCAATTCTCCGAGTGAAAAATTCACGACCGCAAATACGTTCTTCGAAAAACCTTCCCATATTTCTCCGAGATTGTGATACATCCTGCAGGATACTGCCTTTGAGCCGTCCCGGATAGAAACCGAAAATCCAGCGGCCTTAACGCGCCGGGCCAGCCATATATCCTCCACCAGCGCTGTCCGCACAGACTCGTGACCCCCGATAGCCTTATAAATATCTTTTCGGAAAAGCATGAATTGCCCGTTACCGATTGAAAAAAATGGATTTTTAGAGATTTTCGCGAGCGGCAAAGGGAAACTAACCAGCGCCATGAAATAAATCAGCGGAAGGATTAGCTTCTCAGCCCAGGTCTTCATTTCAAAACCCGTGATCAAAGTCAGAAAATCCGCTTCATCCTCTTCCCGGGCCGCCATCACGGCCGAGAGAGCTCCGGGCTCATACACGGTATCGGCATCTGTAAAAAGCAGGTATTCACCCTGGGCACGGGATGAAAGCTGATAACAGGCAAAACATTTACCCAGCCAGTCGACCGGCAATGTTTCACCGCACAAAACTTTAAGCCGGCTGTCTTCAGCCGCAATCCTTTTTAAAATCCGCAAAGTTCCGTCGTTTGAATGATCGTCAAGAACGATTAACTCAAAATTGGGATAATCCTGTCCGAGAAGCGACCGAACGCAGGATTTGATATTCCCCTCCTCATTTCTGGCCGGGACTAAAATAGAAACCAGGGGAAAAACAGAGGGGCGCGCCCCCGGTTTCACACCTTTAACGTAAATCAAATTGCTGACCAATATGGCGAAAAGAAGGCTCACCAGACCTAGAATGACATAGTGCGCGTAAATCATCATCAATCAATTCTCCGGAATTAAACGGAAATCGCTTCTCTCAAACAATTCATTTTCCAACCCACACAAGGATTTTTCCAAGAACCGCGACTTTTTTCCTGCTATCATCTTTAAAAAAATATTCCGGTATTTTAATAAATGTCATTGCCCGGACATTTCTCCGTGCTTTTCCTCAACAGGCTGCTTCTTCTTGGCCTGAAACAAATCCAAAACCATATTCCACCAATTCTCATCCCGGTGCCGGATTTTCCGGAAATGCCAGTATTCAGCCCCCCACAGCAGGAAGGTGTCAAATCCCATGGACTGAAATTCTTTAAAATATTGACGGCTCACTTCGGGCCAGCCCGTGGGAGGGCGGTCATTCCCCTTGTGGACCAAAAGCCCCGGTTCCCAAGGCTCGGCCTGAAACTCGACAATCCACGCCTTTTTGCCCTGAAACTTGATTTTGCCCAAAATATCCGAAAAATACTCAATCCTTTCGGAAGAGGAGCTCCAAAAATACATTTTCCTCCACCAGAATTTATGGCCCACCGCCGGATAAACATTCAACCCCAGAATATCGCAAAGAGGCATGGCCTCTTGAACCGCGTCATAAGGCGCGTAAAACTTTGACAAACCGCGCAAAAAACGGTTGGGGTAAGTGGCCACATTGATAACAATCGGTCTCTTCCCGCCGTCGATTTTTCTAACCAGATCAACTTCCTGTTTCAAAAAATCCTTGGTAATCCACCAGTACTGCGCGCCCGCGCGATCCAGCGGCTCATTTTCCACCTGCCAGTATTGAACGATTTTCTCGTCCTTGTAATGACTCACCACCGCGCGGATAAACTGAAGCACCCTTTCCTTGAGGTATTCATCATCGCCGGGCACCCCTTCCCCGAAGCCCTGGTCCATATTTTTCAGCATCCATTCCGGGATAAAATATTCCGGCCAGCGCGGCGCTTTCATGCCGACCGTGAGAAGAACGGGGATATTTCTTTTACGGGCTTCGCTGATCTGCCAGTCCAGCACGGTAAAATCATAGGTGTCTTTTACTTTCTCCACATCATTCCAGTACGTGCCGAGGCGGATAACATCCAAATTCAAGTCAAGAATGGACAGATACGTCTCTTTCCAGTCCATCCCGAGGTATTCGCTCTGCCTCGGACTGTAAGTGGTTCCGATCTGCAAATCTTGAGCGAAAAGAACCTGGGTCTGAAACAAAAACACCAAAAGCCATATTAATATTCTCATCGTTTGCGCTTCCGCTGTTTGTCCGTCACCCAAAATTCCATGTATTTGCCAAGCAAAAGCCGTGTCTGCGCTTCAAGCGCAGGCAGGGCGCTTAAAAAAGTGACGATAAAAGGCACAAAAAACCACTCCAGTGCCAGAATAATTCTTTTGAAAAAAATATGCCGGACCCTTCTTCTCGGAAGCAGGCACTGGCTCAAAACCAGCGTGGTCAGCAGGGCCAGGGTCGCGAGATTAAAGATAATGGCCGTGATGCGGGGCGCGCTGTAATAAACAACGGTGTCGGAGAATTCCCTTCCCGCGTACACCGCCGGGAACCAGCCGATTACGGTAAGAAGAATAGCCCACGTGGCCCAGGCCACGTGCCCTTCAAAAAGTTTGAAGCCGTGTTTGATTTTATCATAAAGTGAAATCCTCCGGGACTGGAGAAAACCGCGGATCACGATTGGAAAGTTTTCTACTCCCCAGGCCCAGCGGCGTTTCTGCTTGTACACATTCCGCACGGTTTTAAGCCAGTTTTTAGCCGTCACCACATCCATGGAAATCGTGGTGTACATGGGAACGACGTGGTAATTTCCGTGAAAATGGAGAAAACATTTCCAAAATATGGCTGAATCGTCGGAAATCATGTCCACCGGCCAAAAGCCCACATCCACCAAAGCCTTAAAACTCATGCTGTGGCTTGAAAAAGTGACCAAGGTGTCCGGATTGGTGGATTCCACCAGTTGAAAAAAAGAAGACCCCATTTCCAGCACGCGCGCAAACCCTGTCGCCTCCCAGATATTATTATGATAGACGGGAATGGGCTGAAAGCTCGACTGCTGTCTGTCAGAACAACTCATAAAACGGTAAGTCAAACACGCCAGATAATCCGGCCTGACAACGGTGTCCGCGTCAAAGCAGGAAACAATCACATTGTCAAAAGGGATGCCTTTGGCCTGAAAATAACCGGCAGCTTGTTTGGCGGCGTAAGAGACATTGGAACCTTTGACGCGGGCCTCGCCGGGAATACCGTCCGGGTGTAAAGTGACCAGAAAATCCAAAAACGATCCCGCGTATTTCTGCCGGACTGCCTCCGCCCCCTGTTTCACCTGATCTTTAGCCCTTTCCTCCACGGCGAGAATGACCAATACCTGCGATGAGGGGAAACTGCCCCGGGTCAGTCCCCGGATTCCAGGCTCAAGAATTTCGAGGGGTTCCTTGAGAACCGGGAAAATAACCAAATGATAAATATTTTTTGAAAGAGGCGGCAAAGCGCCGGTTTCTTTGAGAACCTGCAATTCCTTTTTATGGGCCATCATGGAAACCCATTTCCCGGGAGAAAAATCGGAGGAAGCGCCGGCCACCTCCCGGCTATAATTATCAAGATCATCCAGTCCGTGAACCCGCTTCATCCAGTCGGTGTCGCTTTCAAAAGACAGCCTGAGATACGCCAGCACGAGAAACAAAGTGGCGTAAAAAAGCCTGAGCAGCCAGTAAAAATCAAAGGCGATGATCAGAATAGCGGCCAGAATCGGCTTCCAGAAAGCTGTAAAAAGAAGCCCGATCAGGATTGTCCAGCTCACGGCCCCGGGCAAAATCTCGAAAACCCGCTGCAGGAATTTTTCGCGGCCTTTCAGGTTGTGACGCGAAAAAACAAAATCGTCGCTCATTTCAAAGCCCCTCAATTTCGCTTTTCTTTTTTTCGTTTTTCTCCGTGAACGTGAGCGGTAAAATTTCCTGGCGCGGCAGAATCTCGACCGAGCTCAAACACTCCGACTCCGAGTCAAGATAATAAAGTTTGCCCGTAGACTCTGCGTAAAAGACATCCGTTTTCCGTTTCACTTTAAGAAGCGAATAAAGGTGCGGTTTGCCGTGAGTTTCAATTTCAAGAAGGGACACTCGGTTTTCATCCCGGAAAAGAATGTGCGAACCCTCGTACACCCAGAAAGCCTGCTCGATTTTCTGGCCCCTTTGATACACCCAGTGAAGGCGCGGCCCCTTCTCGAAAATCTCCTCATTTTTGGCCGGCTTTGAAAAAGCCAAAATCCCGATATCCTCTTTTCTCCACACCAACGCTCTTTCGCGCGAGGCATAATATTCATACCCGATTGTTCCCTCCTCCAAAAAACGGTAAGGCAAACGGTTGGCAAGAAGCTCGCCCCGCGCGCCCTGAAATAAAATAATATCGTTGTCAAGCACATGGATTTGAAACAGGCCTTTGGCTCCAAAAAGAGAACTGCCGAGAGCCGCGTCGTTCAAAAGCATTTCTTTCGGTTTGCGGTCATAATCCAGTCTTTCAAGCAAAGAATCGCCGCGCAGCGCGTAAATGCTTTTATGGAAAAGACCTAATCCCCGGATATTCTCGAGGTATCTCGGAACCACCGAGCGTCCGGCGATGTCCACCCGGTTCACATAATTATCGTGAATGGAAAACAAATGATTCTTGTCATGAGATTCCCAGACGACCTGTAGCGGTTCTTCCGGAAAACAGACGCTGACATCCTCAACGCGGCATTCCTTATCCCCCATTTCAACCCATAAATATTTTTCACCCCCGCGGACATGAACAAGCAAAAGAAATGACACGCCACCGGGCACGGAATAGAAGGAAAGGACATTTCCCTCTCCCAAAGGATCCCCCTTTTGAAAAAGAGGCCTGATTTTTTCCTGTTTCCAATCGCAAATAAACAAGTCGCCGGGCCGGGAGCCCGTGGCCAGAAGAAAATACCTGCTTTTCTCAATAGGGATGAGGCGTTCAAATGGCTCCGGCGATAACTGTTCCCGTTTTAATTCCGTAGGCACAAACAGGATTTTTTCAAGCGCCGTGGCCTTTTCCGCTTCCACGGGTATATTCTGGAACCAGCTCCGGTAATTTTTAAGACTGATCCGGATGGGGTAATTTCCCGGCAGCAAATCCCTGAGAATGGCGGGAGTCCGGCGGGTGTAGCGCTTGTTGTCAATATAAACGGAGGCACCTGAAGGAACTGTGGAAATATAAATCAAACCGGTTTTGACCAGCCCTTTTTCCGTTCCGGGTTTTAAAATATAACCCAGGGCGTAGAGAATGGTCATAGGACAGGCAATCAGATAGATGGCGAGAAAAAGATAGAAAAAAATACGCCTTAAAAGAAGCAATCCAGCCACCTCCCTCAAATAAGTGAAGGGATTATATCGCAATTATCCTGGATGGTCATGAGGAAGTTCAAGGCGGGGATTGAACATAGCAACTTTATATAAGCAAAGAGGTTACAATTGGACTGGCTTTTTTGGGATAGAATATTTCCACTGCTTTTCAATACTTTGGGCCGTTGGGTAGGTTCCGGAGCTTATCTCAGCCAACGCCAAATCCAGGTTTCCATTCTTGACCAGGCTTTTGCAAAACCGGATAAAACGGTCTTTCCCAAATCTTTCGGTCAAAAAATCAACAAAACTCCAAGACTCGGCGTAAAAAATAAGAAGGCTTTCCTTGTCCAAATCGTTGGGTTTCCGTATAAGATTCAGCTGTGCTAACGGGAACGCCTTTCCGCTTTGAATCGCGTCACGCAGGACATTTTCGAATCTTTTCCTCTTCCCGGATTCTGACATCAGCGCCACGCCTTCATCGATCCAGGCCGGCAGAGATTGACTGGCCGCGCCAAGCATTTCGCGGAAAAGCAGATGGCCAATTTCATGCGGCAGTTCGGATTTCAAAAAGGTTTTTGAGTCACGTCGTCCTGCTATTCGTCTAAAATCCCCGTAAGAAGCCGCGGACTGAGACCATTCGGACCTTCCGGTAGCATCAAGGTAATCTTTGCGATTATCGAAAAGGTAAATTCCATACTTGACCTGATCCGTCCTTGCGCTCTCCTCATAGCCCCATTCACGCCACAGCCGCGAATTATCCGATTCGGCTTGCCGAGCCACTTTTTGCGGAAATAACGTTTCCTTCCCTTTGAAATACACCGTGAAACGAGAAGTTTCAATTTTAAACCATTGCGCTTCCTGAACCGCGCCGAGGGAAAATACGCATAAAACAAAAATAAACAAAGCGGCTCTTTTATGTTTGATTCGGAATACGCTAAAAAAGGGGCTCAACAGCGGCTGAGTCAATTTCGATGGAGGCGGATTGCGTGATGAGGTCGAGCGAGATCACGAGACGGTATTTGTTCTTTTTGCACGTCAGGAATCCTTCCACACCTCGGAAAGGCCCGGTTCTTATCACCACGCGTTCTCCCTCTTTTAAATATGGGAACGGATCGATTGCAATGCTCTCTTCCATGAACCGGCGAAGCGCGCTGAGTTCTTTTTCCGGAACTATGGAGGGGATGCGCCCGAAACCGATAAATCTAACCACGCCTTTGGTCTGCAAAATATCCACCCTGCGGACAAGCGGTGCGTGTACAAAAATATACCCTTTAAACAGCGGTTCCGAAATTTCTTTGACTCTATCGGACCATCGGCGCTTGATTGTCCGAATGGGAAGGAAGGTTTCTATTTTTTTACGCGTGAGCAAATCCTCGACAACTTTCTCATGGCGGCTCCGCGTGTGCAAGGCGTACCATGCCGGGCGCAAAAACAAGCTATTTTCGGCAAACTCCGCGCCCGAAAATCCAGCGGCAATTTCCTGTTTCATGATCAGTCTTTGATGTGAGACTGCTTCGAAAGCCAGGTATCGAGCACTTCTTTTTTGAATCTCCACTGCCCTCCGATTTTCATGGCCGGAATATCGGAAGTTTTAATGAGGCGGTAAATGCTGATGGGATGCAGACCCAAATATTTCGCCACCTCTTTGAGTGTCATAATCTGTGTTCTTTCTCTCCGTTTCATCCCATCTTTCTCTTCAGGAATTTCCACCATAAGTCACCTCCCCCTTGTTAATTTTGATAATAAATGTTTCTTTTTTTATTATTATGATAACATTCAATGTTTAAAATTACAATCATTTTTTATGAATTACTAGCTATTATATGGGCTTTTAACACTTTGCTAGCGCTTGATGCTTCTATAAGTTATTGATATCAAAAGAGATACGCAAACGCACTTGAAAGCCTTCTTCAAACCCATTGTATTCATTTGACTTCGGGAAACATCACTTTTATACTGTCTCCACTAACAACCACCATGGCCACTAACACAATTACAGTTAAGGATATAGCCGTGCTCATCGGGGGAACTATTGCCGGAGATGAGTCGCTGATTCTTGAAGGAATCACCAATATCGATGCCCCTTTTGAGGGGCATGTCACATTCGTGACTGACGCGGAAAAAATAGGCGAACTCGAGCACACCCCTATAGCCTGCATTCTCGCGCCTCCGGGAAGCCAATCCTCTAAGAAAACGCTGATTCTAACCGCCAATCCCAAAATCGCCTGGGCCAAATTGCTTGTGCTTTTTCATCCGCCAAGGACTTATTCGGGAAAAATTTCGGATAAGGCTTTTGTCAGCGCTTCCGCTTGTTTAGGACAAGGAGTGACTGTTGAACCTTTTGCCTTTGTCGGTGAACGGGTAAAAGTGGGAAACGGAACCACCATTCGCGCCAACGCCTATATAGACGCGGATGTCACCGTTGGCGAAAACACCGTGATTCATCCCAATGTCACCATTTATGACCGCACCGTTATCGGAAACCGCGTGATTATCCACGCCGGAACCGTGATAGGCTCGGACGGATTTGGTTATGTTTTTACGGGCAAAGAAAATCTCAAAGTGCCGCAAATCGGCAATGTCGTGATTGAGGACGATGTGGAAATTGGCTCCAATGTCTCGATAGACCGCGCCACCATGGGCTCTACCACAATTCGCAAAGGAGTGAAACTCGATAATCTGGTGCAAATTGCCCACAATGTCGAAATCGGTGAGCATTCGGTGGCTTCTTCGCAAGTGGGTATTTCCGGGAGCTCAAAAATCGGAAAAAACGCCATCCTTGCCGGCCAGGTAGGAATTGCGGACCATTGCGAAGTGGGCGACGGCGCTATTCTGGGAGCCCAGGCCGGATTGCCTACCAAAAAGAAAATCCCCGCAAAACAGATTTATTTCGGTTCGCCGGCGCGGCCTTATGATGTGGAAAGAAAGCTTTTGGCGGCCCAGCCTTTTCTGGCTGAAACCATAAAACAGGTAAGAGAACTTGCCCGAAAAATCGAGCGGCTGGAAAAGGCGCTCGAAAATCTTATTCAGCCGCCGCGCTAATCACTCCAGGCGGAAAGAGCTTTCTATAGCGCTGGCGACATCCTGCTCTGACTCTTCGCCTACGCGTATGAACTGAATCCCCAATTCGTAAGCCCCGTCCTCCGTGGGTAGAACCCGGACAACTTTGCCCATGATGCGGCCGTTAAGTTCCACCAGGGCATCCTCGACCTCGATACAGTTGGAAAGCGTTTTCAAATCAGTTTCTATCAAAATAATGGAGCCGGTTTCGGGCGCGGTTTTCGCCTTGAAAAGCATGCCGTTCTGGCTGACATTCTTGGTGGTCCCGATCTGCAATTCTTTGATCAACCCCTTGCGGCAAACATTGAATTTGAGAGGGTGTTCATAAGGCAGCCGCAAGAATTCTCTCCGCTCCTCTCCCGTGAATTTTTCCTCATCAGACAAATTCAAAAATTCTCCCATGGCTTTCTCCTTTGCAGACGAAATTTGTCTACCGCTTGTGATTAATCAGACTAAGAAATTCCTGCCGTGACCTCTGGTCTGACCTAAAAACTCCCAGCATTGAACTGGTAATGCAAACCGCGTTGTTCTTTTCCACACCCCGCATGGCCATGCAAAGGTGAAGGGCTTCAATCACCACGCCCACGCCCCGCGGATTAAGCGCTTCCATAAGGCATTCGGCAATTTGGCTGGTAAGCCGCTCCTGAACCTGCAAACGCCTCGCGAACACATCCACCAGGCGCGGTATCTTGCTCAGCCCCACGATTTTTCCATTAGGGATATAGGCCACATGGCATTTGCCGTAAAAAGGCAAGAGATGGTGCTCGCAAAGGCTAAAAAGCTCGATATCAGCCAGCACCACCATCTCATCATATTTTTCGTCAAAAATAGCGCCGTTCAGTATCTGTTTTATATCTTTATGATAACCGCTCGTCAGGTATTTAAGAGAAGCCGCCACCCTTTTGGGTGTCTTTTCAAGCCCCTCGCGCACCGGGTCTTCACCCAAATTTGCCAACAGCTCCTTGACCAGCGCTTCCGTATTGCCCCGTTCTTTCTTCTTAGCCGTGATCATAGCGTCAAGGGACGGCTCAGCGTTGCTTCGCCGCCACCCGCCCGTGGCCTGTAACCCCGGGCGGGTACTGCTCCGGAGACCCCGGGCTTGCCCGGGGCATCCTCCGCTGTGAATTTGACAAAATCCTGATTGGAAAAATGATTGATGCTGACTTCCGCGGCTAAAAATTCCGCGATTTTGGAAAAACTCACGGCCGCCTCCGATGAAGGATCCGTCACCACAATCGGCTTGCCCGAATCGCCACCCTCCCGAACTTTTGTGTCGATCGGGATTTCTCCCAGAAACTTGATTCCCAAAGATTCGGCCGCGCGCCGGCCTCCTCCGTGGCTGAAAATTTCGGTTCGACCGCCGCAATGAGTGCAATTGAAGTAACTCATGTTTTCAATCAAACCCAGAATCGGAACGCGCACCTTTTCAAACATGGCAATACCTTTGCGAACATCCTGAAGGCTGACTGCTTGAGGCGTAGTCACCATGACGGAACCCGTTAGGGGAACGGCTTGAGACAGACTGAGTTGAACGTCGCCGGTACCTGGCGGCAAATCCACCAGGAGATAGTCCAAATCGTCCCACGCGACATCGGACAGAAACTGCTGGATGGCGCCGTGCAGCATAGGACCTCTCCATATCACGGCCTGATCCTCGGGGATCATGAATCCCATGGACATGACCTTGACCCCGTAGTTTTGAGGAGGGATGATTCTATTTCCTTCCGCGTGAGGCTTCCCGGCCAACCCCATCATCAGAGGGATATTCGGTCCGTAAATATCCGCGTCCATCAGTCCCACGGACGCTCCGCTTTTCGCCAGCACGACTGCCAGATTGACGCTCACCGTGCTTTTCCCAACCCCGCCTTTTCCGCTGGCAATGGCGATCACATTTTTGATTCCCTGAATGCCTTTACGCTCCGCCACAAACGCGGGCCGCACATTGGCCGTCATCTGCACATCAACATCGCTGACACCGGCCACCGAACGCACGGCATTTTCCACATCCTGCTTGATTTTTCCTTTAAGCGGACAGGCCGGGGTCGTGAGTTCCACGGTTACGGAAACCTTACCGCCGGCAATTTTAATTTCCTTGATAAGTCCGAGCGTGACCAAATCCTGGTGCAGATCAGGGTCCTGAACTGTTTTCAAAGCGTTAAGAACATCCTCTTCGGAAATTGCCATTTTCTACACTCCCGATGTTTGATGAATAGCCCGTAAACGGGAAATAATGCCCGGCATTTTTCGCAATATCACGTCAATTTCTTCCTCCTGGCTGAAACGGCCCAGACTGAAACGCAGAGCCCCCCGGACATGGTCTTCGGAAAGCCCCATGGCCAGCAGGACATGCGAAAACTGCACGGCTCCGGTGGTACAGGCCGCCCCGCTTGAAGCGCAAATTTCTTCTTCATTGAGGGCAAGCAAAATTGATTCGGAATCCAGCCCTTTAAACGTAATATTCGTGGTGTTGGAAACGCGCGCGGTGCCGCCTCCATTGACGCAGGTATTCTCCACTGATTTCAGTATCCCCGCTTCCAGTTTATCCCTAAGCAGGGACAGCCTCTCATTCCTCCCGTTGAAATCCTCATCCGCCATTTCGCAGGCCTTGCCAAACCCCACGATGGAAGCCACGTTTTCCGTTCCCGCGCGCTTATCCCTCTCCTGCGCCCCTCCAACCGTCAGAGCGGAAAGAGGCGTGCCTTTTTTCACGTAGAGAGCACCCACGCCTTTGGGAGCGTGCAATTTATGCCCGGAAATGGAAAGCGAATCTATCACGCCAGTTTTGAGTGAAATCGGAATCCGGCCCGCGGCCTGAACCGCGTCCACGTGAAAAAAAGCGCCGCATGATTTGACGTATTGGGCGATTTCTTCCACGGGAAAGATCACGCCTGTCTCATTGTTCACGGCCATCACAGACACCAGCACCGTATCCGGAGACAGGGCGTCTCTTAATTCATTCGGGTCAAGCCGGCCCTCGGAATCCACTTCGAGAAAAGTCACGGCATACCCCTCGGACGCCAACTCTTTAAAAACATTCAGAACCGAAGGGTGTTCAACTTGGGTGGTGATTAAATGCCTTCGGGTTGGAAAACTTTTGAGAATTCCGCGAATGGCAAGATTATTACTCTCCGTACCGCCACTGGTGAATATGATTTCGGAATCATGACGGGCCTCAAGAAAAAGGGCGGTCTTTTCGCGCGCCTCATTGACCGCTTTTCTGGCCTCCTGCCCCATGCTGTGCATGCTCGAGGGATTGCCGTAATATTCAGTCAAAAACGGCTGCATAACACTTAAAACTTCGGGACTGATCCTTGTCGTTGCGTTATTATCAACGTAAATCATTTTGATGAAATAAGTTGGGTTGTTTGACAGATTGCTGAATAGCCGGTGAAAATTAATATAACATTTATCAGAACCTAAAGCAAGGCATTAGGCTCCAAAAAACCCCGGTCGTGAAGAAGGCTATTCAACTTGTCGTAGCCGGCAAGATAGCTTTTATACGGGGCGAGATTAATGGAAGGTAATATTTTCTTGGCTTGCTGATAGGCCGCAAGCCCTTTTTGAAAGGTTGGTGAGCCTATGATGTCTGTTTCATAAAGGACATTTTCCACGAAGGCTTGATTAAAACAAAAAATAGCATAATAGATATGAAAAAATGGATTACACGGGTCTTTGGCCAAGGTTTTCTGAAAGTAGTTTTCTGCGGCCTCAAAATCCCCCATTTTCTGCGACAGCACCGACAAACCGTACTCATATTTACCTTTATTGGGATTAAGCGCTATGGCACTCTCCATGGCCTGCCTGGCTTTCTTGATTTCGCCTTGGTTGTAATGGCGCCTTCCGTAAAAAGCACTCTCGCTTAACGCCAGGCCATACCAGAAGCGGTAATCCGCGTTCAGAGGATCCAGACGAATGGCCCGCTCAAGATTTTGCAGCGAATTCTTACCTCCCTTTTGAACCTCCTTCAAGGCTAAATAGGGTCTGGCAATACCCGCAAAATTAACCAGAAAAAAAATAAGTCCCGCCGCACCCGCGGCCAGTCGAATCCTCTTCCCCTTAAGCGGGATGACACGAAACCGGTCCGCGCCGGCCGCTTCATCCTGAAACTTTCTCAATCTGAGCGCCAAAGCCGCGATAACGGCGAAGTAAACAGCGCAAGCTGTTGTCCTGAGAGGAAAATCATAAAATTCCATGACGCATATATAAAAAAGAGAGGCCAGCGCGCCCGCGCCATTGTATTTGATATACGGATCAGCGGCATTGGACCGAATCGGCCATACCTCACGCAAAAAATAAAAAAGAATCATCAAGATCAGAAGAATACCAGCAGAGCCCGTCTCAATCAAACACTCGAGCCAATCGTTATGCGCGTGGCGCCAAAAACCGTAAACGCTGTCTGGCTGCACGGCCGGGAAAACATATTGAAAAGTTCCCAATCCTGTGCCCAGCAGAGGATGCTGGAGAAAAAGCTTGAAGAAAGAAGCATTCCAGACGATTAAACGCGCGCTCAAACTCACGTCTTCCGTGGGTTTTAGAAGCGTGGAAAGCTCGGCCAATATCGATTCGAGTCCGATCCAGACCAGCATAAGAACGGTCGACACGGTAAAAAGCGTGACCAAAATTCCAGAATATTTCTTTCTCTTGCCTCCTAAAATAAACTGGTAAAAGATAAAAATCGAGAAGGTAAAAATGACACAGCCCCCCCGTGATAATGACATAAAAAGCGCTGCGCTGGAAACCACTAGAACAAAAAGCAGTACCATTTTTTCTTCCGAATGCTTCTTTTCCCCGCTCATCGAATACCTGGCGTTAAGGTATAAAAATCTTCCCAGCAGGAGCAGAACAACCATACCGATAAAGCTCGCGAAATGGTTGGCATTGATAAAGGTTGAAAAAAATGAGGCACAAGACCGACCGTTGACCTCAACGGGATATAGCCAGAACAATTTGTCCGCTTGAGAGAGTTTTTGGACAATGCCTAAAAGCGAAGCTGCAAACCCAAGAATAAATATAGCCCGAACCAGAAGAGATATTTGCTTCTCGCTTTTAATAAAATTCAAAACCAGCCAAAAAAGGAGGCTGTAACTGATACCCTTTAACAGCGCCTCGACCGACGCATGTTTGTAAAAATGAGGATCGGAAAGAAAAGGCAGCCCGGAAGGGAGCAACAGAAAAAGAAAGCCCAGCAACAGAAATGCAAAAACACACGGATTAAGGGGACTTTTAAGCCATATCAGAGCCCGGTCAAGAAAAAAGCTCCGCAAAAACCACAAAAAACCGCCTAAAAAAATTGCGGTTTGTACGGTAAACAACGGGATGGGCCGGTTTGAGCCCAAAGCCAGCGGCGAGAAAAAAAGAACAAAAAAAAGAACCATCCAGATTAGTTTATTCAGGAGACTGCGCATCATACCAGGAAGTCAAGGGACGGCTCAGCGTTGCTTCGCCGCCACCCGCCCGGGGCCTGTAACCCCGGGCGGGTACTGCTCCGGAGGCCCCGGGCTTGCCCGGGGCCTCCGCCGCTGTCAAAGGCTGGACAGCCCAATCCGTCCAAGGTTTGTGGCCGGACTCGCCGTGAGAGACAAAACTCAAACCTCCTAAATCCCGGACTTCCCGCGTGATTTCCGAAGGATCGCGGGTTGAATCAATGTCCTTGTCAACGCCGAGAACCGAAAGATGTCCGGCCCGGGTGGAAAGCTCGCTTCCGATCAAAACCAGCGTGGGGCCGTAGAAACCGTCCATTTTTTCCCGGAGTCCCCGGAGCGTGTTGTGGTCCGTCACCACAACAAAATCCGCGCCGGCTTTTTGAGCGGCGGACGCGATTTCGTCAAAACGCCCCTTTGAATCGTGAGAATAGCGCGAGTGAACATGAAAAATACCCGTGTAATCATGTTTGGAAAATTCAAAGGGAAGTTCCTGGGAGGGAATCTTTTTTGACGGAAGATCCAAAGACTGAATCGTCGCGCAGCCGGAAGCCAAAAAAATCAGCGAACAAAAAAAGAATTTTCTTAATATCATGCGGCGGATGAAAACAATTTGGAGAAGAGTTCCCGGCCAAGAGGCGACCCCTTCGCCACCTGAAGGTTTTCTTCCACGTGACCCGGATTTTTCATGCCCACCAGCGCGCTGTGAATGTCCGGCGTTGAGCGGATAAACTGAAGCGCGCATTGGGCGTCGGTGCGGCCGTGCCCTCAAACCGGGAGGCCTGCCCTTGGGTCCCTTCGGCGGTCGCGAATCCGGCAATCATTGAACCTCTTCCTGTTTTTTCCGGTTGGCAAGTTTGTTCACAAGGTATTGGGTAAGCAAGGCTCCCCCGATTTGCATGATGGAATTCCCGGCGCCGCCCTGGGGCTGCATATTGCCACTTGCCCCTCCCATGCCCTGAGAGAACAAGGGAAAACTCACGCCATTTTGACCGCTCGCCTGCTGATACGGATCTTCTTCGCCCCAGGGGCTTTGTCCGGAGGGACTTTGCCCGAACATTCTCTGACCAAAAGGACTGACCGGCGATTGCCGGAAAGATTGCTGTCTTTCCGACCAATCCAATTGGCTGAGATTGTTTTGAGCCTGATCATTCTGCGGGTCCACGTCCAGCGCGCGTTGAAAAGCGCGCCGGGCATCTTCAAATCTTCCCTGCTTTTGGAAAAGCACTCCGAGATTGTTCATGGCCGTGGAATCTTTGGGGTCAATGGAAAGCGCTTCTTCAAATGCGGCCTGGGCTCGGCGATAATCTCCCAACTCAAAATAACTCGCCCCCAACCCGTTATGCGCGTCCGTGGTGTTGGGGTCGATATTAATGGCCTGCTCAAACTCAGGGATGGCCGCGGAATAATTTTGAGTGCGGTAATAAAGATTTCCCAATCCCACATAAGGGCGGGGGTCGCGCGGCTCAAACGACTTGGCTGTCTCAAATTCACGATGCGCAGCCTCGGACCTTTTCATCCTGGTTAAAAGCAGGCCGTAATACAAATGCGCTTCTTCCAGGCGCGGATTGATGGCCAGCGCGCGTTGAAAATAAAAATCCGCCTGCTCCAGGTTTTCTTTTTTCATGTAAATGCGGCCAAGGTAAAGATAGGTGTATGGATCCTGATTGAAAAGGCCCAGACTTTCCTTAAGCGCGGGTTCAGCATTGACCATGTCCTCTTGTTCAAAATAAAGGACGCCGATATTCCGTTGAATCAAAGGATTCGTTGGTTCCTTAGCTGCCGCCTCATGATAAATCTGAATGGCCTCATTCAGCCTGCCCGCGCTGCGGTATTGAGCGGCTTTGTCCATCAAGGCCTGAACGTCGGGGGAAGAAGTGCTGCCGACAGCCGGCCAAGCGGGCACAGCAGGAAACGCAATGCCACAGCAAAAAATAAACAGAAGGAAGGAACTGGTAAGCTTTGCCATAATTCGGGAACTATTTCTTCAGAAGCGTCAAGATTATAGGATACGAAATAACCAAATCGTTATCCAGCAGGATCTCGACAAAATATTTACCGGCGGCCGGAAACACAATCCCGTCAAACCGGTTGATGGAGGTATGGTAATGCTCAATGCCTTTAAGCTCAAAGGATGTTTCCTGGCTCTGAATAACGGTGGCCGCATTCTCCTCCTCAATGAGCCGTATCTTTTCCTTGAACACGCCCACGCCCTTGCACCAGCGGTTCGCCACGTAAAGGCGGGGATGCTTGAGAGGGAAATGAGGCCCTCCGATGGTTTCAAACAATCCCAGAAACATGAATTTGCCGTTGTCCTCGCGCCTTATGTCATCGCAGAGCAGGGTGAATTGCAGGGCAGGTTTGATATTCACGGATTCGCTATTTTTTCTTTGGGGGATATTGCCATACGAATTCCGGCTTCATCACGGGCACGTAATCGGCAGGCAGAGGGAAAGGAAAAGTCACGACTTCATAAAGGCCAATCAGACTTCTCTTACAGGTGTAATAAATGGAAGCCCCTATGCCGGTAATCCAGGGGGGAACATTGGCCCCGTTATCAGGCTGACGGAGACGGTACAAAAATTCAAGGCCGCCCAAAAGAGCGTTGGCGCCTCCGCGTTCAAGCTTGCGGAGAGGCGTGCCTTGAGGGTCAAAAACCTCTTCGGCTTGGATCGGCATCCCGCAGCAAACCAATATCAGTAAGGTAAGGCAAAAAACCTTTTTCATGAGGCGGGCTGTGGAGGTAACTTGTCTTCTTCCGTTGTTTCCCATTTAACCACTTTTCCGTCCTGAAACCATACGAGCGTATAAGTCTTTTTCTTGCCGTAAACCGGCTCTTCGGAAAAATAACGCCATACCTGCATGCGGTTGAGCGGTTGGACTGAAAGCGGACTACCCATAAGTTTAAGGACATCGCTTTCGTTCATCCCTTGCGAAAAAGAACTGGGCCCTTTGAAACGGTAAGTCTTGAAATAAAAACCGCATCCTGAAGAAGCCACTGTCATCGCTATCAAAGCGATGGCTGTGACTATCAGCCGGATGCAGTTTAAATATCGGAGAATAATGCCTTCTCCGGCTATTCCGCCTTATTTCCCTGAGGCGTTAATTTTGGACCCGGAGCCTGCCAGACAAATTCCGGCTCGATCACCGGCTTGTAATCCTCGGGAAAAGGAATAGGAAACGTAATAATTTCATAGGCTCCGACGATAATACGCAAAGCCGTCATCCCAATACCCTGGGCCATCCCCCCGGTCCAGCCAACCAGCACGCCCTGCTCCTCGGTCATGTTCTGCACATTCCGCGGCAATTCAAGCGGAGAAGTAAGAACATTGGCAAGACCGCGCGCAAGCTTATCCCCGGCCGTGTACCCTCTTCCGGCAGACTCATAGGTCGTGGTCACAGTCGAAGTCATGGTGGTGACTTGTGACTGGGCCGGAGCCGTGACAACCGGCGCGGCCGCAGGAGGCGCAGCAGGCTGAGGTTCGGGTTCCGAAGGACCGACATCGGCCAAGGCGATAAAATTAGGTGACATAAAAATGACGAATAGCGTCAGTAATACCGAAATTGCTTTTTTCATAGTTCCCCCTCCTTATGATTGGAACGGATTCATTATTGCATTATTTATCCGCTATGAGCAAGCGGATTTTTTAATCAACTTATCTCAAACAGCACGGCTTCGGGGCGGCAGAGAAAACGGAAGGAAAAGAATTTCCCCTGCCCGATACCCCGGGTGGTGTAAGTAAGCGCCCGCTGATACCGGTTTAGCCCCACGATAAATTTTCGGCCCAAACGGGAATGGGTTTTGAGCGGCAAAGCTCCATAAAAAGGAATGATAACCTGACCTCCATGGGTGTGCCCGCCAAGGGCTAAATCAACGGGGTAGTTATTCAATTTTCGCATCACATCCACGGAATGGGTCAGGAGAATCTTTATTCCCGTCCCATCGACATTCTGAAAAGCTTTGGCCGGATCATCCTTACGGGTCACCGGATCATCTAATCCTATCAAATGAATCTTTTCCCCTTCCAAGTCCAAATGCACGGCTTCATTGCACAGAACCCGGCAACCTATTTCGGCCAGGGCTTGCTTCAGCTTCTCCACCTTGTTGGTCTCTTTGGGGCAAAAAAACCGTCCCATCAATGTGAACAAAAAGGCCAGAACATCGTGAGCGCTGTAATTATAGTGGTCATGGTTGCCCAAAACCGCGTACTTTCCAACTCGCGCCTTAAGCTTGGCCAAAGCTTCCACGCAATGCGGCACCCCTTCATCGTTTTCGATCATATCGCCCGTATAAACCACGAAGTCAGGATCAAAAGCCGTGAGTTTATCGAAAAAACGCCGCAAGGTTTTTAAATGCAGGGGAAAATGACTGTCTGCAATATGCAGGAGGGTCACGGGCCGTTTTAATGAGGTGTTCAGCTTGACGGAAATTTTACGGATTTTGAGCCAGCGCGGTTCAACCCAACACGTCCAAACCACCATCAAAACAATAAAGGCGAGAATCAAATAGCCCATCGCATCCCCTATGGATTCTAAAAAGACTGAATATTTATATTAGGTTATAACTTGAGTTCTGCAAATTTCATAAAAATGGTTTAATTTTTTTGTGCAGCTCCAATAAATTCTGATGAGAAATGGCACTCCTGAAATGACGAATCTTCTGACGAAAGCCCTTGAGATGCTTGGGAACCGACACCGCGAAGCAGTGCTGCTCCGCAAGCAAGGTAATCAGGTTGTAGGCGATCATGACAAGAGTCCAGTGTGTTTGGACGCCCTGCCAAGAACGCATAAAGACGTGGCCGAAGGCCAAGTGCTGTTTGATGTCCTTGTGGAAGATCTCGATTCCAAAGCGCTGGCTGTAAAGCTGAACCATCTGAGATTCTGTCATTTGAAGATCGTTGGTAATCAAAAACCTGGTTTCTTTGGCGCCTCCTTTGGTGATAAACAAGAGCACCGTACCGACCTTGGGCAGGTGGACGATTCGTTTGGCGACTTTGAGCTTTCGTTTTCTGGAAATACGAACGGTTTTGTACGTCCTTGGTCCCTTGGCCAGGTGACGAACGACGGTTTTCTTGCCGTTCACTTCCAAAATACGGTTGCATTTGATCGCGGCCACGAAAGTCCAGCCTGCTTCGATAATAGGAATAAGGATAGGAGCGCAGGTATACCAGCTGTCCATGAGCACGGTGACGGAGGTATGAATCGTGCGACGAAGATCCTGAAGGATCTCTTGGGCCAATTGAATTTTGCTTTTGAATTCGCCCTTGGGACAAGAGGATTTGGGCCGATAGCCTCCCACGGCCCAGCTCAGCCATTGACCGGCGATCTGCAAAACACAAGTCACCGCACATTGACCCTTGACCAGACCATCGGAGGAGTGGTGAACGCCCAAGCCTTCGATCTTTTTGCCTTCTCTGGAACAGGTCGTATCGTCGATAACGGTAAGCAGTTGCGGGATCTTGTTGGCCCTGTGAGCCAAAAGATATTGATTGGCCTCCTGAAGCCGCTTTTGTTTCTTTGGCGAACCATTGAGGAAACGCTGCAGGTTGTCGGGAAGCGTTTGGGCAACCTGCGTGGAGATTTCTCGAGTGGAATGAAACTTGATCAGCCAGATCAGCCCTACCAGGTAAACCGGGAAATGTTTGATCTGGGGTTTTGTAAGAACACTCAAGAAATGTTTCAAAACGGACGTAGTTTTCTTCGGGAGAAATTTTCCCATGGCTTCTGTGCCCTCCTTGGATTGGTCTCCATAGGAGATTTCGGCCAGAAGCCATTTTGTTTGAGGCACTTATCATTGTTGGTTACCTAAAATTTGCAGAACTCAAGTTATATTAAGCTTCTTTTCAATAAGCTTGGCGAAAACGCTGAAAAACTTGACAAATCCTGACTATTTGCTACCCTTTCCAACCTATGTCAGAACAAAGAATTCCTGCCCCAACGCAAAAAAGACGGACCGTGGGGCTGTTGACGTCCTTTACCCCCGAAATCTTCAAAAGCGAATATTTCAACCGCATTATTTCAGGTATTATCGGCGCGTTAAGGCAAACCCCGTATGACCTCAAATTCATCATGGTCAAAGACGAAGAATATGCCGACGCGAGCCGCCACATCATCAAAGAGCACAACATTGACGGGCTTCTCCTTCTCACCTGGCGGATTCATCCCAAATACATAGAAGAGGCCATGCAGGAATCCGATCTTCCGGTGGTGATTATCAACGATTACACGTCTGAAGTGAAAGCCAACATCCTTTACTGCGACAACGCCCAGGGGACAAGGCTTGCCTTTAATCATCAGCTGAGCCGCGGCTACAAAAAAATCGGAATGATTCAAGGTCCGGATGAAGCCTCGCTGGACGCCAGGGAACGCTACCAGGTTTACCGGGACCTGCTCAAACAATACGACCTCCCGTTTGAACCTTCCCACTTCCGCAAATGCAACTATTTTTTCGAAGAAGACGGGTATCTCAAAATGATGGACATGATCCACACCTCAAAATCCCTGCCGCGGGGTCTGATTTGCTTCAACGACGATATCGCGATCGGAGCCATGCGCGCGCTCAAGGAATCCTGGATCAAGTGCCCGGAAGAAGTGGCCGTGGTCGGCTATGACGGGATTGAAAAAGGCAAATACGTGGATCCCCCGCTGACCACGGTGAAACAGCCCCTGGAAGTGATGGGCCGTGAAATGGTCAATGTGTTGACAAGGCTTATTGAAGGAAAAATACGGGGACCTTTCCAAAAAATGCTTTCTCCGGAACTTATTATCCGCCAATCCACCTGAGCGGCAACCGGCACAGCGCCGATCGCGCAGTGCTGGCAGAACCGGCGGCCACCCGCCGCTTGACCAACCAGCAGACTGAATTATTAATTTTCCCTATTCTCAATAATTTTTTTTGCGCGCAGTATTCTCTGTCCCGCCGTAAAATGCGTGCCCGCCGCGATCAAGGCCAGCGTCCAGAAAAATAAATCGTGTCCGAAGAATCTCCAGGGAAATATTCGCGAAAGGAAAAGACCGGTTACAAAAATCACGCAACGCTCCATCCGCTCCATGAAATCAGGCCATTCCGTATTCGAAACCGGCACCTCCATGCCCGCCCTGGCCTTAGCATAGCTTGTTATCATGGCGCCCGTGATGGCTAGAAAACTCAACAACCAGTACCCGGTCACATAAGCCACGGAAAGCACGGCCGCGGCTTCATAATAACGGTCGCACATGGCGTCAAGGTAGGCTCCGAATTTGCTGCACCGGCCGGTGAGGCGCGCCACCAGCCCGTCAAGAGCATCCAAAAGTCCGGACAACACCATCAAAACACAGAAAATCAAAACACGCTTCGTGACAATCAAAAAAACGCAGGACAGGAAACCGAAGATGAGCCCGATAAGCGTCAGCTGATTGGGCGTGACGCCAGTTTTGATGACGGCCTTGGCCAAACCGTTTAATTTTTCGTCGAAAAAAGCTTTGTATTTAGAGCCAATCATGGATTAAATCAGCGGTTTGACCGCGTCTTCAAGCCTGCTTTTTGCCTGCTCACCGTAGAATTTTTTGATAATTTTTCCGTCCCGGCTGATGAGAAATGTCGTGGGAATGCCCCGGATGCCTCCATAAGCCGCAATCACCTCGTCCGAACTCATGAGAATGGGGTAATCGATTCCCCGTTGTTCAACAAAAGCCTTAACCGCTGCGGGGCCGTCTTCATCCACGGAAATGCCGACCACTTCCAGGCCTCTGGATTTATAATCGTTGTAGAGAGAATTCAACGCCGGGATTTCAGCCTGACAAGGCGGACACCAGGTGGCCCAAAAATTTAGAAGCACAACCTTACCGGCAAATTCGGAAGATGCCACCTCTTTCCCGTCCAGATTCTTAAGAACAAATGCCGGCGCATTGTCCATGACCGGCTGAGGCGCTAAGGCCAATAAAAAAACGCATGCCCCGGCCGTGATAAACGCTGTTAATCTTCTCATTTCGGATCAGTCTCCTTCTTTCGTGAAACTATAGCGAAAAGCGGTTTAAAAATGATAATGAATTTGCCAGGATAGTCAGCCGGTCGGTAAAAATCAGAACGCCGATCGCGATGAGCAAAAGCCCGCTCGCGATTTCAATCCCATGAAGCCAGTGTTTCACCTTTCCGAAAAACCGGAAAAATTGCGGAACCCCCAGGGCTGCGAGAAGAAACGGGACTCCCAAACCGAGTGAATAAAACGTGAGCAGGATCACGCCCTGCAGGACGGTTTCCCTCGTGCCTGCATAGGTCAGGATACCGGCCAAAATGGGCCCAATGCATGGGGTCCAGCCAAAAGCAAAAGTCGCGCCCACAACAAAACAACCCGCCCAACCCATGCTTTTTTTACGCACCTCAATCCTTTTCTCGCGAAGAAGAAAATCCCATTTAAAAACGCCCATCACATGAAGCCCTAAAAGGATGATGACAGCCCCGGCGATTTTGCTGAAAATCTGCAGGCGGGAAACCAGAAATTTTCCGATTCCCGTTGCGGAAGCGCCCAGCAGGATAAACACCGCGGAAAATCCCAGCACAAAAAAAAGAGCGCTGAAAAAAATACGCGCATTTAAACCGGCGGGTTTGTCCTCCAGTTTCATTTCTTCCGCGGAAACACCGGAAACAAAGGAGATATAGCCCGGAATAAGCGGGAGCACACAAGGAGAAAGAAAGGAAACGACCCCGGCTAAAAAAGCCACGCTGAGTGAAATCTGGCCGCTATCTGTCATCGTTTTTGTTTTGAAGCACTTTTGTCAGTTCTAAAAAAATCAGCGAAAGACGGATTTCCCTCCTTAGGAAGAAGTTCGTCTTTTTCGCTTATAAAAATCATTTTAACGCCCCGCCCCATGCGGTTAATGTCTTTGCCCACGCCCCGGACAGTGGAACCGCATCCCGAAATGACAAAAGCCGTGATGAGCAGAGGCAGGAAAACACGGGGCGAATCAAACATGCGTTAAATCACCTTGAGCGTTGCGCGCACCAATTCTTCAACGGAATGTTTTTTTTCGCCCGAGGAGGTGAACACCTTTTTCACGGCATCCTGCGCGTTCTGCTTTTTATAACCGAGCGACACAAGGACCAAAAGAGTGTCCTCCACCAGCTTGTCGTCCGCGGTCACTGCGCCTATTTGTTTTTTATTGGCCGCCTTTTCGTCCACGAGAATTTTTTCGCGGAGTTCAATGACAATTCTCTCGGCGGTCTTGCGCCCGATACCCGAGATGCCGGTGAGGGCAGCGAGATTCTCCTGAATGATAGCTTTCTTCAACTCCGAAATCTCGAGGCCGGAAAGGGTTGTGAGCGCCATTTTGGGACCTATGCCCGAAACCGTGAGAAGAAGGCGGAACAATTTCTTTTCCTCTTCAGTGGCAAATCCGAAAATCAAATGAGCGTCTTCCCGGATATGAACGTGAGTCAGAACGCAAACAGGCTGGCCTTCGGCCGGCAAGGCGCCGTAAGTGGAAAGAGGGATGAAAATGTCATAGCCTGCGCCACCCACATCGACCACAATCTGCGTGGGCGTCTTGACCGCGAGAACGCCTTTCAGGTAGCTGAACATATTTTTTCTCGGGGGGCGCAGTGACAATGCGAAATGGCTACAGCAAGCGCGTCCGCCGCGTCAGCCGACGGCTTTTCTTTAAGATTCAAAAGGTGTTTGACCATGAACTGGATCTGAGTTTTGTCAGCGCGGCCGTTGCCACTAACCGCCTGTTTAATATGCGTGGGTGAGTATTCGGCAACCTCAACACTAAAATGCGTGGCAGCCAAAATGGCCACAGCGCGGGCCTCTCCGATGCGCACGGCTGCTGAAAAATCAAGGCCGAAAAACACGTCCTCAAGCGCCACCACATCAGGCTGATAAATCTTCAGAACCTCGGTCAGCGCGTCGTACAACTTCTTAAGTCTCGGAGCGCGCCCCAGCGTTCCTTTGCTCTTCTGCAAAATCAGAGTTTCGTAATGGATGGGCTTGATTTTTTGCTTTTCAAACTCAACCACCGCAATCCCTGTTTTCCAGGTTCCCGGATCAATACCGAGTACGCGCATAGCTACTCCGTATACGTTTTCTAGTTGTCCTGCTGAAGCTCTTTCAAAATTCTTTTTTTCTCTCTCTTGAGCTCCTTAAGCTTTTCCACGCCTTCCTTGACCTTCTTGACCTTTTCGGCAATCTCGTCCATGACGGGCCCCGGCTCAAAAGAAACATCCCCGCGCGGGATAAAACTCTTGTCCTGCAGTGCCTCAATCAATCCTTCGATTTCTTCTTCTCTTTTCTTCAGCAATTCGACAATGGGTCCGCCTTTTTTCTCCTCATTGAGGGTCTCTATCATTTCGCGGAGCTCCGCCTGCCAACGCCTTATTTTGGCTATTATCATGGCTTTATTCATCTACTTCCTTTCTTTAAGCAATATCCTTCATCACTTCATCGGGAATATCTACGTTTGAATACACATTCTGCACGTCTTCGTGATCTTCGAGCGCCTCAATCAGATTCAACACCTGTTTGGCGTTGTCCGCGCCCACCTTGATCCTGTTTTTCGGCAGCATGGTGATTTCAGCCGAACTGGTCGCGACCTTCTGGTCGGCCAGGGCCTTTTTCACGGCTTCAAAATCATGCGCCGCGCATGTCACCTCATAAGCCTCGCCTTCCGTGGTTAAGTCTTCGGCACCGGCTGAAAGCACGATGTCCATCAGCTTGTCTTCCGAAATAACGCTCGTCGCGACCACGAACAATCCTTTTTTTTCAAAAATCCAGGCCACGGATCCGGCTCCGGCCATGTTGCCGCCTTTTTTGTCATAAATACTGCGTATCTCCGAAGCAGTGCGGTTTTTGTTGTCCGTAAGGCATTGAACGTAAATCGCCACGCCCTGGGGGCCATAGCCCTCGTAACTCACCTCTTCATAAACCGTGCCGGGCAATTCACCGGTTCCTTTTTTAATGGCGCGGTCAATATTGTCCTGCGGCATGTTTGACTCTTTGGCCGTGCCAATGGC
Source organism: Candidatus Omnitrophus fodinae SCGC AAA011-A17 (assembly GCA_000405945.1). Taxonomy (GTDB): domain Bacteria; phylum Omnitrophota; class Omnitrophia; order Omnitrophales; family Omnitrophaceae; genus Omnitrophus; species Omnitrophus fodinae. Next base: position 25,580 of record ASOC01000016.1, read on the forward strand.
CGTCCGCAGGCGGGGATTGGTATCCGGATTGCCGCCGCCGCTTTTTGCCGCCACTGTGATTTCTTTGATGACTTTCGTAAAAAGTTTACCGCGCTTGGTGTCCGCAGCGGCCTTTTTATGTTTAATGGTTGCCCATTTTGAATGTCCGGACATTTGATTCGCTCCTCTAAAATAACAGCCCTGATGTTCCCGAATTATTCGGCATTTAAAATTGCCTGTGTGACTTCCACCACTTCTTTCATCTCGCGCACGTCATGGACGCGAATCATCCTCGCGCCCCGCTCCACGCTGAGGGCCACGGAAGCTGCCGTGCCGAAAAGACGTTCCTGGGGCCGCTTCCCCGTGATTTCTCCGATAAATGATTTGCGTGAAGGTCCGATCAGTATGGGACGTTCGAATTTCTGAAACGACCCGAGGTGTTTGATCAAGCTCAAGCTTTGCTCTTTGGTTTTGGCAAAACCTATTCCGGGATCCACAACAATTTGTTCATAGGATATGCCAGCTTTTAACGCCATGTCAATACTTTCCTCCAGCTCTTCGAGCACATTTTCCACCACATTTTCGTAATGCGTTAATTGCTGCATGGTTCGACTGTCTCCCCGGCGGTGCATGATCACAAGCCCCGCCTTAAAGCGCGCCACCACCTCCGCCATATCGGGATCACCTTTAAGACCGCTCACGTCATTCACGATGCAAACGCCCTGTTCGAGAGAAAACTTCGCCACTTTGGCTTTGACTGTGTCCACAGAAACCGGAAGTCCTGTTTCCTTTAGAACTGCTTTCAAAACCGGCGCCAGCCTGGCCATTTCCTCTTCGGCCGTGATAAACGGAGCGCCGGGGCGGCTTGACTCCGCTCCAATATCCAGAATATCCGCGCCGGCTTTTTGAAACTCAACCGCTTTTAACACGGCCGCGCCCGGTTCCAGACATTGACCTCCGTCTGAAAAAGAATCCGGGGTCACGTTGATAACACCCACAACCAGCGTCTTATGGCTCAAATCCCATACCCTTTCACGGGCTTTAAAAATCATTTTTGATCCTTCCCGGCCACAATCGAGTAGGAGGGGAGATTACTCTCCCCGTCCTCTCACACCACCGTACGTACGGTTCCGTATACGGCGGTTCGTAAAGTAGGTTGAAATTGATGCAATTGCCTAAGTAGCGAAATAAGATTCATGCGCTCAAAGTAGGATTTCTTGAAGGCTTCATTCA
>ASOC01000017.1 GCA_000405945.1 Candidatus Omnitrophus fodinae SCGC AAA011-A17
AGGAAGGCCGGCTTGAGGAAAACTGAAGGCCTACCAGATGGCCAAGCTTTTGATTGTCGATGAGATCGGCTACATCCCGATTGAGCGCTCGGGAGCTAATCTTTTCTTCCAGCTCGTCTCAAGGCGCTACGAAAAAGGGGCCATGATCCTCACCTCGAACCAGAGTTTCACCAAATGGGGTGAGGTCTTTGGCGATTCGGTCATTGCCACCGCCATCCTGGACCGGCTGCTGCATCACTCCACGGTTTTGAACATTAAAGGAGAATCCTACCGGTTGAGGGAAAAGAAGAAAGCGGGTTTCTGGGAAGAAAAGCCTGAAAAGGAAGAAGCATGACAGATTTATTGCGTTTAAATTCGATTACAGCCACGATCTCGATACCGGACGAAGATCAGGTCAAGCCTTTTCAGGCACAATCCGGAATTTTAACAATCAGCCAAAAGTGGGGAAATTCAAAAGCCACAAATGGGGATTTTCAGAAAACCGTTGACATACGAGCAAGTTCGTACCTTGAGATACCCAGGTCTTTTGCCATATTGGCGACGAGATGGCTTCCGTAATCTGCGCGATCTTTATTTTCGAGCTCCCCACGAACCATCCGTTCTCCCACTTCCCAGTAGGCATTTAAACGGACTTGATCGACAGCCTTATGTGCAAGATGAACCGCCCGGCCGAGAATAGCTTGTACATCCTGTAGGATTTGCTGATACCCCTTCAGAACAGCACTAGATTTTGCGGGTAACTGTCCGCCTGGAATCCCTGTCTTTTCCTTAGACGATTTCCCCATTATTTCAGTCCTCCGTTTTGAGCATCGGGTATCCAAACTGTTTTTTCGCTTCTTCATAAGATTCGAGGTCTCCGATATCAAACCAGCAACCATCAAATTGAACGCCGTAAAGTTCTTCTTTTGTGCTGAGCCATCCGACGAAATCACCGATCCGGTCAGCATTCAAACATTCAATGTTAAGATATTCATAAACCCTCAACAGGTAATCATAGGGAAAATAATAAATCCCAATGCTTGCGTAGGTTGACTTGGGCTCAGCCGGCTTTTCATGAAAGCTGATTACCTTGTTGTGATTATCAAGCTCAACAACGCCGTAGAGCTGTGCTCTTGCGATGTCCTTAACGTCATACATCCCAATAAATCCTGATTGCCCGTGGCCCAGACATGGGAGAAGAAAATGCCCAAGAGGAAAATCAAAGTAATTATCCGCGCATAGCACGAGAAAATCGTCTGATCCTGTTCGCTTGGACCGGAAACCCAGGAACAAATCCTGGACAGCGCCACACCGTTTCTCGGGGACAAAAACATGGTTGTTCTCAATACTTATTCTTTTTTGATAACGCGATCTCTGCTGCCAGCGTAAGAGCTCGTTATAGAAAAGGCCGTTTGTAACCACGACAACATCCCGTACAACGGATAGGGATTCAAGCTTTTCCATGAGATGATCCAGAAGCGTCCGGCCTCCGAGATCAAGGAGCGCTTTGGGCTTATTTTTTGCCAGTGGATATAACCTTGTACCAAACCCTGCAGCTAGAACAATAACCCTGAGCATCGTTCACTCTCCTCTTGATCAATTAATGTTTCAACATTTTTAAAAACGGATTCGCCAGATTGCTCGCGTAAAACAATAATCAGATCTCGCACCATGCGTCCCTGCGTAATATTGCGGAGAAGAAGGCACAATTCATCTTCCAAATCCGTACATAAACCGTTCAAGGCTTGCCTCCTCCCGCACTCTTCTCAGAAAACAGCGCTTGCTCATGTTTAAAAAGCGAAACAGCTTTTCCGGTGCCTGTTTGAATTTTTACGAATGCCTGCATTCCGTATTTGGCATCGTTTGGGATTTCATCCAAAGAGATATCGCAAGGAACCACATGCTTAATCTTGAATACTTTTTCCGTCTCTTCCCTGACCTTGGGGTTGATTCGAATAATTCGCCCCCTGTATGACCTCCAGGGAAAAGCAGAGAAACGAATCGAAACTCTGTTTCCTTCCTTAAGTTTCTGCACATCTTTTTCTGGAACCGGCAGTTCCAAATAAAACGTGCCCGGATCCGCAAGCTCAAACACGAACGCCCCTTCTCTCAGAAAATTCCCGATCTTTTCTTTTGGGTCACTCAAAATCACCCCGGCAAACGGGGCCTTGAGTTCGAGGGATGCCATGCGCTCTTTAAAAAAGCGAATCTCCGATTTGACTGTCTCGTACTCTTTTTGGCGCATGGCGAATTCTTCTTTCACTTGAAAAAGATCGGATTCCGCGCTGTCGAGAACAGCTTTTGCGGTTACCCCATTTTCATAAAGGATGGTTTTTCGCTCAAATTCCTTTTCGAAAAATTGCACTTTCTTTTCGAGACGGGAACGGTCATGACCAAGAATTTCAAGAGATGCCTCTTTTTCACGGGTTTGGTTGGCAATGTCTGGATTTTCAAAACGGGCAAGCTCCTCACCGGATTGGACACTATCGCCCTTCCTGTGGAATAATTCTTTCAGCACTCCGGGATTGACCAATCCGATCTGAGCAAATTGCTCCGATTTCAAAACGGCCGTCCCTTTGACACCTTCCTGCCTGAAGAAAATCATGATTCCGCTTGCAGCCAGAATGACAAAGAGTAAAAACTTTTTTCCGTCTGCTTTGCGGGGCGGGGCCTCTTTGAATAAGGAAGGTTCCTCGACCACGCTCTCTTGCTCAGGATCAGATGATGGTTTTTGAGTCATAGATCATTCTCCTTTTTAGAACCAGGCCTTCAATCCGTATGGGATCGACTTCGCCGTGAGATAAACTGCGGGAATTGAAAGTATGAGGCTTGTCAGGACTGGTGAGGCCTGCCAAACAAAATAAGGGGTCTGCTCCAGGCAAAAATAGAGTCCCAGAATTCCGAAGATCGTTCCTGCCCAAAGATTTCCAAATGCACTCCCGAAGCTGATCTGCTGGAATGGGTTCTTGGACATGGGACGCCAGGCAAGCTTCCTTAACGGAAGCGTAAGAATATCAAGAGGCCCATAAAAGAAATTATTTAAAGTAACCAGGGTGGAAAAGCAAACTTCGTAAGCAGACTCTCTTAAATCTTTCAGAGTTCTCACGATCACAATTTTATGGAAAAACGTAATAACCAGGGTGAAGATCAGAACCGCTCTAAGAATGCTGTTGGTAAATAATCCAAGCCAGATCGAATCAATCTTGAAATGAATCAGTTCTCCCATCAGGGCGGAATGAGCCAGCAGGGCAAGAATGGCCCAGAAGAAAAAAACAAGGTCGGCAAGATAAAGATAAATACCGTAAAACACTAAAAAGCGTGACGCCAACGAGATGTTTGGCATAAACACAAGAGGCCATCCCTGAAGCGTTCCTTGTGACCAGCGGCGTGCTCGTGCTCTTGCTTCAAGATAATTGGACGGGGCTTCATCAAAGGCGCGGACGTCAGGACAAAAAGCAACCCGATAACCCATCCGGTCAAGAAGCACGGTATCCCAGTTGTCGTGGGAAAGAAGCCCCTTGGGTAGATCGATTTTTGAAATGAGTGCCGTTCTGGCGAGGTGATGATGGCCAAAGGAAATGGACCTGCCAAAAATCGCCTGCAGGGTGGTGAACCCAAATCGCTGAGAAAAATCCGTTCCAATCTTTTCGAATCGCGAATACCAGGTTGTGGCATGAGCAATTTTGACGAAACACTGAAAAATGGCGATATCTTGGTTTCGTGGATGCTCAGCTTTTTTGATCAATTTCAGGATGACACCTTTGGGAACCATCCCATCAGCATCACATACATATATGAATGCGTATTCAGGATGCGCGGTAAGAAACTCTCCGATATTGCCCTGTTTGCGCTCGACCGGGTCCTCCCGGCGGCGGTAGTGAATCCGGGAGCCATATTCATGCCGCAATCTTTCGATCAGCTGCGCTTCAAAAGCAGCGAATTCCAAGTCTGAATCCGAAAGGACCCAGAGATCCAGATTCGGAAGTTTGTTCCCTGAAAGCGAGTAATCAATACGTTCAAAAATTCCATGTTTTTCATTGCGGATGGGATAAACCAAAGCTGTTTTGGGAAAGGATTTGAAATACGCTTCACTTAGAACCTTCTTTTTGACGAGAAACGAAAAAATCGCGGTAAAAAACAGATAAGCCACATTGAAGAATAAAAACGCGAATCCACCAATCCACGCAAAGCTTACGACAAGGCTTTCTCCGGTTATGATCACCGTGGAGGCAACGGCCCAAGTAACCCCTAAAGTGAAAATGACGATCAGTGCCAGAAAGAAAAGGGTAATCCGATTTCTCATGACCCCTCCCCTTCCTCAAAACCCATATTTCGCTGCAGGCTTGCAAGAAGAATGCGGTACTCCGTGATTGCCTGGAGTCTTTCCATTTTTGCCTCTTCCAGAGCAAGGAATGAGTCAAGTAACTCACCGGTTCCTTTTTCACCCGCTATCAGTCTTGTTTTTCGTTTTTGTAGCCTTCATCTCTTTCTTTGAGAAGCGCATCTTGAAGCCTGATTTTTTCAGACACGGTCCTTGCCTCGTGGTAGAGACGACGCGTTTCGTTTTCCCTTTCTTGAATCTCCACGGTGCCTGCCCACTTGGTTTCCTGAATTTCATGCGCTTTGGCATTAATTTGCGAGCCCAGCCGCCCGAAGTCCCAGATGTTCCATTTACCGAGAACCCCTACCATAACGCGGTCGGTATCCACGAAAACATCCTGATAAACATTCCATTTAGCTGCCAGGCTGACGGAAGGCCATCTCTCAGCCTGAAGCATTTTCTTTTCGAATTCTTTTTCCTGAATTTGCAGACTGGAGAGTTTATAGAGAGGGTCATGTTTCCGGCTCAGATCAAGGTAGGCGCTAATGTCCGTCATCAGGTCCGGGATTTCTCCCAAAAGCTCAAGCTCCAAGGATTCCTGCGCATCGACACCGATAGTCTGCATCAATACGGAAAGCTGATAGTCATAGGACTCCTTATGTTTGACAAGCGCGGCCTTCGCCTTTTCGAGAAGCGTCTCAATGCGTATCAAGTCATAACGAGAGATAATCTCCTTTTGAAATAGAACATTTGTCCGTTCATAAGCTTGCGAAAGCTCTTTCACCTCCCCTTGTGCGATACGGGTTAATTCTTTTTCTTTAAGCACCTCCGCGTAAAGAATTCGCACATAAAGGCCGAGATCCAGCTTGGCTTCCTCCAGCTTAAGGCTCGCGCTTTCAACTCGTACCTTTTGTTTCTTTTTATTGAAGACAGATTTTCCGCCTTCAAAAAGAGGTTGTTCAAGGAAGGTATCGAAGTAGCTCACTGTCCGCTTGTCTCCAGTTGCGACAGCGCCAAAAAGCTGCGTGCCAAACTTGGGAAGAAATTCAGCTTTGGCTCCCTGATAGAGAGCCTTTTCCTTTTCCAGTCTTTCGAAGGCATGTTTCACTTTTGCGTGATCTTTTAGAGTCTTGGAAATGGCATGCTCAAGGGTCACAAGACGGCCGTAATCTTCAAGCGCCACTTCCCCCGGTTCCGCATAGACGGTATGGCTAAGAAGAATTCCGATAATCAAAAGACCTATTGCATGAAGCATTCTTTTATTTCGTTTCATAGCTCCCCAGCCCAAGGAAGCCTGCTCTCCGATAGGGAAAACAGGCTTCCTTTTATTTGATTTGAGATTTACTTGGTCGTGATTTTCTCGTCGAGTTTGGCGATACCCTTTCGGAATTCCGCCCACTTTCCCGTATCGACGACAAAGCCTTGTTTGGTCGCGCGCATTTCCCCTTCGATTTCCGTAAAGACACGGAAATCGCCGCGCGCCTGCCCTTTGAACTCGGAAAGACGAATCCGCAGTTCTTCTTTCCCCTCTTTCATTGGAATTACGCACACCGTTTCATTCTTGAAATCCACCTTCTTTTTTGTCTTCTCCATTGACTTCCTCCTTTTTAAATTGCCTCAAGAATAATCACATGAATGGGCGTATAGGCCTCCACGGTGATCGATTGCTCGGCTTTGACACTGCGCAAATCCTGAGAGGCCTGGTTCGTCAGATTTTGCGCAAGATTGACCCGAAGCTGGTCTTCGAGGTTGTAGGGATCCCTCCGGCCTGATCCCACAAAAAGACTGGCTCCTCCGAGAAGGGTCTCTCCGATGGCTTTAAGAGCTTTGACGTCCCGATGCTTCTCCACTTTGCCTTTGATGCCGCCGGAACCATCTTCCGATAAGGCCATGGCCCGGACACGCATCTGACTCCCATCTGGAAAAATCAAGAGATCAAAACTAACATTGATGCGGTCGAGAGATTTGAGGACACTTGCCTCCCCAAGAAACTTAGAGTCTTTGGGGATAAGAATCTTGTCCTGCCAGGTGAAATCCTTGCTGACGAGGGCTAGCACTGGAGCTGCTACATTGAAACTGAAGACACTATTGGAAAGTAAAGCCGGAATTTTCGTCCCGGAAGGAATTCCCAGCGGTTTTCGCATTTCATCCGGCTGTCTTGAGCGGGAAAGAGAACTGCCTTCTTTTTCCTTCTGATAAACGTAAACCTCAATGTCAGTGCCATAATTATGTTTATTGACCGGCTGGATGTTGCGGGTTGATTCCAGGTCCTGCATCTTGCCGTCTTCTTTCCTTGCCGCTTCAATGGCCCTGTCCATTGCTGCCCTGGTTACAACCTGCGGTTTTTCTTCAGAGTGAATCGGAATACGTGCTTTTCTTTTGGGCCCACTATGAGAAAGGAAAAATATTACCAATATCACTGGAGCGATAATGGCGACTGTCCACCGGATCCACGACTGTTCAAAAAACTCCTGAAAAATAAATTTCCCCTTTTCCTCCCGAGTAAGATCATCGAAAAATTCAGGTTCCGGCGGAGGCGGCATCGATGCGCCTTCCTGGCCATTTCCCTTAGGCAGCTCCTTTTTTTCCGGCATTGTTTATTCCAACCAGGCGAAATCTTTTATCTCCATCGCCCGGTTCCCTCCTTCCTCAAGGATTCTAAAAACGGACTTTCCTTTTTTACTCAGTGCTCGGTAATCAAACGAGAGAACGCCGTAAACATAACTGTCCGGCGCAATCAAATTGGAAAGTGAAAGTTCGCTTTGAAATTCGATGAGGCCATCCTCGCGTTTCTTAAGGAATTTCCGCTCCTCCGTAATCATGCCGACAAACACTTTGGAGACTCGATAGGGCGTTTTGGAATAGTTCAAAACCGAAAATCTCAGATAGGCCTTGTCCCCCACTTGTGAGAGGGAGAGGAGATTCACCTGAATGCCGTCTTTTGTAGCGGATGATTTAAGAGAGACGCTGCGTGACTGGGCGGCTATTTTCTCTTTCAGCTTTTGCTCGGAAAGCTGTTCGGCTTGCTTCTCAAGGCCTTTTTCCTTCTCTTTGAACTCTTTCTCAAGCTGCTGGCTCTTTTCCTCGACCTTTTTATCAAAGGCGTTTTGAACCAGCATCTCGTCGTCCTGCGGAAGCCTAAAATCCAGCACAAAATCCGCGGTCTCTGGCCCTCCCACAGAGACATCAAACGCAAGCCGGCCGGACGCTGTTACAATCACAAGGTTTGTCCTGGCATCCAATTCATCAGTGACAGGTTTGATCAGCACCTGCGTTTCATAGACACCAACCTTGAAAAGTTCCTGATCCCCAACGAAAACCTTGAGCGCTTTTTCGGGTAGATCTATCGTGGACACATATCCGAGCGCGGTCTGAAGTCTGTAAACAACACTGGAACGCATCGTCACCTTATAGATGTTCCGGGTTGATCGTTTTAATTTGTTGAATTGCTGCCTCTCTTTCAACACAACCGATTGATCTCCTTGCACTTTTGCCGTGTCTTCCGCCAAAAGCGCGGATGCAACGATAAGGGCCACTAAAGATGGGGCTAAAAATGCCAACAGAATTTTTTTAGGGTTCATTTTTGATCTCCGAGTTTGTTCAGAATCATCTCGCGGTAATCATCCACGAGAAGCCCCGCCGGTACGTCGATACTTCTCGGGAGCTTCTTCAAGACGAGTTCTGCTTTGAAAAGCGCCGATTCCCGGTAATTTGGATTTTTGTAGCTTTGGATTGTCCTTACGCCGATCAAGGAGACCAGTATGAATTCCTGGGTTTCACGCTCGATTTTCTCCTCTTTAAACTCGATTTGCGCATGAAGGCCGGTCTCACGAATCCGCACAAGAAGTCCTGAGTCCACCAGATCCCGGTTTGTGATTTTCTGAAGGCGCAATGTCATCTGATTGAATGCATCCGTCACGTCACGTGACAACGTATAGGCGTTGTATTCCGTGTATTTCCGAACAAACGATTTCGAAAAATATAGAATTTCCGGCTCTGTCGGCTCATTGTTGAGGTGAAAATCCCGAATGGGCTCTGCCGCACCCACCTCCGTCACCCGGATGACGACCGGCGGTCTTTTGGCAAGAAGGAATGACCCGAAGAAAGACATCAGCAGAATAAAAAGAAGAACGAGGTTTGAGAGTTTCAGAAATTCCACCTGCGCCTCAAGGTCTCCAAAGACCTCGAAATAGCGGCGTTTGTATTTTTCGAGTTTTTGATGGAATAAAGTCTTCATGGTTTATATCCTTGGGTTCCCGCTCCGCTCGCAGGTGACGGATTCTGATGATGCATGGACCGGGTCGCGAACTTTGCAATAAAAGCGGTCCCGATTCCGACCACAGCGGAACCAAGCCCGCTTAAGCTGCCGCCTCGCGTGATTTGGTGCGAAATGACCGGCACCGAAATGAATAGAATGATGAAGAGCAGATTGGCAGCCAGGACTGCCGCGCTGTTGGATTCTTTGGGAAGATAAACAGAAATCAGATTCATCGTTGAAATCACCTTCATGAGAATCGAAAGCACGAACGTCCATGAGGAGACTGCTACAAGGCTTCGAAGCCAGAAAGCAAGTCCATCGGCCGTGGCTTTATAGACAGCGAATCCGGTCAGAACAGGGCCAATGACATATAGAAGCGCGAGAAAAATAAATCTAAGCCAGGTCAATACTCCAAGCAGCGCCAATGCTATGGCATAGGTGATGAAATTAAGTGTTGTGATAATGGAAAGGAACTTCAGTATCCCGAAATCCTTTTTTGCGCCAATGTCCTGAAAAACAGCCTGAAGAACCTCTTTGAATTCGTTTTCAGGGAGAACCGACTTTGAAAGCAGATCCATGCCGTAAACAACCCAGACAAAAAATCGCTCATAAATCACAAGCAGCGCCGTCACCACAAGCACTCTGAGAAAAAGTCCGGTAAAATCGGATTTTCCCTTCAGCGCCTGAAGATTTTCATGAAGAATGGCCGCGACAAGCATCACTGAGAAGATCACGAAACCAAGCCGGAATGTGACGTCAAAAGGTGCGCTGAAAAGATTGGGGATTTGAAGCGCATTGGTAAAAAGAAATTGCTGAAGGGGCATGGTTATCTCGCCTCCAGAATTGCTGAAAGATAACCGCCCGCATCATCCAGATATTTCGTACGTTCCCATTCCAGCCGCTTTTCTTCCCGCGAAACCTGTTCTACCTGAACCGCTTCAAGCTCGATAAGTTTTGCAAGGGCTTCCTGCTGCTGTTGGGAGAGGATCATGACTTGCGAAAGCGCCTCAGCGTTGAGCCGTGCCGCTCCTTTGGGACTTGCTGTTTGAGCCTGCTGGGAAATCGAGGTTGCCGCATCCCTTGTTGCTTCGCTTGCCCCACGAATTTCCTGGGCGAGTTGGAATCCCTCCACGACCTGCATTTCCTCAAACGGTATGTAAGGACGCTGATGAGATGCGGGGATCTTTCCTGTAATTGCCTCAAGCGAAGATCGAATGTCAGCGGGCCCCGCGGCCTGATTCAGAATTTCTACGTCGGATGTGACCCATCCGAAATCAGAGAAGGCATCCCTCAAAGAACCATTTCCAAACCGGAATGGATTCTTAAAAGAATCCCCCGCCAGCGAGTGAAAAATGTCATCGAATCCAGAATGAAAGCGTAATAGCTCCAGATATTGTGATTGAAGCTGGCTGATCTGCTCTGTGGCCATAGCAATTTCCTGTGCGAATTGAGATTGCATCAAAGCATTGCGGAGTTGATTGAGCGCGGCATTCACGGCATCGATGGTCGGGAGATCCGCCCGAGTTACGCCGCTTGCCGCAAACATTAGAATTAAAAGTGAAATAAAAACAACCTTCGTTCTTTTCATGATTACCTCAGCCAATGAATTAATCCGATGATTAAAATTGCCGCGACTGTGAGAAACATACATAGAACCGCAAGAGCGGAAGAACCGTCATTACGCACGGGACCCATCCTTTCCTTTTTTTACGCCGTGCGGAAACTCATGGGCAAGTTTTTCCAGGGATTCAAGATCCAATGGTTTGTCTTTCGAGAAAAGCTCCATTTCCTGATCCTGGGGATCCGTCGTCGCAATCCAATACTCAAGCGCGGTTGGCTCGAGCTTCACCAGGACATGTTGATCATCGAACTTGATAAAAACCTCGGAATAATGCCCCGGTCTTACCTCAAGCTCACGGATGGCTTGAATTTCATTTGGGTTGAGGCCGAATCGCCCCAAGGCTTCATGGCTTTTGTGAAGCCTTAAAATGTATTTGATGGGTGAATTATTGATGATGACACTGGCAATCTTTGATTCGAGGAAGTCCTCTGGATTCTGCGAAATCGACAAGACCCCGGCATTCATTTTCCGGGCTGTCCGGTAGAAGACCTCGACAAGATCAGTGCCCTGGGATTCCTTCAAAAGACGCCAGCATTCGTCAAGCACGAGGATTTTTTGCAGCGCAACGTTCTCGAACTTTCTCCTGAGGGCAAAGGGTATAATGAAAAGAAGGATTTCTTGAAGTTCGGGGTAATGGGATACTTTCCGGAGATCAAATACCGTAAAGCGGGAATCAAAATCAAAAACCCCTTCCCGATTAAGGAGTCTGCCATATTCGCCTTTCGTAAAAAGACAGAGTTCCTTGGCAAACTGATACGCCCGTCTCTTGTCCTCCTCATCTCCGGCTTCAAAGTGATAAAGCGCGTTTTCGACATCGCCGAGAAGCGGAGCGCGATCTTTTGCAAGTGCTCCGTAAACCTCCCGGATAGCACGCTCCAGAATCATCTTTTCGCTGGCCGACCATTTGCGGTCAGGGCCGATCATTTTCTGAAGAAGTTCCTTGAGGAACTGGAGGAATGTCGCGTCAGCATCCCCATTCTCTGAAAAAAGAAGACCTTTCCTTGGGAAAGGATTCAGGGCATACGCCTCGGAACACTCCACCTCAAGATAAGAACCGTTCAGGATGGCCGCAAGCTTCCGGTAGCTTCCACCAACATCAATCACAATGACTTCATGGGTCTTGGATGCGATAAGAAAATGAAGCAGGAGATGGGTAGTAAAAAAAGATTTCCCGGACCCGGTCGTGCCTAGCATGACCGCATGTTTGGCATGGAGAGCGGCATCGAACAAATCAAGTTTCAACGGTTCATCCCGCCAAGTCTTTAAAAGCAGCCCCATTTTCTCAGTACCTCTCCAGCTTGCCTGAAGCGGGACAAGATGTGTCAAGACCTCGGAGCGAACAAGAAATGTCAGCGGATTTTCATGTCCCTGAAGAGGAAGGAAAGACAAAAAAAGGCGGTCATGGTTCATGTGGTCGCAAATGGCTTGAGCATCTCCAAGCCGCGGAAATATACGAAGCGCTTCATCGACGCGTCCATCCAGCTCACGCCTTGTCTTTTCGCGGAACATGACTGCCAGTGAAAAATAAAAAAGCTTATCCTCACTTTGGGCAATTTCAGTCAAAAGTTGGTCCGACTCCCCTGCCCTTGCCCACGCCTCGTAATCTTTAGTCCTCGCAAAAAAGCCTTCGGCTTTCGCAAAATTACCCTGCTTTTTCAAAGTTGCCCGTTCGCGCTCCTGATCCGGGACTTCAATGGTGATAGAGATGAAATAATTGCAGCCAAGCGCGCGCTCGAAATCTCTCATCACTTTTAGACTGGTCTGATCCGGAAGCAACCGAAGGTTTAAAACTTCATGAAAGTATTGATCGAGATAAAAGAACCTGTCTTCCACAACTGGAGGGGATAAAAGCAAACGAGATCGAAGCGTTTCTCCCTGATAGATGGGACCGGATTCAAGAATACGACTCTTTTCAAACGGCATGATTTCTTTTGAGTAGTGGGGATTAAGCAATTCATAGAGATATGCGAGAAGCTCGGGTTTCTGAAGTTTTTCAAGCCGAAATCCGAGATCGCGAAATTCGGCTTCAATCTGAACGGCGATCTTCTGGATATCGCCCTTTTGCGCATTGAAGTCAGATTCCGAGAGCCTTCTCGCTTTGCCGCCCAATGCAAAAGAAAGATTCGGCAGAGTCGCTTGATGATTTCGCTTCCAGGATGGATTTATGACGACAAATAGAAATACTTCTCTACGAATAAAAGGATGCTCCCGGTAGGCTTTAAGTTTTGCATCCACGACTTTCCGGGCAAGGTTTCCTTGATCTTCAATTGAGCTATCAAAATCTTTGAGAATTCCTTCAGCCCCTTCTTCGGATTTAACGATGATATGAAGAGTTGTTCCCGTCGGAAGGGAATTCCAAAATTTACGTGCCCGGTGTTCAAAGTTTTCGATGCTCTCCTCACTTTCGAGAAGAAGGTCACGGCCATGGAGTTTGAAGCCGTACCCCATCGTTCCCGAAACACCTATCAGAAGGTCTTCTTCGATTGAATAAAGATCCACTTGCTTATAAAACGGAATCCTGGATTCCTGATGAATAAGGTCCCGGATTCGAAGGAGGTTAGTGCTTTTCACTTTCGATCTCCTTAGAATTTTCCTGAGTTTGGCCGTACCTGCGTCCTTTGAAAAGAAAACGAAGAATTGAAACAGTCCAGTGCGGGGGTTTTCCTTTTTTGTAAAGTCGCAGAAAGAAATGAGCGGCTCCGATCAGAACGAAATTTAAAATCAGATTTTTTGAAAATATGAAGACCGCAAGGTAAAGAAGAACCAGAATCAGGAAGTCCGGAAATTCAAGACCCAGAATTTTGTTTCGTTCGTAAATCTTGCGGTAGACCTTAAGCCGTTTCACCAAATCCCTCCTAAAAATGAGTCACGTTTTGAATCAAAGCGAGAATGGCCCTTGAAAGCATGATGAGCGCACCGCCCCCGGCGGCAAGCGCTCCCCTGCGCATTCCCTGTTCATCCCCAAGCGCCATGGATATGCCGGAGATGGCAACCCCGATCACGAGTACTCCGGGCCCCATCGTTCGAATCATAAAATCACCGACTCCTTGAAGAAAGAATTGGAGATCTGTTTCCGAGCCCGCTTCCGCATAACAAATCTGGGCTTGGAGCAACAGAACCCCCAACCCCGCAAGCACCTGACCGAATTTTGAAAACCTTTTTCCCATGATTTTCTCCGTTTGGAGGGGGAGGAAGCTCATTAACCCCATCGGGAGGCTTGCCTCCTTACGATTAAGTGGGTTGGCCTCACTCCCCCTATAGTCTTGGGCAATTCCAGGGGGGGGGCGTTCATGGTTTGTCCACGTTTTCCCTTAGGAAATTTTTTTAGTTACCCTTGCCAGAACGTTGTAGATCGCAGTACGAAGCTTCCCAAGTTTTTTTGCAATTTCAGAAACTGACAGTCCTTCGCGGTACCGTAGTCGGAAAACAACCCGCTGATTAGCTGTAAGATGCAAAGCCGAGATCGCCTTAAGCCTCCTCCGGCGCTCCCTTTTCCAAGATAGAGCTTTGTGAAGGGCCTTTGGGACATCCTGCCTCATTCGGCGCACGGTACTGCTCGTAACGCCCAGCTTTTTCGCGACTTCTTCATTTGAAAGTTTCTGAATATAGAAAAGCTCGAAATACTCCCTTTGCTTTGCTGTAAGGGCGCCCTCCTTTAAGAGCCGTGTCAATTTGTTACGCGTTACCCTGAGAATCCTCCTCTGTTCTTCCTGGGTTTCTCTTTCCACGATCTCATGCAAAGGGCTTGAGGCATCTGCTATCTTTTTTTTGACCTCAAGCTCAAAGGGATGGAGAGGATCATCCTGCAGGCTTCCCTCCACACGCATAAAATCAATCTCTCTCACCCTCGATCTTCGTTTCTTCTTAGTTTCTGAAAAATCTTCGCTTTCATTTGTCTTTTTACCTGACATCTCCGGTTCTCGCTTTCCGCCGTGCGGAAACCGGGTGAGGGCATAAAAAAAGCGGGTAACCCGGAGGATTGCCCGCTTACTTAAAACTTCAGTCCGAAGACTATTGGCAGGATATTGCTAAAAAGAAATATCCCGCCTAAAAAATGCCAAAAAAGAATTTTCTGAGAGGAATTTGTTTAGAGTTGGCGAAGAGAAACAGGTAGGAATTCTCGAAACAATCTGAAAGGAAGGGGATCCTCCGCGTTACCGTGTCCGTATCCGGAACCACACGACTAAATGGTGGTCCCAGATTTATCGGAGATCCTTAATGAGCTTTTAAAAAAGCTCGCTCTTTGATTTGTCTGGAACGGTTATGTGAACGCGGCAGGACCTTGAAACAGCCTCAGGCGTACGATTTGGGAAGCTCTGCTTCCCGCTTATCCGGGCGGCCGAGACGGGAGGATAAGACTTCCTGAAGTGAAGTCTTCTGATCCTGCTTCCCGCCTGATCCGGGAGGATCTGGCCTTTTACAAATTTCGTTTATTCGTGAGCTTGATTCGCTCTTTTTGTGAACCTGGATAAACAGGCAACATCATATCAGCCAAAAAATATCAGTCAAGCAGGCAAACTGAGGGAAAAATTGAGGACTAACAATTTAAAACATTTTTAAAAAATACCTATCAAATCTTATACAGTTCTAGAACCTATTCTCCCGATATCACGTCGGCTCGGATAATCTGGATCTTTAATCTGTACCATTCCTAGAAGTGTCCGGCGCAACGTTCATCGATCGTGGCGCGTTTGGAAATGCTACCGTTTTTACCGCGTTTTAATTCGTCTATTAAGCAACGATCCAATGATTGTTTGACAAAAATAATTCTATTTGGTTATCAGTTTCTGCAATCTGGTGTTCAAAATCGAATATTATTTCATTGCTTTCTTTATTCAGTTTTGCATTCTCTAGCCTAAGAGCAAGCATATGTCTTTGTGTAAACAGCCCATACCCTTTTATCACCAGAAACCAATTATCGAGGCCAAGCGTTTCTGCTTCGTACGATCTTTTTCCGCTAATAACGTACTCTTCAACGTATTTTTTCACTTGCTCAACCGCTGTTTCATATTTAGAATAAATAAAATCTTCTTTTTTTGGAATATACTGCGCATTCATCTATTCATTCCTCCTATTTTGCTTTATGACTGGCTTAAAAAAGGCGCTGGGTCATAGTCAGAGGGGAAATTAATGCTTATCCTTCATCCCCAGCATCCCCATCATATAAAATTTTTCCGGTATCTTTGCAGATAACAATCGCCCGACTCGATATGAGAAGGTCGTTTCTGTGCGGATAGGCCGAGCACAAAATGCACCAAACATCATCGGGATAGCGCGAAAAACTTCCATACAGACTGCAATTATCAGGGACACCGTGGGTTATCTTATAAAACTCAAACTTGGGTCCATGATGCTGCTCGGCTATCTTAATGGCTTCTTCCTCTGTCATCATAAACTTGTTGGGGCAGTCGTCCTTGGTTATTTGAAATAGCCCTCAAAATTGTCTCGGATATAACAGTTGAGCGAATTTTGTGGGTCCAAATCGATGGCATAGTCAATCGCGCGACGGGCTTCTTCACGCTCTTTGCACTGGATCAGGCACATCGCAAGATTGCCCCACGCACCCGCGTCCATGGGCTCGACCTCGACCGCTTCGCGTGCGAACACCAAAGCCTCTTGATTTTTTTCCTGTTCTCCCAGACAGCGTACCAATTCTTGGAGCGTGTTAATAACACCCGGCTGAAGCGCGTTCGCTCGGCGAAACGCCTGTTCCGCTTCCTCGTGCTGGTGGAGAATCCGCAGAATTAGACCAAGCGTGAAATGCGCGAACGATATTTCACGCCCGATATCCTCCGAGATTTGTACCGCGGCCGGCAGAAATTCGCTATTCAGGCGATTAAACAAGGGGACAAGTGCATGCTCATCCCTCAAAGCCAGCAACGGCTGCATCTGCGCTTCGATCTTCAATGTTTCATGGAAAATCTTTTCGAGCTGCGTAAAGACTGTAGGCTTGCCCTCACCGGCAATAGGCAGACGCGCTGAGAAAACTTCTTTGCCCGTCCACAGGTCCATATAAACATCCAGTCCGTTTTCATGCCGTAGAAACTTTAAGCGGTCGTCAAGCCTGTCTTCTGCTTCAAATCCGGACTTGTCGCTCAACGAACCCTTATACTTCCACCCTTTGGGCAATGCGATTTCTTTTAGCGTCTGACCAGCAAGGCAGCAAACCGCAATCTTAATCGAGATTGCCTCTTTTTCGTCAAACTTCACAATTTTTCCAAATTCGAGCCAAGGGGCGGGTATCGTTGGACCGCGACGTTGGTCCAGCACGGCAAAGTCCACCGCCTGACCGTCCCTCTTGAACACCAGCCCACCCTTTTCGAGCATCGAGGAATAAGTCTCAACATCCTTTGAGGACATGAAACCAACCCGAGCCAGCACACCGTCACTGCAAAACGTCTGGTTTGGAATGCTATTAAGAAAGGCACTCCAACCACCCGAAAAGCGTTGTTCAATCGCTTCATAGCGAACAACCACTGAGAATGCTTCGACAAGGATGGCCATTAGAGTTCTCCAGTGAAGGCTTGGTGCAACAGCGACTTTTTTAACTCTTCTTTATTTCAAACCCCTTGGGAACAAATGAATCGTTTTTTTACTCTAATTTTTTCCAATACTCGCCGTTCCATATGCTTTGGCTCCCCGTGCTGGACGACTTTCGCAACTGGTTGATGTCTGACGAGGCAATAACCGCTACTTCCAGTTATCGAATCCTGCTCCCAGCTTTTACCAGCTCGGCGTAAGTGCGATCTTCCCGATCCGCTTCTTTAAAACCCAATCTACGGGCGATAGAACTGATTTGTGCTGGCGCTCCTTCTATTTCGAGAAACCACCCTTTGCGGGAGAGATGATCCAAGCTAATAAGTGCTTTTCCAAAACGATAGTCTTCCCGCCATTTTTTGTACTTCACCGCTATGCGATAACCGGTTTGCTTCAATATCTCTCTTGCGGCCTTATAATCAACTTGCGTTTCGATTTCGAGGCGTTTCTTTGATTTGCCCCGCAAACGACGGCCCTTAAAAGTGAGTATGCCCTTTTGCCCTCCATAATGGCGCAAACGAAGGGCTCTGCCGCTCCTTAGCAGCTTACCATTTGTATCCAAAAGTTCGTTAAATTCTACGTCGGAAAAAATTTTCTTCGCGCCCAATCCCCTAATGCGTTGCCGAACAACAATAGGGTTGCCTACACGATATTTTTGTTCGATCTCAAGTTTTTTCATCTTGCGCGTCACTATACCACATTGGTTAAGCGAAATCCGACATCGCCATCAAAGGCCTTACCTGTATCGAAGAAAAAGCCGAGGCCAGGGCTTGATTTTCGGAAAAACATGCCGAGGAGCTTCGCGAAGTTGAAGCAAATTGAACAAGCACACTTTTCTTTATGAGTGGCTCTGATGCGGTAAAGCATGAGAATGAAGATAGCAAATTCTCTAAAAATCAGCCGCTTTGATTCTTCGGCAAAATATTTTTCCTTTGATTGGCGGACGATCTTCCGCAGGCGTTTTTTGGCCTCTGCCATTGTCTCGCTATAACCCACCTTTGCCAGAAATGGGCCAAACTCTGCATACCTTTTAAATTCTTTCTCAAATTCCGGCCATTTCTCTTGCATAATTTCATCGTGCATAAAATTCTCCCTGAATCATCTGCGGTTTAAAAAATTAGCCCCATCATTAGCAGATCCATCATGCAAAATCTCACCGGTTTCTTTGGAGATAATTATCGCTCGGCTTGACGGCCTTTTTTATGGATCACCCGGAAAACGTTAGGATTCAATCGTGCAGCCAGACCTTTTTCATAAACCGTTATCAGTCTCTTCGTCGTCATCAAAAATAGGCTCTACTTCACCTTTGCTATTCACAATAAACGCCTTGTGATCGACTGGACACTCAAAGCCATGTTTAGGTGAATCATCCGAAACACAACAGCCACCGAGGATAACCTTGCTGTGATCTGCGCTTGGATCGGGATAACCGTAAAGAATCCTCTTTCTGATTAACGCGGTATTATGCTCAGGGCAATAATGTGTTTTTTGATCCATCACTTTCTTTATTTCTGAATATCCGTCGCCCCTACCCATCCAGCCGCTTGATCCTCCTGCAGAGGTTTCCCCATGACCTGTTTTTCGGTAACATCTGCTACGGGGCTGGCCTCACCCGGGATACCAATCTTCTTAATAATAA
Source organism: Candidatus Omnitrophus fodinae SCGC AAA011-A17 (assembly GCA_000405945.1). Taxonomy (GTDB): domain Bacteria; phylum Omnitrophota; class Omnitrophia; order Omnitrophales; family Omnitrophaceae; genus Omnitrophus; species Omnitrophus fodinae. The sequence continues at coordinate 18,356 of ASOC01000017.1, forward strand.
TTCTCTCATTTGTTAATCGGGAATACTGAGTTTCGAGATCCTTTAACCGCCCATACGCCGACACAGGCAACCGGGCTCTCTTAAACCGTACCGTTCTTGTTTCGGTAATAGCCCGCCCATTCCGTCTATACGTCCTTGAATAATCGAAATATTCACAACTCAGGTCAACATCCTTCGGCAAATAAGCCACTTCAAAACTCTTGGGAATAATATAAACATTCTTTGTCTGGCTATAGGAAGCAACGTTAAAATCCAAGGGATAAATCCGTTTCTTTTTTGTGAAAGCCGCGTCCCGCTCGTTGCCCCCAAGGCCAAAAGTCAAAAAATCGCCTGCCGCTTCCACAAACTGCGGAGTTTCATATTTGATGTAACTTTTAATCCGCCCGAATGGCGCGTCCATATTCTCCAACCTGTGTTCGAATACTTTCCCACCTGAAGATAGCCGCTCATTTAAAGCATCAACCAGCTTTTGCTTGCTAGTCTCGGGCATATTCTTCCAACCCGCACGGACACCCACAGACGTCTGAATATCCCATAGAGCCGTCGTCTCAACAAGAGCGGACCCATCTTCTTTAAGAATATGCTTCGACTCCTTGACTAGCCCATTTTCATCCCCAGGCGTCACTGGCACGGTATCAAAGCGACCTCCCTGCCCGTTCACCACAAAAACATGGCCGCCTTGAAGCTGTATAGGGATTTCATCAAAGCGGTACCCCTTCGCCAGCACATCCGTATAAAAGAGCTTACCCTCCAGCTCAATGCCAAGAATGACATGATTAAAATAACCCGGCATGGGAAGCTTGTTTTCAGGATCAATACCATCAGCGTCTGCAAAAAGAACCGGATAGGCCATAATACCCGCCTCTTTTAGCATGGCCGTGGCCACCAGCACCTGATCCTTGCAATCCCCGTATTTGTTGCCAAATACCTCATCCGACGGGTGCGGTTCAAGGAGGTTACTGCCAAAGCTCATGGAAACATACCGGAAATTCGCCTGGATATAGCCAATGATCGCCTGAATCTTATCCCCCTGCGTGAGTTTGCCCGCGATAAGCTCCTTTACGGTCTTCTTCATGGCCCTGGAAGCCTTTAAATTCTTTGTCACAAGCCCCCAATACCAGTCGGCTATGGTTTCCCAGCTCTTGATATTTGAAATTGACACATACTGGGCAATGTCATCGGCGGAGGGCATATAATCTTCAAGCTCCAGCGTATCGGCGTATTCTAGCGTCCACACATAACGGACTTTATCTTTAAACTTCGTGATTTCGGGCCTAATGGCCGTATGCCAATTCGTAAACTGCAAAGGCATTCCCTTGGGTACGATCAGCGTTAACTGCTTCTTTCTAATCGGTATCGCATCTACCAAACAGTCAAAAAGGATACTAAAAGCTCCCGGAATCAAGCTTTTCTTGTTCAAAACCGTGCTTTGCCATTCCATCACACTTCCGGGCACCACGTTTGGCATAGTCACAACCTTCACCCTCGCGTCTGAATACATGGCCGCCCCGGAATAAACATCCAAATCTTGAATAGAGGTATATTTATGCCTCTTACCGTCAGGCGTCTTGATAAAGGCTTTGATGTCCTTCACCTCTTGAAAGCCCCTGTCGTATGGAACGGTGAGTTCCCCGACATCCTGGCCGCCCTCTTTCCGGATTTCCATGACATAATGCTCGGTCTCTTTGTAAGAACCATCCCGGTTAAGCTCAATCGTCGATTCGGCCAACCGATAAAGGACAGTCTCGTCCCGATATTTCTTCTCCCAGGATTTAGAAACATCATTAGCCAGAGCTTGAGGGGTACAGACAGCGGAAAGAAGGACTGCGAGGATTAAACGTTTGAAGTACATGATGCTACATGGGAGGGAAATCCCCTCCTTTCTCCCTTTGAGGGTTAAACATAACGGCTGGCATTCTGAAACCTGAAGGAAGTTTTCGAGAAAAAAACAGCTTTTTAGGGGCCCGGATCTCCCGGAGCCGGATTGTGAAACACACCGGCCCCGGGAAAGCCCCAGAACCTCCCGCGGCTACTTCTGACCCTCTTAGGGCGCTTCTTCTCGGCAAACCAGACATTCACGCTTTCTTCAAGAACGGCCTTGAGATTGCCCAACGTGCGGCTGACCGGATAAGCTGGACTTCTTGCTGCACGGCAACCTGGATATGTGAATAAAGCTTGAGGTACTGCCCAAGCACATGCAGTATATTTTCACCCATCTCCTTTCCGGAGAAAAATTCAGGCAGATTGCTGGCAAAGTCTAAGCCGAGCTGAAGCGTCCCAGACGGCAGTTCAACGCCAAGGTCGTAGTTGCTAAGAAGCAGGCGCCGCCTCAAATGCGTGATCTGACCGCAGGCATCAAGGAACCACGTCTTGGATTCAGTAGAATCTGCGTGCAAAAGCCGGAGCAGTTTTTTTTCGAGATGCCAGAGATCGCGCAGAGATTCTTCCGGAACATTCAGCATGCGAAGAAAAACAACGGACCGGAAAAAAGCGAAATAGGCGTCCGAATAGCCGGCCCCCTCGAAAACAGGAAGTCCAAATCTTGTCTGCAAACCGCCAAAGTACACAGCAGAACGGTTTAACGCTTTGGCCATATCCCCCAGCGTATTCATAGCGCGTAATGCCTCCGGCTTCAAGCAGTACAGCCCGATTTAGCCCGTCGCGCCTGTTTCTTGCTAGCAGTCAGCCTGTAATCCGACACCTTTTCGCACACAACGGCCATTGCATACTTGATTCCGTCAGCATCAGGAGCAAAGGTATGCGCCTGATCCCTGTCGATCCCAAGGCTCTCAGCTTCCGCGAAAGCATCCTGGTTTGCGGCAAGAAATACAAACTCCCAAGCGTATTTTTCCCTCTGATGCTTGATCATTTCGTGTATTCTCTTCCTTGTATAATGCTTGCTTGAGTTCTCCAGCCCATCCGTGAGAATCGTGAAGACTACGCTTTCCGGCCGTTCATTCTCCGGCATGCCGGCCAGCCGCTTGCCGATGTCGTCGATGGTCCGCCCGACCGCATCCAAAAGCGCCGTCGTCCCGCCAGGGTTGAATGTTGTCTCATCAATAGGGTTCGCCGCCTGAAGATCCTCGCAATCATAAACAAGCCGGTATGTGTGGTTAAAAAGAGCCATGGTCAATTTGGCATCGCCCGGCACTTTCTTCTGCGCCGCGAGAAACGTATTGAACCCGCCGATGGCGTCAGACTTAATGCTCTCCATGGATCCCGACCGGTCAATCACGCATACGATCTCAACTAGATTATTTTTTGACATGTTTGTTTCCTCCTGTATTCAGGTTTCTTTCTGATTTCGCCCATATAGAGGCGGGAGGACAGTTTTTATTACAGTTATTTTTTCGGGGAACGGGGGTTCTTCTTCGCAAGGCATGAAAGATTTTTGAAAGCAATGGACCGCGGGACTTCAGGCAACGCATTCTTTTCAAACTTCTCGATCGCAGCTTTCGCGTCGCGCGCTTTTGCCCGGCATTTTTCGCAGACAGCAAAGTGCTGATCAAGTTCAAGCATTGCATTTTTATCAAGAGCCCTATCGATGTAGACGCCAATCTTCACGGAATCGGGGCATTCTTTTTCCGGTATGTCCCGGCTGCTTTCATAACACATCGCCATGGATTCATACAGAACTGCATTCGGCTCTTCTACCCTAAAGGACTCTATTTCGTGAGCTTTCGACCCCGGTCTGAAATAATCCTTGAAAAGCCCGTCAATCTTGTCCCGTTTTTTCTTCATACACCACCCCTTACCTATTGAGTAACAAGCCGTATAAATCTTACATTAAATTTCATGGTCTCTTCCGTATTTCGACTGAATAAACCCAGCGCACTTACCTTTTATACGCGAGATCATAACCCCGACATTGCTGGTTGTAAGCCCTTCCAATTCCGCGATCCGGCGGTAAGACAGCCCTTCACCATAAAAATATTCTAAAATCTTTCTCTCACGCCCGCTTAGCATCTTAATGAATTCGGAAACAATTCGCTGGCTTTCTTCCCTGGATAATTTCTCAAGCGCCGCATCGGCGGATGTCACGGGTGACGGGCCTTCAAGAGCGGTTTCTTTTGCTTCTCTCCATTTCTTGTGAAAATAGCGGCCAGCCTCATGGTAAGCCGTCATGTAGAGATACCCGCTTATCTTTCCAGTATCGCGAAGACTCTTGAGCCGGGCAAACCCGTCCTCCATGATAAGGACTAGAACATTGTGAAAAACCTCCTGGACGTCTTCAGTGTGGGCTGCCCCATGCGCGAACTTTCTTATCCACCCGTGGATCGCGGCATAGAGAAGGTTTTTGAAGCGATCATAGAATGTCCGGATGGCCTGCTCTTCACCCATAAAGCAAGCCTGAAGAAGGCGACTAGCATTCTGCTGGGTTTCTATCCTGCTCCCCATTACAGTTTCACACCCCCTTTGGAAATCATGTCCTGCCAGAAATCTTAATGACTTATGGAAACTGACAGGAGCACTATAACCACGCTTCTTTCATCCAGACACAAATGATTTTTGAAGCATTATCGGCACGCAATCATTGCCCTTAAATGAATCTGCCCTAACAAATTCATATCATCGTTTAGATTCACAATAACTTTTTGAATGACTTTAATACGCCAACAATGAATTTTCTTTCGATAACGGGGGCAATTGATATAGCCCTTCGCAGTCCCGTGTACCTTTTAAAATATTATAAACCTGATTAGCGGTTTGTTAATAAATAAAATCGTGTCGCAGGGATTTCGATCATCGTCCGCCTTCGGAAATTTCGAATTTTGCCGACAAACCTTTTTACCCTTCATAAGAAGTTTCTAAATCGCTCAATTGGGGCCTTAGGCTTAAGGGGCGACACATCGTGCGCCACTTTAAAACAAAAAAGATAAATTGGAGCGGCAGGGAAAATATCCCCACCGCCCCAAACAATTCATTTCTTCCAGAACCGGATCTGCCGTATCAGATTATCAGCGGATTGGAGCATGCTTCGCAAATCAAGCACTGGAACACGTCTCCTTTCCTGTGCTGACGTCTGATACGCATTTCCCTGCATAGTTCGTTCCGGCCCATGATCACCCGTGGCCGATAGAATCCAAGCCATAGAGACCCATCCCATAAAGACCATAGGCAGAAGCCACAAGACAGCGTTCACAAAAACAATGAACGTCGTTTTCAGAATCATAACAATGCTTCGCCTGAGCCTTTGAAGCGCTTTCCTCGTCTGGTTCAATATGAACTCTCTCATGATTTTTTCTCCTTTCAATAATCTTCAGGCATCAGGAATGTAAACCCCTCGCCCACGTTCCAAATGACCCATATCTTCCCTTTTTCAATCACCCGAAGACGCATATTGGGTGAGTCTTCAGCATCTTCTCGGCAAAGAAGTTCCAAACCTCTTTCAACCAGAGCTTTTCTTTTTGCATCATCTTCATAGCCCTGGCTGAAAAGAACCCGGGTAAGCACCACCCGCTGTTTCCCAACGTTGCCGACATGCACCAGTACGCCGTCTTCAATTGCCTCATCCTGGGTGTAGACTGAAATCACTTCTCCAAACACAGGATGAACGTTCTCCTCATTATTTCTAACCATGTTAGTTATCCTCCTTTTGAATGTTTTGCTGTCCGAGAAATGAATAGTCGCAGCTGCAGATTTCACAAATGAATTGCCCGCTTCCGTCGTCGTAATAAAGCTTCCCGGCTTCCATCTCTTTTCCGCATCCGGCACACGGAATCTTGGAACGTTCCGTGATTCCAGAACCCTCTAGAAATCCGCAGGCATGAAGCTCATCAAAGTCGAAGAGGTAAGGCTGAACACCGGGTTGGAAATCTTCCTCTGATGCCGCATACCAGCGTTCCCACAGGGGCGGTTCAATCCTGCACGCGTGCTTTGCCATATTGCTTTTCCCGTTGAACTGGCGCACGTCCGCGCAGTAAAGATGATCCGGCTGGATCTCTCGGACTTTGGCATCAAGCTCGTTACGTACGAGAGCGTATTCCAAATGCCTTTGCTCACTCGACCAGAACATCGCCTCAAGTCGCTTCACATACGCCACGTGAAGCGGACGTTCTTCGTTTCTCAATAAATAGAGCTGGAAGGGGTCCCGCAGGTTCGCAAATCCGAGCGCAAAGTCCCCGCTCATCTCTTCCAGTCTGGAAACAACTCCTGAAACAGACCTTTCTCCGTCCAGTACCCGGAATATGGCTTCGCTATCCACCGGGGTCTGGACCTTTTTTTGATACTTTTTCAGCAGCTTTTCCCGGTTGAGAAAATGTCCGTTATGCACGCCGACATAATCTTCCGAGACAAACGGGTGGCAGTGGTCGTTATGCACACTCCCAATCGTTGCAAGACGGGTGTGCCCAAGACAAAGTAAAGTACGGGAGGTAATTTTTCTGATCATCTCCCGAAACCGGCGGGTTTTAAAAAGCTCCCCGACCGGTTTGGCTTCCTTAAGTACCGTCATTTCCGACGGGGACATCAAAGCAATCCCGGTTCCGTCTTTCCCTCTCGATTCATTGAGGCAGGCGAGATCCATCACCGCACCTCGTATCTGATGCTCTCCTAGTTGTGACAGCGTTTTTTCGCTTTTGGCAAATCCAAAAATTCCGCACATAGACAGACTCCTTCCGTTATTTTTTAAATTTATTGTTTTTAGTTTGTTATTGAGCTTGGACTGGCGTTAGACCGAAGCGGTCAGGATGAAATTTCAAAATTCGCTGCTTTATGTACAGGGCGAGTTCCGGTGTAAGGCCGAGGAAAGAGATGAAATTTTCATACTGTTCCTGAAAATGTTCAAACTTTCTGACCTTTGCGAATTTAACCGCGTGAGCTTTATCCACAAGGGCCTGGCATATCCTGATGAAGTTTATAATCTTCACCGGATTTAGAGTCCCCGAATGGTAACGAAACTCGACCGAGCGTCTGAAGAACCAAGAGTGAATATTGACGCCGTAGTACCGTGAGTGATGGTACTTTGATTTCAAATCCACCTTGTGCTGATCACGGCCGTACCAAACAGCCTTAAGGTCATTTTCACTTATGACCCTTGTCCGGAACCGGGACTTCGGAAACTTCGTAAGAGGAACGGAGTAACTTCCCGTATACCGAGTTTCCGGAAGCATGGCATAGATCACAGGCTCGTAGGTCAGTACGATCTTTAACAGCTTCCGAATATCCTCACATCCAAGATCCCTGCCATCGATATGCACGTGGAGTCCGCAGCTTTTCTGAATGAAATAATCCCAGGATTTGAGTTTTAAACAAAACTCCTCAATTTCCTGGAAACCTTCATCCCCTTGCAAGATGGGACTGGCATATTCTCTGCCGCCATCACCCAGGGACCCATCATGCTGACTGCTCCATTTTCCAACTCGATCTACCGGCAGATGTTCGGCATCTTCGGAGTCAAGGCATGCTTCTATCTCAACCCCGAACTTTCTTTTTGAAACGCACCGCTCGAAACGGCTTCCAGAGAGCTCATGATGCTGAATGTAATCAGCGGCATCACCATTTTGTTCCCGGTTATCCCAGCAGCTTCCACAGTAAGCGTCTCCGGAATCATCATGGTAACAACTGTCATTGTTGACCTCGCTATCGCAAGCCGCACAGTAACGCAGGTAATCTCCTGCGCAGTTCTGACAGTAGTCCGCCTCATGGATCTCGGAATGAATCGCGTGATCTCGCGCGACATATTCCTCACAGGAACTGCATGCGACAAACTTCTTTTCAACGCATGCCCCGCAATACCATTTATCCTTAATCTCACGCAGATCATCGTTACGGACTGACTCATTGCAGGACTCGCAAAACCCCATGTTAAGGTCCCAACAGCTTTCACATAAGACCTGGTTCAGATAGGTTCTTATTTCTTCCGGATCAAATTTTTTGCGGCAATCAAAGCACGTTGCTATTTGTATTTCTTTGACCTCTTCCATTTTTGAACCCTCCTTAAATCGAGTAGGAGGGGAGATTACTCTCCCCGTCCTCTCACACCACCGTACGTACGGTTCCGTATACGGCGGTTCGTAAAGTAGGTTGAAATTGATGCAATTGCCTAAGTAGCGAAATAAGATTCATGCGCTCAAAGTAGGATTTCTTGAAGGCTTCATTCATATGCGAAGCCCCAGAATTCCACCAAGGCCCTCTCTGGTTGCACGCGGACTCAAACGCTCTCTGTTCTTGAATCCCACGGCTCATGAGCTTTCTAGCACGAGTGTACACTCGCTTCAGCTGTCTCCAAATAATGCAGCGAAGCTTACGCCGTATCCAACTGTCGAGTTCCTCGAAGATCAATTCACTTCCGCGAGCCGGAAATAATTGATCCAG
>ASOC01000018.1 GCA_000405945.1 Candidatus Omnitrophus fodinae SCGC AAA011-A17
AGAGCCAGCTTTTGGACAGACTTTTGGATTTATTGGATACCTTTGCGCAAAGGAGCCAAAACGCTGCCGCGGCGCAAAGCGCCAGGGAACAAGTGGCCGATATACGGAGAGAAATTTTACTTTCCCGTGTGAAAGCACCGGGTGATTTTGACAGCAATATCAACGCGCTCATGACTCAGCTCGAGGAAGGCTTGAGAGCTATTAATGTGAATGTTGATTCTCAATTGACAGACACGCTGCTGCGTCCCTTGCTGACTGCTTTGGGCGAAAAAGTGGACGGTGTGCCGGCGTCCGGGCTTTTGGCGTCTTTGGCCGGTAAAGTCCAAGGCATGATTTTGGTTCAGGAGGTTATTAATCTGGCAGGAAATATGGGCCGTAATGTCGTTGCCGCGCACCTTGCGGCGGAGCAAATCGAGCCGGCGGCGCTCACTCAAACGGTGGCTTCTCCCGGCAATGCGGAAATGATCGCCGCTTTAAGTCAGACAGTGAACGAGCGTTCCAATGGACAGGTGCGGCTGGTAGCATCTATTCCGGTAATTGAAAACGATGGTTTGGCGGGCTTAGCTTCCACGAACATGGGCCGAATCCTTGCCAATGAAACGCTGCCTCCCAATGGGACCACTATTTTCCTGGCTGCTAGCTCTGATGGCAATACCACTTACACTTACAGTGCGCGGGATAATGAGATCACATTTCTGTTGGCGGCAGGTACCGTCAGTTATTCCAAACTTACCGGGCTATACCGCAAGGCTGTGGGCGAGGTCACGGCAACTTTTCAGCGGAACACGGGTAAATTCGGACAATTGGCTGGCGTGGTTTCGCGAAGTTCGCGCGGTGCGCTCACAGTGAAGCTGAAGGAATAGTAGTCTCCGGCAATTCTTGAAAAAGATCTTTTCTTGGAGGATGAGGAAAACAGCTCGCCCATCCATTGAACGGGAATAGCGATCGTCGAGACCAGGATAAATCCAAATCCTAAAAGATGTTGCGGGATTAGATTGGGGAAAGTGGGAGGCAATTCGTATTTTTCCTTGATAACGGGCTCGACTTTTATCCGCTGTGCCTGAAAACGTTTCTCGGCTTCTTCTTCCGTGGTGGGATAATTTCCGTACTCATCCAGCGTGTATTCCGGAATTAATACATGGTTTCGCGTCACACCATAAAAAGGGGTTATAATGTTGTTTTCCCCCACTCCCGGTCCGAGTTGGACAACTCGATAGGAAGTGCAACCAGTAAAAAAAACAATCGCCAAAGCAATTAAACTTTTTTGGCAACGTCCTGTTTTTTGGTTCACGTTTACCTGGGGATGCTAAATTGCGTGAAAAATGGTGGGCAATAGAGGGCTCGAACCTCTGACCTCTTCGATGTGAACGAAGCGCTCTAACCAACTGAGCTAATTGCCCTTAAAGATTGAAATTCTCTTCGCCCCCAAATTTTGTCCATTGCCACAGAATTTGGGGCTACACTCGCAAAAATTAAAACCATTTGGAGCAACTTTCAAGGTAGCGAGTGCTGTAATTGCCCGCACAACCGCTATCACGCGCGGCCGATATATTCGCCCGTACGCGTGTCTATCTTCACCGAGTCGCCCTCTTTAATAAAAAGAGGTACCGAAATATCATAACCTGTTTCCAGTTTAGCCGGCTTGAGGGTGTTTGAAACCGAATCCCCCCTAACCCCAGGCGCGGATTCAATCACTTTCAAGACAATGCTACTGGGAAATTCGAGCACAATGGGTTTTTCATCATGGAATCTGATTTTAATCTCAAGATTCTCTTTCAAGTAGTGTTGGCCGTCTCCGACCGTGTCATCATCCACGGCGAAAGTGTGATAATCCTCCAAATTCATGAAATGATAGCCTAGGGGATCTTTGTATAAGAACTGAACCGACTTAGGTATGAGCGGGGCCGCCTCCATCTCGTCATCTGAAGCAAACTTGTTTTGAACTATTTTCCCATTTTTAACGTTCCGGAGCGTGGCCTGAACAAAGGCCCTCTTATTTCCAGGCGTATGATGCCTGAAATCCTCGACAAGATGGATTTCGCCGTTGTATAAAATGGCAGTCCCTTTTCTTAAATCATTGGCCTGCATGAAACTCCTCCTTCCGTAGCAAATGAGGCGACATTATAACAAAGGTGCTGATAAAAGGGCAAGCCCGTTCGGATATTACCGGAGCATGATCACGGAAAGCATTCTGCCCGTAAGATTTCCTTCCCGTCGGTAGGAATAAAAGCGATCATTCTGGCAGGATGTGCAAACCCCGCAATCTTCAACATGATTCTTGGGGACTCCCATGGCGTGCAGATCAGCCACAATGGCCCGGCTAAGGTCAAGATGATTTTTGCCTTTTTTCGTCACAACACAGCCGGCAAAATGGGACGCCATTTCCCATCCTACTTCGTAGCAGCATTTGCGTATCATCGGCCCCAATCCCACACGGATATCTTTGGGCCGGCAAAGAAAATTATTCGTGAAAGCCGCGACCATTTTCCCCGGTAAGCCGGCATAAAGGCCGCGCCAACCCACATGGGCTATTCCTGCAGCGTGCTTTTGGGGGTCATAGAGAATCACGGAAGCGCAATCCGCTGTTTGGACACCTAAAGGGATCCCTTTTTCTTTCACAATCATTCCGTCCGATCTGGCGACGGCATTATCGCGGCGGAAAGCTCCCCGGCCTTTCATTTCCTCACTCACCAAAATGATATTGCCGCTGTGAATCTGTTCGGGCGTCACCAAATCAGCGGCCGGGATTTGAAGCCCCTGGCAAAATAACTCGCGGTCATTCGATCCCGGAACCGGAAGCTGGTCCTCAAGAAACCGCATATCGAAAGTCCTATCGCTGTAACCGGCCACAACCGGATAAGATGAGAACAACTGAAACTGATAAATCCCCTTTTCGTTACTCACTTCCGCGGCTTCCATCAGGCTGCCTTTTGTTTAGCGTCATTGGGTAACTTCCCTTCGCTTTTTTCAGACTCGAAAAACTGTTCCGATTGAATCAAAGGGGCGATGCCTTGAGCGATCTCGTTGTTGTTGAAATGCTTGCGAATAGCGCCATCTTTCAGATAATTGCAGAGAGAAATAAAACTCATGGCCTGGTCGAGGCAAAGGTACTTGTACGCGACCAGCCCATCGGCAGGTTTGACTGCGTCATAAAAACCGTATTCCCCGTAAATGTCATAGAGTTCGAGCATTTTACGCAAATTCCTGACCGCCTCTTCAGGTGCGAATTCAAGCGCCAGAAAACTCACATGCGGCGTTACCACGCCGGGCTTATACCCCTTACAGCCCAAGGGTTCAACGCCGTATTCGGAATAGCCGCCGTCGGGATTGGACGAAGGGCTCATACCCCACACAGGATATTTCAATTCTTCCAAAGCGTATCGTATATGCACCTTGACGTGCGTGGCGTCATTCCCGCCCAAACCGTGAGGCGCCAAATTTTTCTCATCCAAAATCATGGTTGGCATCAGGGCTTCAAACAACGATCCGCCCCAAGACGGGACATAGTGTAAATCCTTCCACTCGTAATACCCACCGTAATACGTCACACCCAAAGAAGTGCGCTCATTCCTGGCCTTGGGATCCTGTCCCTGCCAATAAAATTCTTCGGGAAAAGTGCGCATCATCCGGAACCAATGCTCAACCGGCACTTCCTTTCTACCGATGGCGATGGCGCTGACGGCGCGAGGTTCGGTGTAAAACGTGCCGTAATGATAATCCGAATACACTTCCAAATGGTCATAATACCCGTGCGCCATTTGTTCACCTACAGGATCATAAAAAAACGCGAAATTGCCGCGGTTCAAAAGACGGTCACACGCTTTTTTAACCTCTTCGGGAAAAGCATCCCGCACCACATACAGACCCGCGGCCAGCCATCCGCTATCCACATACGAGATAAAATAGCTGGTCATTTCCGTCGTGGTGGTATCATAATAATTGTAGAAAAATCCACTTTTTTGATGATATTCGAGCTTTTCGAGCGTCTTAAGAGTGCCGCTGATTCTTTTGACTGTTTCTTCCCGGCTGATAAATCCAAATTCATAACCCGCAACGAGGCACATGAGATAAACACCGATATTCGTGACATTGGTGTAATCACCGACAAAAGTTTCCGCGTTAATGGGCCGGCCTTTGCCGAGCTGGATGGTGTCTAAAGGCAAATGATGCTCCTGATCCACGACCTCGTCAAAAAATCGCCACGTGTCACGCGCGACTTCCATCAGGAATTCACGGTCATCAGCCGGAAATTTCTTTTTCACAACCGTCTGCCCCGGAAAGTCCTTCAGTCTCTTGATGAGGAATTTGGCAAAATCGACTCCTTCCATGTGCACAGGCGTTTTATCACCCATTTTACGCGGAGGAAAATCCACGGCCGTCGGACCCGGGTTTCCGGTGCGCACAAAAGCGATATTATCGACATAAATCACGCCCGTCTTTTTATCCACGCGGCGTCCCTCGAAAATAAACACCAGCTCATCCAAATCCTTTCTGCCAATGGACGGGTCTTTCCACACCGCCGGATCCATAAAATCAAGGATTCCGGTCATTTTATTGAGCGGGATGCTGATTTTCTGCCATTCGGATGTCACGTTTTGAACAACGAAGCTTCCCTTAATCTTCTCAACCCGTTTTTCATCCTTGAACTTTTTAATTTCTACACGGAATCGCGTGGTGAATCCAGTTTGAGCGCCGCCTTTGACGTAAAACTCCAAATGGTCGTAGGGTCGGGCATCGAGATTCTTCAGCTTGGTCCAGTATCCGTTCTGGGCAGAATTTTCTGTCTCCGAATCCACATCATAGGCAAGTTTTAAGGCATGACCCGAATGCTCGGCCGCATCCATGCCGACAATGGAGGCGTGACAAAAAGCCGAATCATCTTCAGGGTCAATTTCCCAAGCGCCGCTGTCGCCCCCCAGGTTGTTATTAAAAAGACCGCTCTCAAAATCGGACACCATGAGAACATCCGCGTTTTGACCGGGGGACTGATTCTCTTCTGCGCGCGATCCGGCAGGTAAAAGGGCCAGACTTAAGAAGGCGGCAAGCGTAAATCGGGTGATTGATTTTATGAAAGATATAAAGCCCAACGGTTTCATGAAGTGAATATTATGACTGCTTGTTGGATTGTGTTCAATGCAATTCTGAAATGACCGTAAGACTTTGAAAAGCCGTTAACGGTTAAGGTAGGGTTCTAGTTTGGACCAGGTCATTGAGCCAACGATGCCGTCAGGATCAAGGCCACGGGATTTCTGAAAGGCCTTTGTCGCCTTCAATGTCTGACTTCCGAAAATTCCGTCGACACGGCCGGCGTGAAATCCGGCATGCCACAAGGCCCTCTGAATTTCAGCCACTTCTTTCTTAGACAAATTGATTTTGTTGAACTGCATCTGAAAAGGAGCCAGGCTCTTACTGATGCCAAGTAGCACGGTCAAATCATGCCAGGGACTGAGACTGCCCATGATAGCGACCAGCAAGTCTCCGCGGCGGGGGGCTGAAATATTGCCGACAAAACAATGCAGAGCTTTCCGAGTAAAACCGGTTTTGCCTTGAATATTGTGCGGCTGCCGCCAAAGCATTTTGTTGTGATTTCTTAAGTTTATTCTGCGGCCTGTCAGCGCTTTGATAGTGCAATATTTTTGCGCCATGGTGGATTTGATAAAACTGTTTTTGTTGACCGCCTTCATGATAAGGGCAAGATCGTAAGCCGTGGTGTATTGCCCCGTAGGGTTAGGCAACCCGCTTGCATTGACAAAACGTGTCTGGCGTGCTCCGATACTCCTCGCCTTGACATTCATCAGCTGCGCGAAACGCGCCTCCGTGCCCGAACAAGCCACGGCCAAAGTATGCGCCGCGTCATTGGCTGAATTGATCAAAAGCGCTTTCAGAAGATCCCGCACCGTGTATCTCTCACCCATGCGCAAAAAAACTTTGCTGGGCGGAATATATTCAGCGCTTTTGGGAACGCGTACCACCCGGTCAAGGGGTAATTTCTGAATAACCACAAGCGCAGTCATCACCTTGGTCGTGCTGGCCGCGGGCCTTTCGCGGTGCGGCCTTTTGGAATAAAGAACACGGTTTGTCCTCGGATCAAGAAGAATGGCGGATTGAGCGCTGATAGACGCTGTCACAATTGGAACAGGATAGGCCTGAACCGTTGATTCGGTTAGGAAAACAACCGCGTAGGCAAATATTAAAAACCAGTATAACGTCTTTGTTTTCATAGTCGATACGGTTTTAATCAGTTAAAGCGCATCTTCTGTATCGGCGTATTGGATACAAGCTTGAGCATCGGACAGAGCGTCATCCTTACTCATTTATTAGTAAAGAGTTAGCAATATATCCTGAAATCGACATTGGGGAATACATTGTCCTTGGACTCAATATCCTGAAGCCACCCCTCGTCAATGCAGTCGTTTTTCACATCTTCGTATATCCGGGTAAATCTCAGAATATGGTCCTTCACGCGACGCTTGGCGTACTCCACCACCGTGCCGGTCTTTATGATAAACGCCCAATCGCTGGACTCAGCCAGCAAAAGCTCGCGCGCGGCCTGTTTCAAAGCTCTTTCCACCAGACCATTCGCATTTTTATACCGGGTCGCGAGTTCATGCATGCGGTGCGCGGCCTCATGCATGTGCCGATAAACCCAGTCATTGCTTCCTTCCAGCCAGTACTCGCTGTATCCCTTCCACCCCCAGCTCGAAAATGAAGGATTGACAATTTGATTGCGGGGATTTTCTTTTAAATATTCATGGCCAGTGGTGAGTTTGATAATCTTCGAATCATAGGTGATTTTCCGGATGAAAAAATCAAGCCACTGCGGCCCCTCGTACCACCAGTGGCCGTAAAGCTCTGCGTCATAAGGAGCGACAATCAAAGGCTTTTTGCCCAACCGCGCGTAAAGATATTCCGCTTGTTTTTCCCTGTTGAACATAAAATTACCGGCGTGTTCTGCGGCCTTTTCGTGCGCCCGCTCAGGCAAATAAGGCTCTTTATGGTCCGTAGTCCCGGTGATGCGGTGATATTTGATTCCGGTCATAATGCGAATGCCGTCCGGATGGATATAAGGCTTCACATATTCGAAGTCCAGGTCAAAACCGATGTCGCGGTAGAATTCGCGGTAAAAATAATCTCCCGGATAGCCCTCCTGTGCGCTCCACACTTGTTTGGAGGATTCCAAATCACGGCCGAAAGCTGCGACCCCGCTGGAACAAAACACGGGCGCAAAAACTCCGTATTTGGGACGCGGCGTGCCGTGTAAAATACCGTGCGTGTCCACGAAAAAATACCGGATGCCGAACTCTTCAAGAATCTTATCATCGCCGGGATTGTAACCGCATTCAGCCAGCCACATCCCGCGCGGCGGACGGCCGAAAATGGACGCGTAATGATCCACGGCCGTTTTAACTTGAGCGCGCACCGAATACCGCGTGGTTTCCATCAGCGGCATATAACCATGCGTAGCGCCGCAGGTAATAATGTCCAGTTTTCCCATATCCTGAAATTTTTTGAAAGCCATCAGGATATTTCTGCCGTATTTGTCCTGGAAAATATAGCGGGCCTTCCGGAAGTTATCAAAATACATCCTGGCCAAACGGTTATATTCCGGCTGCCAGCGCGTGCGTTCGATTTCCTTTTCGGAAAGCTCAATCAGCATGTTTAGGTGCTTGATGTAGCGTTCCTGCAAAAGCGGATCTGAAAGCATGCTGGCCAAAGGCGGGGTGATCGACATGGTGAGCCTGAAATCGACATGCTCATCCAGAAAACGGTCAAATATTTCAATCAGGGGGATGTAGGTTTCGGTGATGGCTTCGTAGAGCCAGTCTTCTTCCAGAAAATCCTCATGCTCCGGATGCCTCACAAAAGGCAAATGGGCATGCAATACGAGCATGAGATAACCGATTTGTTCCATGGAGGAATGTCTCTTATTCGGCGGCGGTATCCTTTTTCACGCGAATGGCAACTCTCCTCGAATCATCATCATCGCGGGAAACCGCCTGAATAGGAAGGTATTTTTCGCCGTCCGGCAAAAAGTAACGGAGCGAAAAAGTGCCGTCCGGACGCAGCCGGATGGATTCTCCGGAAACCGTGACTTTAGCGTCAGGCATGGTCCGGCCGTAAACAATCAACTCCGTGGCTACCTGAAGAAAAAAGTCTTTTCCCTTCTCCTGCGCCACCTTAACCGCTCCTGGACTCGCTCCGGAAAACATGCCGCTTCCTGGAGCCGCCATGAGCTGTTCGAAAAGTTTCTTTTTCTTGACTTTGAGTTCTTGCGACGATATACCTGTCCCAAAACCGCCCGACAGGGCGTAAATCTCCTCAAAATCAACAGCCATCCACTCTTCGTCGATAACATCCGAAGGACCATCACGCGGCGTTTTGACCACATTGCTTCTGGCTATGAGATAGAAATTACCCTTTGCATCCACAAGCCCCAAGTCCACGAGATAAGAGCGGCTGGGAATGCCCAGGTTGATGTACCAATTTCTGGCTTCCAGAAAAATCGCGATATCAAAACTGCGATGGGCATTTTTACCGTCAAAATCCACATCCGTGACATCGTAAATCCGAAGAATGGGTTTGATGCCGCCGTAATGTTCTTGCATCAGCGAATTGACTTTCGCAGTCGTGGCCGGGCTCAAATCCCAGTAGGTGAATGCCCAAAAAGGGTCTCTCACCATGAGAACAATTTTGGTATCCTGATAGCTTGAGGGCAAATCGCCCGATGAAGAACCGGATTCCGAATTGAGATCCACCGGAGCAGGCGCCGCGTGCCGGGCAGGCTGAAAGGTGTCTTCATGGTAAGTGGGCTCGTAATAAGGCTTAGTGGAAGCGTTAGCCTTCTGCCGCATTCCCCCTCCAAGCCTAGGATTTCTAGCGCGTATTCTTTTCGCAGCTTTGCCGCGGGGTTTGGGTTGTTTGGCCAGTGAAGGCTGGTCCACTTTCTGGATCATTTTAATCAGTTCGGACTTACGGTAAAGGTAAGGCATTTTCACACCTTTTTGTTTCGCGAGATCTATGATGTCTTTCTTTGAGAGGGAATCTAAATCTTGAGCCATAATCGACTGCACTTTCTGAAATAATGTAGGCTAGAAAACCTACCTGTTTTTCTTAAACCATTATCGGAGGTTGTTATAGTAATACATAATCTTTAATTTGTAAAGGCGAAAAATCAGGCATTTTCCTGACTCTGAAGGCAGCATTTCTTATACTTTTTCCCGCTCCCGCAAGGACACGGATCATTCCGCCCCACCTTGGGTTGCGAACGGTGGACTGTCTCCGCCTGTTGTTCCGTAGCAGAGCCCGCTTGAGCGCCTTCGTCTGATTGCCCGGTAACGGGCGCCGTTAACTCTTTTTTGTGATGTCCTTCAATCCTCGTTACGGAATTCTTGCCTCCAAGTGATGCTTTTTGAGCCCTCATCGCAATCTGTTGTTTTTGTCTATTGTCAATTTGTTTCACGGCGGCAATCTCCTTATTAAACTAGGCGATGCGTTAAAAAAATTTGTTTAAAAGTATACCCACGAGTAAAACTTGGGGCAAAGAAAGCGCGACCATCCACAAAGCCGTTTTCCTGCCGACATTTATCCAAACCAGACCTATTTCGGTGTAATCGGTCACCACCCCGCCCATCAAAAAAGCGAACGCGTTTCCAAATGCGCCGGTTTGTTTATAGATTTCAAAAGCGAGTGGGGATGTCCCTTCCGAACAAACTTCAAGAATAGCGGCTGTCGCTAAAGTGATTAAAAGCCCGAAAATCGACGGGCCCAGAAAACGCTGAAAAACGCCGTGAGGCACAAAAGCTCCCACCAAACTGGCTAGTAAAATTCCAAACAGCACCCACCATAGAATCATATCAGCCAGCGCCCAAATGCCTTTAACAATACCGCGGAAATCCTCCGCCAGCTGCCGCGCGCTTAAAGAGTATTGCCTGAATCTTTGGGCCAAATCCCGGCGCACGGAAAAATCATCGTCAACGGCTACCGAATATTTGTTCTTCTCAATCCATCTGCGGCGGTCCAAAAATTGAAGCCCGAGGCCTGTGGTAATGGAAATAGTGATAGCCGAAAAAATAATCAAAACCCCTTTCACGCCAAAAAAACCCAATAATAGCAGTGTGATCGGCAAATTGGCCCATGGGCTGGCCAAAAGAAAACTGACCACGGCGGGGCCGGAGGCTCCCTTTTTATGAATTTCCATGGTAATAGCTAGAATGCCGTGACTGCAGGCACTCATCAAAAATCCGAGACCGGCGGCGTAAAAAATCGTTCTCTTTCTGTTTTTGGCCAGAAATTTGGAGATATATTCCCGGGGAATGTAAAAATCAATCAGCCCGCCCAAGATAAACCCCGCGGTCACGGGCCAGCCGATCATTTTTAGGTATTGGAATAATGTCTGACGGAAAGGAATCAGAAAAGGAAAAACAAAAGACGCTGCGAGCAGAAAAAACATGGCAAATAACACCGTGGCAAGAGGGCGTCTAATACCCTTCTTTGCCCGTGGCGCCTGCTTTTCATGCTCGCAGCAGGACGGATGAGGATGACTCGTTCCTTCCTCCGTCATAACGATGCAATCCTCAGGAGGCCATGGTAAGAGACTCAATGGTCACGGTTTTGGCAGCGTTGTCCGCCGTGCCAACCACGGTCACCTTGTGTCCCTCATGCCCTGTCGCCTTATCTGAATTGGTGATGGTGAGCACATCATCGCCAACCAACAAAGCCAGTTTCCCACGGCCTGAAGTCACGCACTCTTTAATACACTGTATATCCTTGTCCGTACCGCCCTTGTGCGCGGCGCCGCAATGAGTTTCCGTGATCACGCCTGTCCATTCCGCGGCATAGGCCGCAACAAAACCAAAAGCAAACAACAAGGCTAACACTAACATTAACAAACCGATTCTTTTCATGTCTTGTAATCTCCTTAACATTTCAACAGTGAAAATGAATGAATCCCCCAAAAATTCGTATCGCCTATACGCTTTCTGAAATCAAGCTTTTTTTTCGATTCTTTCAACCGTGACCGTGTCGGCTGCGGCATTCAGCGAACCCCACACAATGACTTGTGAGCCTTCAAAGCCGGCAACCCTGTCCGGATTTGCGATGGAAATATTATTGTCTCCGATTTTAAAACTCACTTTGCCATCATCGCTTTTCACAATTTGCCCCGCCCACTCAGCGGCAAAAGCCAAGGTTGAAACGGCAAATGCGAAAACAAAAACTAAAAACAATATTTTTTTCATCTGACTCGCTCCTTGCGGCTGCTCTTGAGGTGAACTCGTGAACTGAATAGGAGTCTATTTAATTAAAATATCTTTGTCAAGGGACGGCTCAGCGTTGCTTCGCCGCCACCCGCCTGGGGCCGGTAACCCCGGGCGGGTACTGCTCCGGAGGCCCCGGGCTTGCCCGGGGCCTCCTCCGCTGTCAATGGCGCTGAAAACAAAACTGCCCCAGCTTTCCTTGAAAATCTAATGTACGCTGGGGCTCAAGCTACTGGAGGTATGATGACTGGACCAGATGGGAGTTGAACCCACGACCTCTACAATGCGAATGTAGCGCTCTCCCAACTGAGCTACTGGCCCGCGCGACGCAATATTGGCCTGTACCGGCTTCCTTATAATATTGCCTAAGCATCCTTCAATTAAAGCCGGTGCTGGCCCGCAAAGTGCAATATTCTATTTCCACTTGCCGTAAAGCGCAACTTTTTAGTTGTATATATTTTTCTAAGCATCCGGATGAATAATTCCACGGGCAAACCAATCACGTTGGTGTACGACCCTTTGATTTTCCGCACAATACCGGGACATTCCTGAATCGCGTAAGCCCCCGCTTTATCCAAGGGATGAATGGCTTTCAAATAATTCATAATATCCCCGGCCTTCAGCTGTTTGAACCAAACAAACGTCTTGGCGTAATCGCATGACATTGTTTTGCTTTCCGGATCATAAAGGGCTATCCCCGTGTACACTTGGTGGCAACGGCCGGAAAGCTCGGAAAGCATACGAATGGCCTGCCTCCTATTTCGGGGTTTTCCGTAAATTTTCCGCCTATGATAAACTATGGTATCAGCCCCAAGAATAATGCCGTTTGGGACTGAAGCAACGGCGTTTTTTGCTTTCCCCGCGGCATGAGCTTTGACCAATCTGGAAGGACTGTTTTTTTTTCGCCCGGTTTCCGAGTAGCGTGAGGGAACGACCCGGAAAGCGATTCCTAACTTTTTCAAAATTTCGCGCCGACGCGGAGACTGCGATGCGAGCAATAGGACGGGGTTAGACGATTTCTTTTTCATGAATTTTTCGAATCACTCCTTGGGCCGCGGCAAAGCCGCTTGACCACGCCCATTGAAAATTAAATCCTCCAATTCTTCCGTCCGCATCCAGAATTTCACCCGCAAAAAAAAGACCCGGTCTCTTTTTTGATTCAAGCGTGCTGGAATTCACTTCCGCAAGGTCCACCCCGCCGGCCGTGACTTCAGCCTTCAGATACCCGAAAACGCCGGTTACTTTGAGCAGCGAGTGGAATAGAACCTGTAACAATTTTTCCCTTTCAGTTCTCTTGAGTTGATTAACAACAAGAGATTGCGAAAGACTTGCTTTTTTCATCAACACACCGCTTAATCGTTCCGGCAATTTTTCCGACACTGAATTTTTGACCAAACGGGACGGGGTTTTTCTACCAACCTCGGCCAGTTTCTCCCGAAAATTATCCTCACGAAATTCCGGAAGAAAATTCACTGACAAACGTGCATCTGACATAGTTTTGGCCGCTCCGCCGGATTGATGGCGTATCCAGTGCCTGCTCATATTCAAAACAGCCGGTCCGCTGAATCCAAAATGCGTGAAAAGCATAGACCCTTGATATTGGACACTCTTTTTCCCGCCTTCGCTCAGGGTAAGACAAACCGGAATAGCGATACCGCTCAGGCTTTTCCAATCCGGGTCATCCGAAAGCAGCGGCGTTAACGCGGGACTGGTTGGAATCAGCTTGTGTCCGAACAAAGCGGCTATCTCATAGCCGCTTCCGTCACTACCCGTCGAAGGATAGGAAAGCCCGCCGGTGCAAAGAACCACGGTTCGAGCAGCGTAATAAAAATTCATTCCCGACACTTTAAAATGATTGCCGTCAAAATCAAGGCCGTTAACCTTGCGCCCGGTTTCGAGCCGCACATCCAAACGCCGGCATTTCCCCAGAAATGCGTCCAGCACAGTTTGAGCGGAATGAGAGCCTGGGAAAAATTTCCCATCTTCTTCAAGAACGGTCTCAACGCCGATGTCACGAAAAAACTGAACTGCCGAGGACGAGGAAAAAGTCTGTAGAATCCTTTTGACGACGCGCAGGGACTCGCTTTGAAAATCTTTTTCCGTGACTTGAAGGTTGGTGATGTTGCACCGCGTGCCGCCGGAGATGAGAATTTTGGCCCCTATTTTCTCCCTCCCGTCGAGGAGAAGAACTTTCAGTCCCGCACGGCGGCAGGTGACGGCTGTCATCAAACCGGCCGCTCCGGCCCCCACCACAGCGACATCCCAAAGATCATTCACTTTATTCAAAGTTTTGAATGAGGTGGCGGACTTCGTCCAGACTCTGGGAATGATTGATTTTTTCACGAAAATCCGACACTCCGGGTCTTTGCCGGAAATACCAGCACGCGACGCGCCTCATCTGGAAAAGAGCCGTTCTTTCTTCGTATTTGATCTCAAGTTCAAGATGCCGGAGAAGCGTTCTTTTGATTTCATCCAGCGATGGGGCTGGCAACTGATCGCCGCCGTTCATCACCTGCTCAATCTCCCTGTAAATCCAAGGATTCCCTAGCCCGCCACGGCCTATCATCACCGCGTCACAGCCGCTCATGGAGCGAAGCCTTTCTGCGGATTCAGCATCCACCACATCCCCATTGCCTATCACCGGAATGGACACAGCCTCCTTGACTTTCCGGATAGCTTCGTAATCCGCCTTTCCCGAATAGCCTTGTTCCCTGGTGCGGCCGTGAACCGTAACAGCGTCCAGACCGGCATCTTCCGCGTACTTGGCAATGAGCACAGCCTCCTCGCCGCTTTCATCGCTGTAGCCCTTGCGCATTTTCACGGTCAGAGGAACCTTTTTCACGGTAGCGGCCATTTTTTGAAAAATCTCGCGCGCCACTTCCGGCTCCTTCAAAAGCGATGAACCGCCGCCCTTTCCTGTGACCTTGGGAACCGGACAGCCCAAGTTGATATCAATCCAGTCAAAACCCATGCCCTCGAGCATGGCGCCGGCTTCAGCCATCTTGTCGGGATTGCAGCCCACCAGCTGAGCGCCGAGTGGCCTGTCTTCAGGCACTGTCTTCAAGATTTCCCTCGTGGTCCGCGTGTCATAAAGCAAAGCTTCCGCGGATATCATTTCCAAAAAAGCAAATTTCATGCCCTTCTCCCGCGCCACGAGGCGGAAAGGCAAATCCGTACAATTGGCCATGGGCGACTGCAGAATACCGCTTTTCAATTCAAAGTTTTTCAGTTTGAGCATATGATTGGACCCTATGTCACACACAGAAATTTCCTGTGACATAGGGTGAGCCTCCGCCAACTTCTCAGGCTTCATTATAGCAGATTGACGTTTGTCTCATAAACCCGATCACCCAAGGCCATTCCGATCACATTTTCAGCCACCTGCCATTGCACCAAGTCATTGCTCCGGTTCAAAACCTCGGCAATGCCGGCCACGAATCCGCGATCAAAATAAACAAACTGGACTTTATCAAAACTCTCCAGCCTTTTCGCAGCCTGTTTGCGGAAAGACAGGGTTTCATTCTTTTCACTTTTCACGATAACAATCTTTGTTTTACGGAATTTCTCGGCCAAAGACTCGACTTTCTTCAGGGTGATGCGTCCGCAGTCAATCCACATTTCCGGAACCCCGTGGTCGCCCTCAATCACAAGGTCCGGTTTGTAATGAGCCCCGATGGCCACCTCGATTTTTAACCGTTCATCGTAAAACAGGAGATAGGCGAGGAGTTTGAGCACCACATGTTCGCGGCCTTCCGTTTCTTCCTTAAAAAAAATCATTTTCCGCTTAAACCGCGGCGCTTCGATATTAAAGGTGAACTTTTCCTGCATGAAGGTTCAGGAGGGGGTTACGGCCAAACATTTTTGAAGAATACTGTTCACTGTTTCGTAGACCTTTTCCCTTCCGCTTTCTTGAAGGATTTCATGGTAAAAACCGTCAAATTCAATCCATCTTTTCTCGCCGGATGAAATCCGTTCAAAGAATTTTTTTGAAACTGTTTTGTTCACGATTTTTTCATTCCCCGCGACCAATATATAAACCGGCATGCGTATCTCATCAGCCCGCTCAAAAATTTTTCCTTGCGCGCGCACCATTTCTCCCGCAAGCCGGAGGCTGATTCTTCTCTGAATAAGCTTATCCTGCTTATAACGGGCGATTTCATTTTGGTCATGCGTAAGAAAAACAGGCCGCACGGGATTGTTTAACACAATATGTGGAAACAGGCTAGAAAAGAATAGAGCCAGCCTGCCGGCTCCTGGCACCCACAACTGCGGCCCAATGCAGGGAGACGAAAGCAACAGCGCGTGAACCTGTTGCGGCCGCGTAGCCGTGTAATAAGCCGCGATTTGTCCGCCCATACTGTGACCGAACAAAAACAGGCGGCAAGCCCCAAGGCCATGCTCCTTTTTTAAATGTTCCAGAAAATCATCCAAATCGGAGAGATAGTCTTCAAACCGGTTGACATAGACCTTTTCTCCTCCCGATTGCCCGTGGCCTCTCAAATCAAAAGCCGCGAAAGAAAGCGGCAACCCTTCCAGGCTTTTTAAAAAATCATCATACCGGCGGCTGTGTTCTCCGAAACCGTGGATAATGAGAAAAAGAGGGGATTTTTCGTGCTCTGATTTCCAAAAACGGTAATAAAGGAACACACCGTCCCGGGCGGGAAAAGTTCCTTCATGAAGGATTCTGTTTGGAATAGGTTTTCCCTTCATACATGGCCTCAATCAAAGCCCGGTATTTTTCATTGATGGCTTTTCGCTTAAGCTTCAGGGTGGGCGTCATTTCGCCCTTGTCCTGCGTGAATTCTTCGGAAAGCAGCGTGAAATATTTGATCTTCTCATAACCGGCCAAATCCCGGGCGCGCGTATCGATGCGCTGTCTCATCCATTCTATAACCTTCGGGTTTCGCACCAATTCCTCGCGCGTGCCGGCCGAAATGCCCTGCTCACGCGCGAAAGACTCCAGCCGCGTGAAATTCGGGACAATGAGCGCGGTGATATAGTTTTTAGCTTCACCGCAAACACAAATTTGAAGGATCGATTCATCCGCCACGAGCAGGTTTTCAATTTTCTGCGGCGCTATATTTTTCCCGCCTGAGGTGATGATAATGTCCTTTTTACGGTCCGTGATTTTCAAAAAACCCTTCGGATCGAGTTCTCCGATGTCTCCAGTGGCAAACCATCTGTCGCGGATCGCTCTCGATGTTTTCTCCGCATCCTTATAATATCCCTGCATGATATTGGGGCCTTTGACCAAAATCTCGCCGTCGTCGGCTATTTTAACTTCAACGCCGGGCAGGAGCGGCCCCACTGTCCCGAATTTGAACGAGTCCGGACGGTTGACGCTGATAACCGGCGAAGTTTCCGTCAGTCCGTACCCCTCCAAAATCAAAATATCAGCCGCGTAAAAAAATTCAGCGATTTCTTTTGAAAGCGGGGCGCCTCCGGAAATAAAAAATCTCAATCTTCCCCCTAATTTTTCCTTGATTTTTTTGAAAACAAGTCTCTGGGCAAGGCCGTATTTCAAACCAAGCATAAAAGGCAAAGGACTTCCGGCCATGCGGAAAGGAGATGAATCCTTGCCCGCTTTGATGCTCCATTCGAAAATCCTTGTCTTGACCGGGCTCGAATGAACCTGTTCGAAAATCCGGGCATACATTTTTTCGTACAGCCGGGGAACGCTGGTCATCACCGTCGGTTTTATTTCAATCAGGTTCTGAGGAACCGTGTCTATGCTTTCAGCATAGGCTATCGTGACCCCCTGATAAATCATGAAATAATAGCCGGCCATACGTTCAAACACGTGGCTAAGAGGCAAATAGGAAAGACAGCTGTCCCCGGGTTGGGCAGGAATCACGGTCGCGCAGGAAAGAGCATTGGAAAGAAAATTCATATGCGTGAGCATGGCGCCTTTGGGCTGGCCCGTAGTGCCCGATGTGTAAATTAGGGTGGCCAAATCTCCCAGATGGACCTTTTCACAAAGCCGCTCGTAAGCGGCTGGCTCTTTCCTGTCTTCTTCTTCGCCGCCCGCCAAAATATCGTCAAACTCCATAATGTCCGCGCCATGCCCGGGTAACGTGTCCATCACGATTAAATGCTTAAGTCCCGCGCAATTATTTTTTATGCCCAGGATCTTCCGGCACTGATCCGCGCTGGATAAAATCAACACGGTCGCTTCGCAATGTTTGAGAATATATTCAGACTCAGTGTCCGAACTCGTGGGATAAATGGGAACATTGACAGCGCCCAGGGAAAGAATCCCTAAGTCGGCAATGGCCCATTCCGGCCGATTTTCGGACAAAAGGCAAACCCTGTCCCCCTTTGCGACGCCCAGACGGTTCAGCCCCAGAGCGAAATGCCTGACCCGGGCAGCAAAATTTTCATACGTGATCGCTGAATAGCAGCCGTCCTTTTTAAATTGCAATGCCGCGCGGGCGGGATCCTGCTTCGCGCGCTCCAAGAACATGTGGACCAGGCTTTGTTGCATAGGGAGGCGGGTCGGGTTGACTTTGCTTTTGCCTGCTATTTGTCCTGAAATTTAGGCTGTCTTTTTTCCAAAAAGGCTTTCACGCCTTCTTTCTTGTCTTCGGATTCTGCGACTTTCCCGAAAAGCGCGGCCTCAATTTTCAATCCTTCACTCAATGAAACCTTGGCCCCTTCCCGAATGGCTTCCTGGATGAGCTCAATCGCGACACGGCTTTTAGCTGAGATTTTTTTTGCCAATCCCAGAGATTGTTTGAGCACTTCGCCGTCTGGAACCACTTTATTGACCAACCCGATGCGGAACGCTTCCTGCGCCGTGATATTATCGCCCGTCAAAATGATTTCCAGCGCCTTGGCTTGGCCGCAAAGCCGGAGCATGCGCTGGGTTCCGCCGAAACCGGGAATAATGCCGAGTAAAATTTCCGGCTGGCCGAATTTGGCCCGATCCGAGGCAATCCGCATGTGGCAAGCCATGGCCAGTTCATTGCCGCCGCCCAGACAAACGCCGTTGATCGCGGCGATGAATGGCTTTTTTGAATTCTCGATTTTATTGATGACAGTCTGGCCTTTCAGGGCCAATTCCTCGCCCTGTTTAGCCGCATTGATTTGATTGATTTCCTTGACGTCAGCCCCGGCTATAAACACATTGGGGCCGGCGCCCGTGAAAATAATCACTTTCACGGAAGCGTCAGCGTTCAACTGGTCAATGGCCTGCTCAAGCTCCTGCATGGCCTGGCTGTTCAAAACATTCACTGGCGGATGATCGATCGTGATAATGCCCACATTTTCTTCTTTGGTGATTTTTATCAGTGCTCCCATAATCCCCCCCGTTAAGAGTTAAATTAATGTGGCTTCCACAACTATTTGAAACAACCAGCCATCACGTGTATTCAAAAAAACCGCGTTTTGTTTTCACACCCAGAAAATTCGCGCCCACAAGGCGTCTTAGAAGCGGGCAAGGCCAAAATCGGGCTCCGTGCTCCCCGGCCAGCTTTTCGAGTGTTGACAGCACAACATCCAACCCTATTTTGTCGCCATAAGCCAGAATCCCCGCTTTGTCTTCAGGAAACCCCACTCCGGCGCGCATGGCAATGTCAATGTCCGAGGCCTTGGACACATGTTCCTGAACGCAATAAGCGGCTTCATTAATCATCGGAAAAATGATCCGCTCGATTGAAAATTTCGAACCTTTACCACCGTGCTGTTTGCGGAGTTCCTCCACCATTTTGTCTGCCAGACTGTCCGTGCCCTGGTAATTATAAAAACCGGCCCCGGACTTGCGACCTAGCAGTTTGGCGTCGTAAAATTTCTTCCATAATTCCGCCGGACGCATCCTATCGCCGTAAGATTCTAGAAGGATTTTCCCGACTTCCTCGCACACATCGAGCCCGAGATTATCAACCAGCGTGAAAGGCCCCATGGGCATGCCGAAAGCAACGGCAGCTTGATCTATTTCTCGCATGGAGGCCGATCCTTCCTGCAAACAGTAAGCCGCCTCATTGAGATACGGCATGAGCAGACGGTTGACCAGAAACCCAGCGCATTCATTCACCCGCACGGGAATTTTGCGCAGCGATTCAGAAAAACTCGTCACATCGTCCACGGTTTCATCGGAAGTGGCCAAACCCGGAATCACTTCCACCAGCTTCATGATGTGCGCGGGAAAGAAAAAGTGCAATCCGACCACTTTATGGGGCCGGCGCGTCGCGCTTCCCATCTCGGAAATAGAAAGACTCGAGGTGTTGCTGCTCAAGATAGTCCCCTCCGGACAAACTTTGTCGAGTTCCTGAAAAATTTTCTTTTTCAACTCCATTTTTTCAGGCACAGCTTCCACCACGATATCGACATCCTTGAAATCATCGTAACTGGTGGAGCCCGTGACCAGCATCATCTTGGCTTCCACATCCTGCGCCGACATTTTGCCTTTTTCCACGCGGCGTTTGTAAATCTCGCGGATTTTCTTAAGCCCGCTATTCACAAAATCCTGGTTCACGTCCTTTAACACGACCGGCAGGCCGGAATACGAAATAACCTGGGCGATTTCCGCCCCCATGGTTCCTGCGCCGACAACTCCCGCTTTATAGATGTACATGGCTTATACCCTCTCGAAAATAATGGTGGCGCCCTGCCCTCCGCCTATGCACAAAGACGCCAATCCCGTGGTTAGATTACGCCGTTTCATTTCATGGAGAAGCGTGACAATGATGCGAGTGCCCGTTGTGCCAACCGGATGCCCCAGAGCGATCGCGCCGCCGTTCACATTCGCGATTTCACGGTTGAACTTTAAGACCTGCTCGCAAGACAGGTATTGCGCGGCAAAAGCCTCGTTGAGCTCAATCAATTGGATGTCGCTCAAATTCATGCCGGCTTTTTTAAGGGCAACCGGGGTCGAACAAGTCGGACCAATGCCCATGCGTTCTGGTTCAACGCCCGCGAATCCATAGCTTCTAATGCGTGCCAGGGGCGTGAGTCCCAAGGCCTGGCACTTTTCTTTGGTGGTCACCAGCACGGCGGCGGCGCCGTCTGAAATCGAGCAGGCGTTTCCGGGAGTGACTGTGCCGTTTTCTTTGAAAACCGTGGGATACTGAGACAGAAGCTGTTCCGTGAGCCCGATATTCGGGCCCTCATCCTGCATAAATGTTTCGGGCGGCAGTTCTTTGCCCAGCACTGTTTTTTTAATCACCACCGGAGCTATTTCCTCTTTGAACCGTCCCTCTCGCATGGCCTGAAAAGCACGGCGGTGGGAAAGAATGGCGTATTTGTCCTGATCCTGCCTTGAAATTTTAAACTCCGCGGCCAGGTTCTCGGCTGTCCTTCCCATAATCTGGTTGCAAACAGGATCAGTCAACCCCTCCCAAAGCGTGTCGATCATCGTCGAATGGCGGAGTTTCTTTCCAAAGCGTAAATCACGGTTAACATAAGGCGAGGCGGACATGCACTCCGTGCCTCCGGCAATCACCACCTCGGCGTCGCCGCACATAATTTCCTGATAGGCGCTCGCCACAGCCTGAATGCCCGAGGCGCAATTTCTGGCCACCGTGTAAGAAGGGATTTCCTTCGGCAGACCCGCCATAAGCGATATCACGCGAGCCACATTGGGCGCATCGCTTTGCTGTCCCACGCATCCAAAAATCACATGCCCTATTTCCTTGGGATCCACCTTGGTGCGCCGAAGAAGCTCCCTGACCACAATCTCGCCCAGCTTTTGGCTGGAAAAATCCTTCAAGGCACCGCCCAGGTTGCCTTGCGGCGTTCTCACCCCTTGAGCAATCACAATGTCCTTCATGTGTCTCCTCGCGTTTGAATAATCCGTTGGCGTTATTGTTCCACGAGCTTTTTGATTTCCAGGAGCTGTTCCCGGGTTTTCTCTTCGCCCACTTTGATAAAGCTGGCGGCCTTGTAGAATTCTATCCAGTGCGCGTCATAAGTAACCGGGTGAATCACCACGTCCGCTTCCACGGTGGTCATGGACGCAATCAAGTATTCCATATATTGAATGGAATTGACAAGCACATTAAAAATATTCGCGGCATAACGCTTGCGCATTTTCTTGCGCAACGCAAAAAGCCATCGCTTCACGAAGCCTCCTTCGCGGGCTCGTTTTTCCATTTCAAGCGCTTTCTGCTTCAGAACTTCGCGCCGCTTCAAAATATCGGAAGGACCGGACAGAACATTGACCGCGATGATTTTTTTTACGCCCATCCTCGACAGCACTTTGACCGGAACCGGGTTTATCACGCCGCCGTCAATCAGGACTTTGCCGCCCACGGTGTGGGGCCTGAAAATGCCCGGTATCGAAATGCTTGCCCGGAGAGCCTCCACCAAATCACCGTCTTCAAACAGGACCTCCTCGGCCGTGAAAAGATCGGTCGCCACAATTTTCATGGGGATCTCAAGGTCACGGAAGGTTTTCTGACCGAACAAAGTTCTCAAAAAACGGCTCACCGCGCGGCCCTTTAAAAATCCCCGGTGCGCCATGGAAAAATCCGCTATTCCGATAATATTCAAAAAACTCGCTTTTTTGTCCAGGCTCAAAGCGAGTTGTTCAAGTTCCGGCACCGTGTAACCCGACGCCCAAAGGGCGCCCACCAGAGCCCCCATGCTGGATCCGGCCACGACATCAATCGGAATATGCGCCTCCTCAAGCACCTTGATCACGCCCACATGGGCGAATCCGTGGGCGGCCCCGCTTCCGAGAGCCAATCCCACCAGTTTCCCGCTCAACTCCCTGGCCATGTACCGGATGGTCCGCCAGTAAAGCGGCAGCCGGTGTCTTGTGTCCTGCGGAAATGATTCAAAAGGCTTGCGGTTGCCGGCCTCCAATTCCATCGCGTAAGGAAGCGCGGCAAAAACTTTATGTTCCGCGGTCTTGTGAATTTCCTCAAGGGTTCCGTGCTCCTTCCTTCCCGCTTCCGAAAGAATCAGCTTGATTTCTTCGTCATCAAACGTGAACGATTTTTTCATTTCCGCGATCAGCGACCGGCACTTGTAGAGGTCTTCAATTTCCCCGTCGGTCAAAACATAAATCACATCCGACTGCGTGAGAATTTTAAAAACGATTTCGCCGATTTCCTGCGGCAGGTCGATCAGAACAAAGGGGTGACGACTGATAAGATAGGATAGGAGGGTCACCAGTTTTTTTTCGTGGAAATTCTCCCCGGTTCCGTTCTGAAGATTGAGAAGCGTGACAAGCGAAGAAGTTTTGTACAAATACTTTTCTATCTCCGAATCCCGGGAAACGTCGACTTCATCCAGGTGTAGAATAGAGGGTGTTCCTGAACCTACCCAGTGGACGAAGGCCGGGCACGAGGAGGTCATGTCCACGTAAAGAATGGGCTTCTTAAGTTCCTGCTGAAGGCTAAGCGCCAAATTCATCAAAAAGGTGGTTTTCCCAACTCCCTCTTTCACACTGTAAACCGACACGATTTTCGCCTCACCCGTCTGTTCTTTGGCCTCATCCCGGAAGCGCAGCCACATAGAACGGCTCAAATGAATCGCTAGTGACGGAATGTTTTTGAGCAATTCTTCAAAATCGTTTTTCTCCAGCCTTAAAACCAGAGAATCATTGATGGCCTCCACAGTGACAGAATGAGGTTTTTCGGTGAGGATTGAAATTTCTCCGAAATAGTCGCAACGATAAAGGTAGGTGACCGTGCGTTCCGTCTCGGCGCCTTCCTGGATAAATACCCTGAACCGGCCCGAGCAAATCACATAAAAAGCATCGGGGTCGTTCCCTTGCTTGTAGACGATCTCGTTCTTTTTATACTCAACCAGCCGGACTTTTTTCTCGATGAATTTGATTTCCGATCCGGAAAGAGAACTGAAAAGAGGGATCTCGCCCAGAGAAAATTCCTTGTTGATGTCCAGTTTTTTGCCAAATGAGAAAGGAAACACGACACCCTCCCTTTACTGATATTATCGGCAATAAGACTATAGACTATACTTGGATGGACAAAAGCGGTTCTATCAGCGGCGACCGCTGGGGGAAATCCGTGAAAATACCGTCCGCGCCGTTTTCCACAAGCTCGCGCATCTCCATCGGATGGTTAACGGTCCAAACAAAGGTTTTTAAATTATGGCTGCGCGCTTCTGCAGCCATTTCCCTGGTGAAGATGCTTTTATGCGGATGAACGGAATAAAATTGGCGGCGGCCGGCTAATCGCGTGCGGGGACCGGCCTTTTTTTCAAACAAGTAACCAAGTCTAAAGCCGGGATTAACGCTTCGCAAAGCATCGAGAAGTGATAGCGAAAACGATGAGAGGACTATTTCATCCAAGGGGCGTGACGATAAGGCATTCGCAAGAGAACGGGCAAGATTCCCCGTTTCTCCTTCTGTTTTGATATCAAGAATAATCCGCGCGCTGGGTAAAATCAGGTCACAGGCCTCATCCAAAGTGAGAAGCGGCTCGCCGCGAAATTCCTCGCTAAACCATGAACCGTATTCGTACCGCCTTAACTCCGTCAAAGACATCCGCTCAACCTTAAACTTTTGGCCGCAATGCCGGCTGATGTCCCGGTCGTGTATGACCACCCAGACGCCGTCCCGCGTTAGCCTTAAATCCGTCTCAATCCAATCAACACCTATTGCCAGCGCCTTTATAAAAGCGCTTTTGGTGTTTTCCGGACATAACGATGAGGCGCCGCGGTGCGCGATAACCTGAAATCCGTTTTTCATTGGGCCGTCAGCACTCTGCGCACACTCTCCAGCCATCCCGAGTAAAGCTCATTCTTTCGGCCCGGCGAAAACCGTGGGTTAAAAACACGGTACCGGAGTTTCTTATCCACATCGCTCACGTCCTTCCAAAAACCGGAGCCAATGCCGGCCAATTTGGCCGCGCCCCAGGCCGTGGACTCCACAATCGGAGATTTTTTGATTTTCAGCCCTAGAAGATCGGCCTGAAATTGCATCAAATAAGCGTTTTGAGTCGCGCCGCCGTCAACTTTGAGCTCGGGGATACCCAGACGGCTTTCTTTTTTCATGGTTGTGACAACATCGGTGGTTTGATACGCGATGGATTCCAAGGCCGCCTTAATGATGTGTTCACGCGTTGTTCCCCGCGTAATCCCGAGGATTGCACCTCTGGCGCGGCTATCCCAGTACGGCGCGCCCAATCCCACAAAAGCGGGAACCAAATAAACACCGCCCGTGTCTTTCAGCGATGCCGCAATTTTCTCGGTTTCAGCCGCTTTTTTGACAAATTTCAATCCGTCTCTAATCCATTGGATCGCCGCGCCGGCAATAAACACAGACCCTTCCAAAGCAAAAACGGGACGGCCATGCCGGTCACAGGCCAAGGTAGTCAAAAGTCCGTGCTGGGACAAAACACACTTGTTTCCGGTATTCAACACCACAAAACAGCCTGTCCCGTATGTGTTTTTCAATGTGCCCGCCTCATAGCAAGCCTGGCCAAAAAGCGCGGCCTGTTGATCACCGGCCATTCCATAAACCGGAATCCCCTCCGGCAACGGACCAATCTTCACGGTTTTTCCGAAAAAAGCCGCAGAAGACTTTGCTTCAGGAAGACATGAGGCCGGAACACCCAGAATTTTAAGCAGTTCAGAATCCCATTTTTTTTCCCGGATATTGAACAGCAAAGTCCGTGAGGCATTGGAATAATCAGTGGCATGCGCTTTTCGTCCCGTCAGATTCCAGAGAAGCCAAGTATCTACGGTGCCGAATAACGCCTTTCCGTCTTGAGCCTTGCGTCGCGCTGTCTTCACTTCATCGAGCAGCCACTTGAGCTTGGTACCGGAAAAGTAAGGATCCAAGAGGAGGCCGGTTTTATTCCGGAAAATTTTTTCCAGTCCGCTTTTCTTGAGATGAGAACAACTATCGGATGTCCGCCTGTCTTGCCATACAATGGCGTTATGAAGCGGTTGACCGGATAGTTTGTCCCACAGGATAGTCGTTTCCCGCTGGTTGGTAATTCCAATCGCGGCAATTTGAGAGGGCCGAATGCCCGTTGCTGCAAATAATTGTCTTACAACATGAAGCGTGCATTGAAGAATTTCGAGAGGATTGTGTTCAACCCAGCCTGGCTGCGGAAAGTACTGCCTGAATTCTTTGTAGCTTTTACCTTTTATAAAACCTTTTTTATCTACGGCTAACGCTCGCGTTCCTGTCGTTCCCTGATCAATCGAAAGGATGTAGGATGATGGCACTGTTACCGGATTTCAGGCAACTGCTCCGGATCCGCGAAATCATTAACTTTGGTCTCAAGCCAATTGTTGTAGGCGTAATCCAGCACGCGGAATTTATCCACCGGATCCATCATGAGAAAACGGACCCCATGCTCAAAATTCCTCTGCTCGCCGTCAATTTTCTTGGACCACATGACTTCCGCCGTCGAGTACACAGGCTTTGGATCATCTGGAATGTCGATCTCCAGATTCAGAACGGTACCGGTTTTCAAAGCTTCGTTGGAAGTGATTTTGAGTCCTTCCCGCGAAAGGTCTTTGCTCAAACTGATACCCGTCACCCGCTGAGGTTCATTCGCCTTGTAGCGGACGCTCATGTACGCGTCGAACCTTTTGAATTTTCTATTCTCTTTTTCCATACACTAACTCCTCCTTTTTCTACTCACCTAAATTCGCACTGAAAAACTGTTGCGCGCCCGGTTAATCTCCGCTCTAGTACCGTGTTCCTTTTGATTGTGTGGGTACACGGCTACTGTACATGATTGAAATCGCAACTGGCAATTTCAAACGTAATGCTGTA
>ASOC01000019.1 GCA_000405945.1 Candidatus Omnitrophus fodinae SCGC AAA011-A17
GATAGGCTAAAATTTAACCCATGTATAAATTCAGATTGTATTCAAAAAGTTGCGAGTATGTCATCCGAGCCATCGGATATATGATGGCAACAAGCGGCAAAAAAATATTTTTAACCAGGGATATTTGCAAGAGACTGAGGATACCGGAATTTTACACTCGAAAGGGATTGCAGGTCCTTTCACGGCTGGGCATTTTGAAATCGAGCAAAGGTCCCGGCGGAGGTTATGAGTTGGCAGGGGATGCGGGTAAATTATCAGTGCTTCGAATCATTCGTACAGTTGACGGCAAAAATACTTTTAACCATTGTGTGATGGGGCTGCCTCAGTGCAATGAGAAGAATCCCTGCGCCATTCATGAAATATGGTCGCACTCTAAAAAGAAACTTTTGAATGATCTTGATTCTGTTTTGCTCCGTGACCTGGCAGACAGAGGGGTACGTCAAAAAATATATAGCTTAAAGAAGCAATTCTAACGGGTGCTGAGAGTCCAATGAGGATTAATTGCGATTAAACGTTGAAGTTCCCGATACTCAATATTGGAAAGAACAAATAAAGTGCCAGAACGCGTGTCCAGTGCATACTGACGCTCGCGGATATGTTCGCGCTATCGCAAATGGAAATTTTGAAGAGGCCTATTTAATTGCCCGAGCGCCCAATCCTTTAGCCTCCATCTGCGGCCGGGTTTGCGGTGCGCCTTGCGAAGCCGCTTGCCGGCGAGGCAGTATTGATCAAAGTATCTCCATCCGTGCTCTCAAACGTTCTGCCGCTGAAGAAGGTTTCCCCCCCGAGCTTAAAGAACCTCTCGCTTTGATTCAACGAATTCGTGAAACATTACAAAATCGCATGTGTGCCGGTCCGGAAGACTTAGGGGGCATATCTGAATTTATGGACAAACATAAAAGCCGGAAAGTTAAGGGAAAAAGTGTCGGCATTATAGGTTCCGGGCCCGCGGGTTTGGCGGCCGCGCATGATTTGGCTTTAATGGGGTTTTCGGTTGTCATCTATGAGATGGAGTCAGTTCCTGCGGGGATGCTGTATTTGGGGGTACCTGCCTATCGTTTACCCAGAGAAATCATCGAAGCTGAAGTGGGTGTGATTCAAGCGCTGGGTGTTCAGATTCAGACGAACTGTACGGTGGGCAAAGATGTTTCTTTCGAGGAATTAAGAAAGCGTCATGAGGCTGTTGTGATAGCCGTAGGGTGTAAAAAATCCAGAAGGGTACCGATACCCGGAAGCGATGCCGAGGGTGTTTTTGGAGGCGTTGAGTTTCTTAGGCAGGTTGCCTTGAAAGAGCCCCATTGTATTGGTAAGAAAGTTGTGGTGATCGGCGGCGGGAATGTTGCTTATGATGTTGCTAGAACGGCGCTTCGCCGTCAGCAAATGGATATTCTCGGAACCTTGAGGCGGGAAGAGGTTGGCGTTGAAGCAACCTTATGCTGTCTGGAGCGGCGTGACCAGATGTTGGCGGATGAGATTGAAATTCTAGAAGGTGAGGAAGAGGGCGTTAAACGTGTGAATGGTTATGGACCCCAGAGAATCCTCACGGAGAATGGAAAGGTGAGAGGTGTTGTTTTTCACAAGGTGATTTCTATCTTCGACGAGAACAAGCGGTTCAATCCTAAGTTCGATCCTAAGGATGAACTTGTCCTTGAGGCTGATACCGTTTTAATGGCCATCGGCCAGAGTTCGGATATTTCTTTCATTCAACCCGAAAAACACGGAATTAAGCTCAATGAGCGTGGAATGATCGTTTGCGATCCCCAGACGCAAGAAACGACAGCCGATGGGGTTTTTCTGGCCGGCGACTTGGCCCATGGGCCTAAGCTGATGATTGATGCTATAGCCAGCGGCAAGAGTGCTGCCCGGTCAATCTATCAGAAATTAACGGGTGAGAAGCTTGCTTTTGAGATTGTCGAACTGCATATTCCGATTGAGCAGTACGGAAGAGAGATGGGATATGAAAAACTAAAGCGCCAAGCGCTCGCGGTGGCTCCAGTTGAACAAAGGATTTCGGACACACATGCTTTGGTTGAAAAGGGGTTCACCTGTTCCCAGGCGAAAGTCGAGGGCTCCCGTTGTCTTGACTGCGGAGTGAATACGGTTTTTGACGGGAACCGGTGCATCCTTTGCGGCGCTTGTGCGGATGTTTGTCCGGAACTTTGCCTAAAACTTGTTCCGGTGGCAGAGCTCTCCGGAGATAAGAATTTTGAAGATTTAACGAATATTGTGAGGGAACAAAAACGGACGAGCGAATTAACAGCCATTATAAAGGATGAAGAAAAATGCATTCGATGCGCATTATGTGCCATCCGATGTCCTGCTGACGCGATTACCATGGAAAGATACTCATTCCAGGAGTGCCTGATGTGACTTCTCTAGAACAAACGGTGAATAAGCATGATATGGAAATCGAATCGATAAGCCGCCGGGATTTTCTTACTACTTCTGCGATGTGGGCTGTCGTGACATCGATGAGTTTTGTTCTATTCGGGCTGTTGAGATTTCCAAGACCGGCACTTTTCCCGGACATTCCAAAAATATTTAAGATCGGAAAATCAGAAGACTACCCGCTCGGGTCCGAAAAAATTTTTGAGGAAAAAAAAGTCATTGTAAGACGGGATGCCGAAGGGCTGTATGCCATATCACTTATCTGTACGCATCTCGGATGTATTGTGACCAAACATGCCGATAAATTCGAGTGTCCCTGCCATGGGTCTAAGTTCGATGATCGCGGCAAGGTGATAGCAGGCCCTGCGCCAAAGGCATTGGAATGGTTCAAAGTGTCTCAACTGCCGGATGGGAAGCTGGTTGTGGATACGATGAAGCGAGTCCCTATCGGCACAAGGTACGGCATTTAACATATAAAGGATATTTGAGTTATGGCAGTTAACGACTATTTTAAAAATTTAGTAAACCTTCCGAGGACCTTTGTAGAATCTTTCATCCGTCATGGCAAGCCGACGTCCGAAAGGGCGCGGTCCCAGACCGTGATGAGCAATATCTTTCTTCATATCCACAGCACGCGCATTCATCGCTACACATTAAAAAAGACGTTTACTTTTGGTTTGGGCATTATGGCGGCGGCATCCTTTTTTATTCTTACCGTGACCGGAATTCTTCTCATGGTTTACTACAAGCCCTCGGTTGATCTCGCCTACGATTCCATTAAGGATATCCATTATGTTGTTCCGAGCGGAAGGTTTATACGGAATGTTCACCGTTGGGCAACGAATGTCATGATCGTGAGCGTTATCTTTCACATGGCACGTGTTTTTTACACGGCCGCGTACAAAGAAACACGTTCGTTTAATTGGCTCATGGGAATGGGCCTTTTTGTATTAACGCTTGGTTTGAGCTTTACGGGTTACCTTTTACCTTGGGATCAGCTGGCCTATTGGGCTGTTACCATATGCTCTAATATTGCCGCTTCGCCAAGGGAACTCACAGACTTATTGGGGATAACGCATTTTTTTGATCCCGGCGGTCTTATGAAAGTGTTGCTTTTAGGATCAGAGGAAATCGGTCAGGATGCGTTAACCCGTTTTTTTTGGCTTCATTGTATTGTTCTTCCGTTTTTTATGGTGATGATTTTAAGCGTTCATATTTGGAGAGTCAGGAAAGACGGCGGCCTTGCACGTCCCGATCATATTAAAGACAAGGACTTGAAGGGGATTCGGGAAGATGAAAACGCCAAACATGTGTTTGAAAATGCTCCCCAAAAGACCTATGGATTGATGTGTCTTGTGAAAGGTAAAAGCCCCGTTGTCGGAAAAGGACCCGAGAATACAATTCCAAGCTGGCCGAGCCTTTTCATCGCGGAGATCGCTCTGTTTATGTTTACCTTTGCCATTGTTTGCGTGCTTTCCTATTTCTTTGATGCGCCGCTCAAGGAAATCGCAAACCCCACCGTTCCGGAAAACCCCGCCAAAGCCCCATGGTATTTTCTGGGACTTCAAGAATTGGTATCGTATTCCGCATTTATGGGGGGCGTTGGGATTCCCACGATTGCACTGCTCGGGCTTGCCCTCATTCCTTATTTGGACAGAGAAAAACAGACGCTAGGCAGATGGTTCGACAACCGGACGGGAAGGAGAGTGGCGCGGCATTCATTTTTGTATGCCGCGGCGGTCACCATCGCGCTTTTAGCTTTCACCGTTAAATTTGGATGGCTTCGCAATTGGTATCCCGATCTATCGCAGGCCGTCATCATCTTCATAAATCCGGGCACGGTGCTCCTCACTTTTTTTGTCGTGTGGTCCTTTCACTGTTTGTATAAATACGATTCAACCAGGCTTTCAGCGATTGCTCTGTTTACCTGTTTTATTGTGTCATTTGTCATTCTAACTTATTTTGCGACTTATCACAGGGGTCCTAATTGGCACTTTTATTGGTTGAAAAGCCAATGGCCTATTCATTAAATAAAACATGTGTTATGGAAAGAAGTGATACGAAAGATAAGCGCGGATTTATCCGGGGAGCCGCCGGGCGATGCGTGGTTTCAATAAGCTTATGAATCGATTCCCGAAATGGATGATTCTTGTTTCAAGCATCGTGATCACTCTTTTTTTGGGTTTAGAAGCCTGGCGTGAGAACCTAAATATGGAATGGCAGAAATACCAGCACAAGTACAGGGAAGAATTGATTTACAGGGCTCAGTCAGAACCGGACCGGGTATCTCTGCGGGATTATGAAATCGAGTTGCGTCAAATTGTTGTGCCCGAATTGAAAAGTTTCGATCGGTGTATCACTTGCCATGTTGCCATTGAGGACAGCCGGATGAAAGATATGCCCAATCCCCTAAAGGCGCATCCTGGAGATTATTTGGACACGCATGACATGAATAAAATCGGCTGCACCTCATGTCATGACGGGCAGGGGAGGGCGGTGACGTTTGAAGATGCTCACGCGAAGGGTGTGGAAAAGTTTTGGGAAAAGCCCCTTCTCAGAAAACCTTTCATTGAAGCCACCTGTGTCCGCTGTCACGCGGATGCTTTGAGTCAAACGCCGGCGTACAATTTAGGGAAGCAGCTTTTTCAGCAAAAAGCATGTTTTGCTTGTCATAGCATTGGGGATATCGGAGGAGTCAAGGGGCCCGCGCTTTCTGATATTGGAAATGCAAGCTTTCATGCGAAGATGCCCATCCCTGATAACCGTCACCGCCTTTTAGAAAAATTTGATCAAAATGTAAATCTAGCCTATCTCTATGAGGCTATTGCCCAGCCTGATGCTCAACCCCAAGATACCTTGATGAAGATAACGCCACTTTCGGAGGAGGAGATTATCGCTCTCATGGTTTATCTTAAGAGTTTGAGCGCTGAAAGGCGGGCCATGGACATCGGGGTAAGCCAGGCGCAAGCTACCGGGCCCGTTCCGGCCGCCCAGGTAAATACGGCTTCGGCGGGGACTGTGAAAGTGACGGGGGCTTCAAGCAAAGGGTATCTTGTTTTTTCTAAGAATTGTGTGGCTTGTCATACAATTGGGCAAGGGGATCGAATAGGGCCGGATCTGAAAGGAGTGACATCCCGGCGCGAGTATGGCTGGATAAAAAATATGATTAAAGATCCGGTTGCAATGATTGAGAGTAAAGATCCCGCCGCGCTGGAGCTTCTTAGAAAATATAAAACCCCTATGGTCGGGATGGGGCTTACGGATGAGCAAGTGGATGATGTGATTCAATATTTGAAAAATCCGGAGGATATTTCAATCACAGCGGATGGTGCGAATGTTGAAGGAGCGACCGCACAAATGGCGGCCGGCCCCAAAAAGGCAACGCAGGCAGAAATAGCCAAAGGCGCTGCTCTTTTTCAGGGGAAACAAAGATTTTTTAACAGGGGGCCTTCTTGTATTGCTTGCCATGATGTAAGAAATAGCGCCATTCTGGGAGGGGGTGCTTTAGCCAAGGAGCTAACGGACGTGCATGCAAGGCTGGGAAGCATGGCTATTGCCGCTATTTTGAATAATCCACCCTTTCTGGTCATGAAGGAGGCTTATAAAAATAAACCTTTAAAAGAAGACGAAATCACGACGATTACTGCCTTTTTAGAAAAAACCAATGAAGTGCAAGGAAACCAACTTCCTGGAAATTATCAATCAAAAATGTTATTGATCGGGAGCGCGGGTTTTGCCGGGCTGCTCGGATTTTGCTGCTTTTTTTGGTTCAATCGAAAAAGAAAGTCTGTTAATGCAGCCGTCTACAGCAGGCAAAAAGGCGCTAAAAAGAATTTTAAGGGGTCCCTATGAGCTGGATAAAAGATATTATTTCGCCTGAGACTAGAAAATGGGAGGAATTCTACCGCAACAGGTTTCAACATGACAAGATTGTGCGAAGCACGCACGGCGTGAATTGCACCGGAGGATGTTCTTGGCAGATTCATGTCAAGGATGGAATCGTTGTGTGGGAAACGCAGCAATTAGATTATCCGCTTTTGGAAGATAAGCTTCCTCCCTATGAACCCCGAGGGTGCCAGCGGGGAATTTCATTTTCCTGGTATTTATACAGCCCTCTGCGTATCAAATATCCTCTAATCCGGGAAGCTCTCTTGAAACTTTACCGGGAAGAAAAGGAAAAAACTCGCTGTCCTCTCAAGGCTTGGACCAACATCCAAAAAGATAAGATTAAAAGAGCGCGGTATCAGAAGGCCCGCGGTAAAGGCGGTTTTAAACGTGCCTCCTGGGATGAAGTTCTTGAAATCATGGCGGTGGCCAATCTTTACACGGCTAAAAAATACGGACCGGACCGGGTTGTCGGGTTTTCTCCAATCCCTGCGATGTCCATGATGAGTTATGCGGCAGGATCGAGGTTTTTACAACTCTTTGGCGGAGTGAATCTGAGTTTCTATGATTGGTATTGTGATTTGCCGAATGCTTTTCCGGAAATCTGGGGAGAGCAAACGGACGTCTGTGAAAGCGCGGACTGGTACAACGCCAAGATGATTGCCAACATGGGCGCGAACCTGAATATGACGCGAACGCCCGACTGTCATTTTTTTGCGGAAGCAAGGCACAACGGAACCAAAGCGGTTGTTTTTTCGCCTGATTTCAGCCAGCTTTGTAAATACGCGGATCAGTGGATTCCTTTGCATGCCGGAAGTGACGGCGCTTTTTGGATGGCCGTCACGCATGTGATCCTCAAAGAGTTTCATCATGAAAGGAAGAATCAGTATTTTCTGGATTATGTGAAAAAATACACCGACAGTCCTTACCTCGTCAAACTGGTTAAAGAAGGCGGCCGGTATAAGCCGGGCAGGCTCTTGCGTGCAAATGAGCTCAGGCAGTTCAAGGATATTTCTAATGGCGACTGGAAATTCTTGAATATCGATGAGCAAACCAAAAAGTTTGTTGTCCCAAAAGGAAGTGTGGGACACCGCTGGGATGAGAAAAAGGGCAATTGGAATTTAAAACTTGAAAGCGCCGAAGGTGATCAGGCTTATGTTCCCCTTTTGAGTTTCCTGGATGACCATGAGGAATTGCTTGAGACAGAGTTTGCAGAATTCGGATTAGATAAAACCGCACTTAGAGGCGTGCCGGTTCGATATGTAGAGACCCTTGAAGGAAAAATTCCTGTCACTACAGTTTATGACTTAACGATGGCGCAGTACGGCGTTTCTCGGAATCTTAAAGGAGATTATCCTTCCGATTATAACGACCTAAATGCCGCGTATACCCCTGCGTGGCAGGAAGTGCTCACAGGCGTTGATAGAAAAACTGTCGTTCAGTTTGCAAAAGAGTGGGCGGAGACGGCAAGCCGAACGGGCGGTAAATGCATGATCATTGCGGGCGCGGGCGTGAATCACTGGTACCACAATAATTTGATTTACCGGGCCGCCATTATGGCGCTTATGTTGACGGGTTGTGTGGGTAAGAACGGCGGCGGTATGAATCACTATGTCGGGCAAGAAAAACTGGCGCCAATGGATTCTTGGGCGACAATTGCCTTTGGAAAAGACTGGCAGGGATCCATTCGGCTGCAGCAAACACCCATTTGGCATTATATCCATACCAGCCAATACCGGGTGGACGGGCATTTTAAGGACTACAACACTGTCCCGAAGAATGAGATGACCAAGGGGCATATGGCGGACCATATTTTTAAAGCGGTGCGTATGGGCTGGATGCCGTTTTTTCCCCAATTCAAGCAAAACACCCTTGAGCTTAGCAAGGAGGCTGTTGAGAGCGGCTCTAAAGATGATGAGGGCATCAAACAGTATGTTTTGGAAAAATTAAAATCAAAAAAACTGGAATATTCCATTGAGGACCCGGAAGCCGAAGAAAACTTTCCCCGCGTTTGGTATATCTGGAGGGGGAATGCCATTGTCGGAAGCATGAAGGGTATGGAGTATTGCTTGAAGCATTATCTTGGGACAGATCATGGGGTCATTGCAAAAGACTCCGATCAACATACCCAAGAGGTGAAATGGCATGAAAAGGCACCCACTGGGAAAATGGATCTTGTCGTCGATCTTAACTTTCGAATGGATTCTTCAGCGCTTTATTCGGATATCGTACTGCCTGCGGCTTCCTGGTATGAAAAGGCGGACATTAATTCTACGGACATGCACTCCTTCATTCATCCGCTATCACGTGCGATTGCGCCTGTTTGGGAATCTAAGACGGACTGGGAGATTTTTAGCCTGATCGCGGAAAAGACAAGCGAGTTTGCAAAGGATTATTTGCCGGAGCCGCAGAAAGACATTGTTATAGCGCCCATTGCCCATGACACTGCCGGTGAAATCACGCAGCCGACCATTAAGGATTGGTATCAAGGGGAGTGTGAAGCGGTGCCCGGTAAAACAATGCATAACATTGCGGTTGTAGAACGGGATTATACGAAGCTTTATGAAAAATTCATAGCCCTTGGTGCCAATGTTAAAAAAAGCGGTTTAGGCGCCCATGGCAATCATTATATGTGCGAGGACGTTTATGACGAGATAGTCAACTCCAACCACTTTGCAACGGAAAAAATAAACGGGAGCTTGTACCCCTCATTGAAAGAAGATATCTCGGCTGCCAACGTTGTGATGAAGCTGTCTTCATTAACGAATGGGAAATTAACGGTCCGGGCTTATAAAACAGCCGAGGTGAAGACGGGGCTTGCATTGGCGGATATTGCAGAAGGCAGCAAGGATGTGCAGATCAATTATTCAGACATTCAGGCGCAGCCGAAACGTTACAATACATCTCCTTTGTGGTCCGGTTTGATGAATGATGGCCGTGCTTATGCGGCTTACACCTACAATGTTGAAAGACTTGTTCCGTGGCGTACCTTGACCGGACGCCAGCATTTTTATCTCGATCACGAGATGTACATTGCTTATGGGGAACATTTGCCGACCTACAAACCTTCTCCCAAGCCCGAGGTTTACGGTGATTTAAAGGAAACGATCAAGCAAGGCAAAGCACGGGTTTTAAATGTGTTAACTCCGCACGGCAAATGGCATATCCATTCGACTTTTGGGGACACTCTGAGGATGCTGACTCTTTCAAGGGGTTGCGAACCGTGCTGGCTGAGTGAAACGGATGCCGAGGCCATGGGAATTAAGGATAACGATTGGGTGGAAGTCCATAATGACCATGGTGTCTTCAGCACGCGGGCGGTGGTAAGCTCCAGAATTCCAAAAGGCGTTTGCATTGTTTATCACGCAACGGAGCGTACAATCGGAATCCCCCAATCGGAAGTCCGGCCCGGCCAAAGAGGCGGCGGATTAAATAGTTTTACGCGCGTTCACCTGAAACCTAATTTACTGGCGGGCGGGTACGGGCAATTCACATACCATTTTAATTATTGGGGACCTACGGCAGTGAATCGCGATACACACGTTATTATCACCAAGATGAAGAAGGTTGCCTTCTGATGGATATTCGCGCGCAAGTTTCCATGGTGTTTCACTTGGATAAATGTATCGGTTGCCACACGTGCTCCATTGCCTGCAAGAATATTTGGACCGACCGCAAGGGCGCGGAATATATGTGGTGGAACAATGTTGAAACCAAACCCGGAACAGGTTATCCGACCCAATGGGAAGATCAGGGGATTTATAAAGGCGGGTGGGAAAAGAAAAAAGGGAAGATTGTGCTTAGGGGGGCAGGGAAGAAAAAAGGATTGCTCAATATTTTCCATAATCCTCATATGCCCACGATTGATGATTATTATGAACCTTTTACTTATAAATATCTGAATCTAATTGAGTCTCCTGAAAAGGATATTCAACCAACCGCCCGGCCGGTATCTCTCATTACGGGTAAGCCTATTGATATCAAGATGGGGCCCAATTGGGATGATGATTTGAGCGGCACGCCGGACTTTGCGCGCCAGGATCCCAATCTCAAGAATCTTACAGCCGCTGAAGCCGAGGCCATGTTTCAGCTTGAAAAAATGGCACTTTATTATTTGCCGCGTATTTGTAA
Source organism: Candidatus Omnitrophus fodinae SCGC AAA011-A17 (assembly GCA_000405945.1). GTDB lineage: Bacteria > Omnitrophota > Omnitrophia > Omnitrophales > Omnitrophaceae > Omnitrophus > Omnitrophus fodinae. Next base: position 10,405 of record ASOC01000019.1, read on the forward strand.
CCACTGCTTGAATCCGGCATGCGTGGCCTCTTGCCCTTCAGGCGCGATTTATAAAAGAGGCGAGGATGGCGTGGTGCTCATTAATCAGGATGTCTGCCGTGCCTGGCGGATGTGCGTGACGGCCTGTCCGTACAAGAAATCCTACTACAACTGGAATAGCGGGAAATCAGAAAAATGCATCCTTTGCTATCCCCGGATTGAGGCCGGCCTTGCTCCGGCCTGTATGCATTCTTGTGTGGGCAGAATACGGTATCTGGGAGTGATTTTATATGATGCCGAGCGCATTCTTCAGACAGCCTCCGCCGATGAACACCATTTGGTAGAGGCCCAGTTAGAGGCATTGGTAGATCCTTATGATCCTGAGATTATGGAATCAGCCAAGGCCAACGGGATTGCCGATTCAACCCTTAAGGCCGCGCAGGACTCTCCGGCATATAAATTTGTAAAAGTTTGGGGCTTGGCCTTGCCGCTGCATCCCGAATACCGAACCCTGCCCATGCTGTTTTATGTGCCGCCGTTATTACCCGTGATGGCTTCTGTCACGCAAACCCGCGACGAGGAACAAAAGAAAAAATTACATCCCATTTCGAAGGTTTGGGATGACAAGTGGCTCTATGACACGAGCACAGAAGAAATTTGGGGAACGATTGATGAGGCCCGTTTTCCGCTGAAATATTTAGCCAGTCTTTTTAGCGCAGGGGACGAGGCGCAGGTGAAGACTAGATTAAAAAAACTCATGGCCGTGCGTATGTATAGACGCTATAAAACAGTCGGGGATATTTCCGAGCAAAGGGCGCTTGAGGCACTTAAGGAAACGGGGTTAACGCCGGAGGATGCTGACGGGATTTATTACCTGACTTCCTTAGCCAAGTTTGATGACCGGTTCGTGATCCCAGCTTCTCACCGTGAGCAGGCACTGGAAATGCTGGACTTTGCCGGCGATATCAAGGGAAGTACGGGGTTTGGAACGAAAAAGATACCGGAAAGAGGCTTATAAAAATGGAACTCTCGCATTATCCGCTACTGGCAGAACTATTTCGTTACCCTGAGCCGGGGTTTGTGAAAAATATGGAAAAAGCTCGGGATTGGCTGAAAACCTATTGTCCTCCTGCGGCCAAAGAAGTGGAGACTTTTTATAAAGATTTATCCCAGGCAGATTTTGATCAAATTCAGGCACTGTTCACACGGACCTTTGATGTCCAAGCCATCACGACACTTGATGCCGGTTATGTTCTTTTTGGAGACGACTATAAACGCGGTGCGATTTTATCGAATTTGAACCGCGAACATCAAAAGGTTGCAAATGATTGCGGGTCAGAACTTGCGGATCATTTACCGAATTTATTATGCTTGATTCCTAAATTGAAGGATGAAGAATTGTTACGGGAATTGGTGGAGGAGATTATAGCGCCGGCTGTGCAAAAGATGATCGGAGAATTTAATCCTGAGAAGCTGACCCAAAAAAATGAGTTATATAAAAAACATTATAAAACGTTGATCGAGATTCCCGGCAATAATAACACGGTTTATCAGCGCGCGCTAAAGGCGCTTTATCTTGTGCTTCAGAAGGATTTTGATGTGAAAGAGAAAAATCCGCAAGATTATGCGAATAATGATTTTCTCCGGTCCGTCAGTACCGAAATGGATGTGGAGAAAGTTGCCACGGAATGATGAAAATGAAATAGGTTTTAACATGAGCTCTCTGCACAATTTTCTATTTATCGGGCTGCCTTATATGGCCGGCATCATTTTTTTAGCCGGAACCATTCACCGGTTCCGGGCTGCTTCTTATAAGATATCCTCTTTATCTTCCCAGTTTCTTGAGACTAAACAGCTTTTTTGGGGCTCGGTGCCGTTTCACATCGGTTTAGGGGTGGTTTTTTTAGGACATTTGCTTGCTTTCTTATTTCCTAACACTTTGCTTGCCTGGAATAGCTATCCGTTGCGGCTTATTATTCTCGAAGTAACCGGGTTTGCTTTTGCCCTCTGTTTTCTGTTCGGGCTGGTAATGCTTTTGATCCGGAGAGTGATCAATGAACGTATCAGGGCAGTGACAACCTGGATGGATATTGTGATTGAACTCCTGTTGCTCTATCAGGTGCTTTTCGGTTGTACGATTGCATTGAAGTATCGCTGGGGATCATCCTGGTTTGCATCCGATATGGCGCCGTATTTGTGGTCGCTTCTAAAACTGAATCCGAACATTGAAGCTGTCAAAGCGATGCCGGGCATGATTCAAGCCCATGTGGCGGTAGCCTTTCTTATTCTTCTTATATTTCCGTTTACTCGTCTGGTCCATTTTCTAGTCACGCCTTTCCATTACTTATTCAGGCCCTATCAAAAAGTCATATGGAATTGGGACCGGAAGACCATCAATAATTCTGAGTCGGGTTGGACCAAGCACCAGCCTAAAAATACATGAAAATCGGTGAAAGATTGAGATGACAACAATGGAAAAGTGGCTGCCTGTTATTGATGCTGGTAAATGTACCTGCTGCAACTTATGTGTTGAGGCTTGTGGTCCGGGCTGTCTTAGGGTGGAGAATGGCATTGCTGTTTTGTTTGATCCTGGTATATGCGGCAGTGAGGAACACTGCATTCCTGTCTGCAAGGATGATGCAATCAAAATGGCTTGGTTTCTAATGCGAGGTAATCAAAGAATCGGAAAATGGAGGGTGTCATGACAGGTGTGGGAGCCATGAATCCTAGCGTTCATGCGGCTGGTGATTCAGCGTCTGTTCATCCTCTGAGATCATGCGCCAAGATTTTACTGACCAGTATCTTCGGGCCCTATGCCAAAGACGATGCGTATGGCAGCCGGGCACTTAATCCGATGGAACTCTATCAGAACCAGGTCACGCGCGCGGAAGGGCCCTTTTCTCTGCGAATGTTTCACCGTTCGTGGGGCATTATGATGATTCAGGCCAATATCAGTGCGCCCTGCGCCCTTTTGGATTTCCCAACACTGGAACGGTTCGTGAGTGAGTTAAAAAGTTTTCCTTATGACATTGTGGGGATTAGTTCTATTTTACCGAATATTGGGAAAGTTAAAAAAATGTGCGATCTGATCCGGAGATACCTGCCCCAAGCCAAGATCGTGGTGGGCGGCCATGTTGCCAATATGCCGGGACTTTCCAAGCATTGCGATGCGGACTACGTGATACCCGGAGAAGGTGTGCGGTGGTTTCGTCAGTTTTTGGGTGAGGACGTTGATCAGCCCATTCGACACCCCCTCATCTCGTCAGCTTTCGGTACGCGGACGATGGGAATTGATGTAAAGAACAGCGGGAGCGACACGGCTGCCACTCTGATTCCCTCAGTTGGCTGTCCGATGGGGTGCAATTTTTGTGCGACCTCCGCGATGTTCGGCGGCAAAGGCAAGTTCATCAATTTTTATGAAACTGGCGATGAACTTTTCAGCGTGATGGCCGGTATTGCCGAACGCATGGGCATCCGCTCATTTTTTGTTATGGATGAGAATTTTTTACTGCACCGAAAACGTGCTTTGAGGCTTTTAGAATTGATGGAAAAACACAGGAAGGCATGGTCGCTTTACGTTTTTTCTTCGGCGCGGGTGGTGCAGTCTTACTCGATCGAAGAATTGGTGCGGCTCGGTATCTCATGGGTGTGGATGGGGCTTGAAGGTAAAAACAGCCAGTACGCCAAACTCCATGGAATAGACACCCGATCCTTGATTAATACACTCCAGTCACACGGTATTCGGGTGCTGGGCTCAAGTATCATCGGTCTTGAGGAGCACACTCCGGAGAATCTTGATGAGGCCATTGAGTATGCCGTGAGCCACGGAACCGACTTCCATCAGTTCATGCTCTATACTCCCATACCCGGTACGCCGCTCTATGCAGAGCATCTTGCCAATCAAACTCTTAAAGATCCAGGCGAGTATCACGAAGGGGATGTCCATGGCCAATTTATTTTCAGACACCGGCATCCGCATCTGAAGCCGGGCCAGGAAACCGAATTTATTCTAAAGGCATTTCGCCGGGATTTCGAGATCAACGGTCCGAGCGTGTTGCGCATTGCGCGAACCGTCTTAGCCGGATGGAAACGCTATAAGCATTTCGCGGATGAACGGATTCGAAACCGTTTCGCGTGGGAGGCCAGGGATATGGCAGTGACGTTCCCCGCGACGCTTTGGGCCGCACAGCGGTGGTTCAAGGAGCGGAACCCGGCACTGGTAAAAAAACTGTCCGGACTGTTGGATGAAATCAAGCAGGAAATCGGTATCAAGGCCAGGCTGATCGCTCCGCTGGTCGGCAGGTTTGTCTGGACAAAACTGCGGGAGGAAGAAAAACGTTTAAAATCCGGACTGACTTATGAACCCCCAACGTCTTATGAAATGAACAAGCAGATGTTTTCTGAAATGCTGCATAAAAAATTTCCTGTGGAGCTTATAAATTGGGTGAGCGCGTGAATCAGATCTTTAAACCCGCCTGGTGGTGCCGTGGGGCGCATGCCCAGACACTTTTCCGGGCGTTATTTCGTGCCGGGTTGAAGATGGGGTTAAATCGCAAACGTTTGGAGTTACCGGATGGTGATTTTCTCGATCTTGATTTTCTCGAAGCGCCCTCTCCAGACGGAAGAAAAGCTTTACCGCTGGTTATCATCCTTCATGGGTTGGAAGGATCGTCGAGAGCGCCTTATGTTCAAACCCTGCTAGACGGCATTTCCGCTGCCGGCTGGGACTCGGTTGCCGTCAACATGAGAGGGTGTAGCGGGGCGCCCAACCGTCTGAAACAGACCTATCATTCCGGCAAAACAGAAGATTTGGGGTGGGTCGTCCAAAATTTTATAGAAAAAGAGAAGCGTGAAAAAATTTATCTGGTCGGTTATTCTCTGGGGGGAAATATTCTTTTGAAATGGCTGGGGGAACGGGGAGGCGGCATTCCCCGGGAGATACGAAAAGCGGCAGCGATTTCAGTTCCTTATGATTTGCCCGCGTCGGTTGAATTGATGGACCGCGGATTTAACCGCAGAATTTACACGCGCAGGCTTCTCGCGGGCTTAAAGGCGAAAATCCGCATAAAGGAAAAGCAATTCCCGGCCGCAATTCATTACGATCGCGCCAAACGATCCACAACATTTAAAGAATTTGACAGGGAAGTTACGGCACCTCTCAACGGTTTTCGTGATGAGGCGGCTTATTGGACCGAAACAAGCTGCAAGCATTTTCTAGAAGCGATTGCCGTTCCCACGCTTTTAATTCATGCCGAGGACGACCCTTTCTTTCCAGGAGAATTGCTTCCAGTCGATTTGATGCGCAGATCCAAGTGCCTGAAACCCCTCATTGTCCCACGCGGCGGGCATCTGGGATTTATCGCGGGCAGGTGGCCGTGGAAACAGGAGCGCTGGCTCGAAAAAAGGATCACAGAATTTTTTCTAGCGGAGGAATCCGAAGAACGTCAAAATGAAATTCTAACGCACCCAGAGAATTTTCGGGCTATCGAGCAAAACATGAGGCTGCTTTTAAACCAAATGGAAACTTGAAATAGACACTTTGAGGGCACTCATTTCACCATGAAACATATCGGATTGATTGGCGGATTAAGCCCCGAGTCAACGATTGAGTATTATAAAATTATCTGTGCCGCATTTAATCGAAAGCACGGCGGCTTGAATTTCCCCCCAATAACCATTCGGAGCGTTAATCTCCAGGAAATGCTGGATCTGTTCAATGCCAACCAATGGGATAAAGTGGCGGACAGGATGGTGGCCGCGATTTCCGATTTGCGGAATGCCGGCGCTGATTTTGCGGCCATTACGGCCAATACTCCCCACAATGCGTATGATAAAATCAGGGAGCGCTCATCGCTTGAGGTGCTGAGCATTATGAGCGCTACCGCGGGGGAAATTAAGAAGAATGCGATTTCAAAAGTAGCGTTGCTTGGAACGAAGCCGACGATGGAATACGGATTCTTTCAGCGGGCATTTGAAAAATACGGCATCCAAACAATGATTCCCGAGGAAGACGAGAGAGATTTTCTCGACCGGGTGATTTGGAAAGAACTTTCGCATGGGAAGATCCGGGCCGCCGCCCGAAAACGGACTGGGGAGATGATGCGAAAGCTCGTTGATCGCGGCGCTCAAGGCATCATTTTGGGGTGTACGGAACTTCCTCTTCTCATTCAAACCGAGGATGCTTCGGTGAAGCTTTTTGACACCATGAAAATCCATGCCGAGGCCATTATCGCCTTTGCCTTGTCGGCCTGATGCGGTGTGGATAAAAAGCCGGAAAGGTATGCATGTCTGAAGGATTTGATAATAAAGAGATAGAATTTAGAGATCATGTCATAAGGTTAGAGGAAGGTGGACGCAAATGTCGGGTGCCGCAGTTGGAAGGGTTTAGGGGATGCAGAATCAGGTAACGGCAACATCGCATAAGATTCTTTTTTTTAACACACTGGCTTTCACCGTGTGTTTTGCCGCATGGATGCTGAACGGCGTGCTGGTGACCTTCCTTATCGATAATGGCCTCTATGCGTGGGATAAGACTCAGATGGGATGGCTCATTGGTATTCCGGTACTCACAGGCGCTATCTTGCGTCTGCCGTTTGGAATTCTCACCGATAAGTTTGGCGGGCGCTTTGTTTTTCCAGCGCTGATGCTTATTTCTTCCATACCGATGTATCTTGTGAGTTTTGCTGATCGCTATTTCGAATTTCTTTTGGCTGGTCTGGGATTTGGTTTGACAGGCGCCTCATTCGCCGTTGGCGTGGCCTACACCTCTCTTTGGTATCCAAAAGAAAAACAGGGAACAGCGTTGGGAATTTTTGGAATAGGCACTGCCGGAACGGCTATCACCAGCATGGGGGCTCCGGTTATTTTAAAGAGGCTCACCGATTACGGTGCCCACCTCGAAGGATGGCGGGGGCTTCCTAAACTCTATGCTTTGGCCCTTGTCGTTATGGCGGTGCTTTTTTTTCTTTTTACATTGAACAAAAAAGTGGAATCTGCCCAAACGCTGACCTTGAGTGACCGGCTAAAACCGCTTCGGAACATCCGTGTTTGGCGATTTGGTTTTTATTACTTTTTTACCTTCGGTGGTTTCGTGGCAGTTTCACAATGGCTCATTCCTTATTACGTCAATGTTTACTCCAAAAGCATTGCAAACGCGGGGCTTATCGCCGCCCTCTTTATTCTTCCGGCCGGAATACTCCGCGCCTTGGGTGGGTGGACGGCGGACAAGTTGGGGGCCAGGTCTGTCATGTACTTTGTGTTCGTCGCCAGCGTTATCTTTTTGATTTTTCTTCTTCCGCCGCGTATGGAACTCAGGTCGCCGGGACAGGGCGTTGTGGCCGCTCGCGCCGGGACGGTTACCAAGGTGACCGAGCGGGAGATCGTTGTTCAGGATGACCGGTATGTCTTAAACCGGTCGGCAGAGGTTGGGAACAACGGTGTCAAAATTCGTTTAGGAATTCACGCCTCAAGTGATGAGGAAGGTTTTTTTGTTTTGCCCATTGCTTCGTTTCATCAGGAAGCGGTAGTAAAAAAGGGAGACCTCGTCACCAGAAATCAATTGCTGGCCCGGGGTATGACGCAGATCTATTTTCAGGCCAATCTTTGGATTTTTACGGCTTTTTTAATGATCCTGGGTATTGCTATGGGGATGGGGAACGGGGCGGTCTTCAAACATATCCCAAGTTACTTTCCTCAAAATATCGGGGTGGTCGGCGGATTAGTAGGGGTCATCGGCGGTCTCGGCGGGTTTTTCGATCCGATCATCTTCGGCTATCTTCTGAACGCGACAGGGATATGGACAACCTGCTGGATGTTCTTGTTATTTGTTGTATTGATCTGCCTGGTCTGGATGCATCTAGTGGTCCGCCGAATGATGAGAAAAGAGGCGCCGGTTATTTCCCGGCAGATTGATGAAAGCGTTGCGACCTAGAGGGATTCTCTGATGTGCTTAGCGGGAAAGAGTTTTTTTGCCGTCATTAAGGAAGAGATTCAAGATCTTCCGCCTGCCAGCTTTGCCTTGGTGATGGCCACCGGCATTGTTTCCGTGGCGGCTGATGTGATGGGAATGCGGATGGTGGCTGTTCCGCTCTTCTGGCTGAATGTTACCGCTTATGTTGTCTTATGGGCCCTCACCATTCTCCGTATTCTTATGTGTCGGGATCAATTCCTGGCCGATCTCATCAGTCATCAGCGGGGCCCCGGTTTTTTTACGGTTGTCGCGGGAACCTGTGTTTTGGGCTCCCAATGTCTTCAAATATTAGATGTCTATCCTGTGGCCGTCTTTCTATGGGTGGCGGGAATTTTTCTCTGGATTGGTTTAACCTACACCATCTTCACTGCCCTGACGATTAAAGAGGAAAAACCATCCTTGGCGGATGGGATTAGCGGGGCCTGGCTTCTTGCGGTAGTGGCCACCCAGTCGGTTGCCGTATTGAGCGCGCAACTGGCGCTATCCTTTGGACCCTACAAGATTGTGGCCAATTTCTTTGCCCTTGCGATGTGGTTATGGGGGGGGATGCTCTATATCTGGATGATATCGCTTATCTTCTATAGGTATACTTTTTTTAGGTTTTCCCCCGGTGATCTGACGCCGCCGTATTGGATCAATATGGGGGCCATGGCTATCTCCACGCTCACTGGCGCCGTCTTAATCGTCAACACCCCTCATGCCCCTTTTTTGTTAAGCATGCTCCCTTTTCTGAAAGGGTTCACGGTTTTTTTCTGGGCGACGGGCACGTGGTGGATTCCGATGCTGGTGATTCTGGCCCTTTGGCGGCATGGGTATAAAAAATTTCCTTTGCGTTACGATCCCCTCTACTGGGGAGCGGTTTTTCCTCTAGGAATGTACACCGTCTGCACCTATCGGATGACCCAGGCCATGGTGGAATTAAAATTTTTGGAAGCCATTCCTCGTTTTTTTGTGTATGTGGCCTTGGCTGCTTGGTTGATGGTTTTCTTGGGCATGGCGCGTCATCTTGCGCAAGTTGTGTGGTCACGCCCGCTTCATTAGGCTTAAAATGGCCTGCTCTGGTGAAGTTGAAAAGAATTTATCAGAAAGATGTGAAACGTGTTATGACGGATAAACGCTCTTGTTTTGACGATCCGATTCGAAGAAAAGTTGAAAAAGATATTTCTGACGGATGCTTGTCGCCCATGGACCCTCCGGATGCTTATGCGCCGCCAGGGAAGGTTGATGTGAATCCGGACGAGATGCATCCCTTTTTAAAAGAATTGATGGCGGAGCATAGAACGATTAAGGAGGCCTTGGCAGGTTTTGAAGAAACAATCTTCTCGATGAAACAATCGGGTGTGACAAGGGAAACCAATCAGCGGCTTGCTCATTTTTTTCACATTTTTGATGATGCGTTTATTCCCCACGATAAGAAAGAGGAGAGAAACCTATTTCCGGCCTTGGAGAGAAAGTTGATTGAAAAAGGCGAGCACAGTCAGGGGATGAAACCCACCACGGCAATCGATGTGATGGAAGACGATCACCTCAAGGCAATTCAGCGGGCGGCGGTCACTTTTAATTTTTTTGGCTTAGCTTCAAGGCTGAAAGATGATCTCTCGCGGAATTTAGTGTTAGATGCGGCAATCACACAGTCCGAAGAACTTATTGAACTCCTGAGACTGCATATTTTCAGAGAAGACTCGATCGTGTTTCCTTTGGCCCACAAATATATGAGTAAAACCGAACTGGACCGATTGTGGAAAACATGGAGGAACCGTACCAAAGATTAGTTGGAGCTTAAATCTCCGATTTCAGCGGCCTAAGGCAATGGCTAAGGCTTTTGAGACGTTGGGGCAAGAGTGGAAACGCGCTTGCCTTTCGATCTTCGCACATCGCGGAGTGAATTAAAAAGGAGAATAGGAATTGCACGAAGAGCCGCTTGTCGACTCGTATGGCCGGCATATCAATTATCTGCGAATATCTCTGACTGACCTTTGCAACTTTCGTTGCATTTACTGCACGCCCGCCGCCGGCTTTCGCACCATGCCTCCCTCCGAATATTTAACTCAACAAGAAATTCTACGGTTTGTACGCATTGCGGGGCGTATGGGGATTTATCGAGTGCGCCTAACCGGAGGAGAGCCTTTGCTCAGAAAAGACATCCTCGAAATTGTCGAAGTCCTTAAAAGCGTTGAAACAGTCCGTGACCTTTCGATCACAACCAACGGCAGCCGCTTAAAACCGTTTCTAGAACCTTTGAAAAAAGCAGGTCTTGACCGTTTGAATATCAGTTTAGATAGCATGGATGATTTTCGTTTTAAAGAGATTACTTTGACCGAGGCTTACTCAGAGGTCATGAGCTCAGTGATGGCCGCGCTTGAAATAGGTTTCCCCGTAAAACTCAATATGGTTATTCTGAAGGGGCTCACGCCATACGAAATCATCCGCTATGTTAGCCTCGCAAAAGAATATCCTCTAGATGTCAGGTTCCTCGAATTTATGCCGCTTTGTGGAACAGGCTGGAGGCCTGATCTTGTCTTACCTATCCGCGAAGTTCGTAGAATCGTGAATGAGAATTTTTCCCTAACGCCTCTTGCCCGAGAAAATAATGTTGCGGAGGAATTTGGGATCGAAGGAGGGCAGGGCAAAGTCGGATTTATCGCGTCATTAACAGAGTCATTTTGTAATGATTGTTCAAGAATTCGCCTTTCCGCGGATGGTGATATCCAACCCTGTCTTTTTTCGGATCGGCAAGTGTCCGTGAAGGCATTGCTTAAAAAAGGGGCGTCAGATGCCGCGATTGAAGAAGCCATTCGCTATGCCGCTTCCATTAAACCAAAGGGAAACCGTTTTTTTGACGAGCCATTTACCGGGCATGAGAAAGATTTTGAAAAATACCAGAACACGCCCATGATTCGCACGATAGGGGGATAAAACAATGAAGTCCATTACGGATAAACCGAATACGCTCAGAAAAGCAGTAGCAATCAGCATTATCATTGCGAAACCGGAGACCATCGAACGCCTTCAGAGCAATGATGTCCCTAAAAAAGATATTTTGATTGTTGCTCGCGTGGCCGGAGTTCAGGCGGCCAAAAAAACGCCGGATATTATTCCTTATTGCCACCCGCTTCCGATTGATTGCGTTGAAATTGATTGTGAAGTCAAAAAGGATCGCATTGTGGTCACCGCAACAGTTGAGACCGTTTGGAAAACCGGCGTGGAGATGGAAGCGCTTACGGCGGCAGCGGTGACTACGTTGACCATTTATGACATGCTCAAACCTATTGATAAAGATATGGAAATTGTCTCGACCAAGCTGCTTGAGAAAAAAGGGGGAAAGAGTCAGTACAAAGAATGGATCCCTGAGAATTTTACAGCAGCTGTGATTGTCACATCAGATGGGACTTCGCAGGGTACCCGTAAAGACAAGTCGGGGCAGTTGATTAAAGAAAGGCTCGAGGATTACGGGATTAAGCCTGGATACACAGTTTTACCGGATGATCAGGAGTTGATTTTTGCCAAGCTTCGGTCTTTATGTAACGAGGGCGTCCGGCTGGTTTTAACGACCGGTGGAACCGGTTTGAGTCCGCGGGATGTTACCGTAGAGGCAACGGGAAAATTAGGGGGGCGTGAAATACCCGGCATTATGGAAGCGGCGCGAAGTTATGGGCAGAACCGCACGCCTTATGCCATGTTATCAAGGGGGCTGGCCGTACAGGTGGGGGCTACTGTCATTGTCAACTTGCCGGGTTCCTCAAACGGTGTGCGTGAGTCTTTAAACGCCATTTTTCCAGCAATTTTGCACAGTTATCCCATGATGCAAGGAGCTGGACACTAGCGATGGAAATAAATTTCATCCTTCCGCTCGGCTTTTTTTTTATAGCCTTTTTCTATTCGATGGTAGGCTTCGGAGGAGGCTCATCTTACTTAGCGGTCCTGGTTTTAGCGGGGTTGCCTTATCAAAATATTCCGTCAACGGCCTTGGTTTGTAATCTGATCGTAACCATCGGCGGTTGCTGGCATTTTTATAAGGCGGGGTATTTTAAATGGCAGAATGTTTTGCCTTTTATGGTTTTTTCCATCCCGATGGCTTATTGGGGCGGAAGAATCGTGATTGGGAGAGAGCTTTTTTGCTTGCTTCTCGGCATTTCACTTTTGGTGGTCGCGGTGAGAATGTTCCTTTCTTCAGAGTCCTTTGAGAATCCCAAGGACATTTCTTGGCGATATGCCTGGATTGTTGGACTGCCATTAGGAGGCTTGCTGGGTTTTCTTTCGGGGCTTGTGGGTATCGGCGGAGGGGTTTTTCTTAGTCCGCTTTTACTTTTGATGCGATGGGTCAATATCAAGGAAGCCGCCGCAAGCGCCAGCTTTTTTATTGTCGTAAACTCACTTGCCGGCTTGGCGGGGCACCTGCAAAAAGGCACTGCTCATTTTGAAGGGATTCTTCCATTGGGCTTAGCCGTATTGCTCGGAGGTCAAATAGGTTCAAGAATGGGAGCCCATCAAATGCCCAAATCACGATTGCAGCAACTGCTGGCGGGGCTTGTGCTTTATGCCGCGGTTAAATTACTGATGGAGGCAGGCGCGTGATTTCCTTTGAACAAGCGCAAGTCTTGATTGAAAAAAACAGCTCATGTTCAAAAAAAAGAATAATCAAAATTCAGGATGCGCTTGGGTTCGTCCTGGCAGAGAATATTTTTGCGCCGATCAATCTTCCGGTGGGTGACAACTCAGCGATGGACGGCTATTGTCTCTGTTCCAGGGAAACGCGGAATGCTCAGGCAGGGAAACCCGTTATTTTGAAAATTCGTGGTGATATCAAAGCGGGGGATACGCGAAACCGCGCATTAAAAACGGAGGAGACTTACCGCATTATGACAGGTGCGTTTATCCCGCGAGGTGCCGACACCGTGATCCCAAAGGAGACGGCAATGGTACGCGGCAACAACTGTCTTGTTATAGATCGATTCATTCCCGCAGGAAATCATATTCGTTACCAAGGCGAGGAGGTGAGGAAGGGCGGCCGGGTGCTTGCTAAAGGTTTTTTAATGCATCCTGCAACGATTGGAATTCTGGCCATGCTCGGAAAAGATAAAGTGGCGGTTTTCGACAAGCCGAAGGTATCGCTGATAACAACAGGGAATGAACTTGTGAGGCCCGGCGTTGCGTTGAGACCCGGACAAATCTACGATAGCAATTCGTTGATGATACAATCCGCCCTGGAAAGCGCGGGGATTCACCCTTTAAAGGCATGCCGGGTTAAAGACAATGCCAAATTACTGAAAAAAGCGATTGGCATGGCGCTCAAAGAAAGCGATGCCTTGATTCTCATGGGAGGCGTTTCAGTCGGAAAATATGATTACGTCAAGGACGTTCTGAAAGAGACAGGCGTGAAGACTGTTTTCTGGAAGGTGAATCAAAAACCAGGCAAACCGCTTTATTTTGGGAAACGAGGAGAAACCCTGATTTTTGGCTTGCCAGGAAATCCGGCGAGTGTGTTTACTTGTTTTTATGAGTACGTCTTTCCAGCGCTCCGCCGCATGTCCGGTTTTCGTCATCCTTATCTTCATCGGGAAGTAGCGGAGATTCGATCTGAAGTAAAGCCGGATCATCAGAAGATTGTATTCCTGAAAGCGAAAACAACAATGGCTGGAAATAAAAAAAAGGTCATGCCCCTTGGCCGCCAAGGCTCTCATATGATTTCGTCATTACAGAAGGCAAACTGTTTTGTTCTTATTCCGCCTTCATCGCGGCCCGTCAAAAAGGGGCAAAGAGTCCGGATCGATCTATTGCCGGCAGGAAACGGTACCCTATGATCATCAAAGTTCTTTTCTTTGCGCAGCTGAAAGAAGCATTTAGAGCAAGCGAGCGTACCGTGGAGGTCCAACAGGGAAGAACCGTTGGCGAATGCGTCCAGTCTTTATTGAAGGAACCAGGAGCATTGCCTCTAAAAGGGTTACCTATGCGTTACGCGGTCAATGAAGACTTTGTCGATGAAAATCGGGAATTAAAGGATCAGGACAGCCTCGCATTATTACCACCCGTGGCAGGAGGATGAGGATGCATATCACCCATCAACCGATTCCCGTGGAAGCATTTTTGAAAGAAAAGCCGGCTGATTCATGCGGGGCTTCCGTTCACTTTATCGGTACGGTCAGAAATTATCACGGAGGGCGTTTTGTGATTCGGTTGAATTATGAGTGCTATGAAGTTCTCGCGAATAAGGAAATAGCCCGCATTGCGCGGGAAGTGCAGGAAAAATATCATTGCAGCACGGTCCGGATTATTCACCGGGTTGGGATGCTGGAAGTAGGAGAAATTGCTGTTGCGATTTATGTGAGTTCAGCCCATCGGGATGAGGCTTTTCGGGCTTGCCGGGAGACGATTGAACGGATTAAGCAAACCGTGCCCATTTGGAAACAGGAATTTTATCAGGATGGGACTTCAGAATGGGTGTTGTGCGGTCATCCCCATGAGATTTGCCATGATTTTTAAAGGAATCGTTCTTGCCGGAGGGAAAAGCAGCCGTTTTGGCAAAGACAAAGCACTTGCACAGTGTGAAGGAAAAACTTTGCTTGGACGGGCTGTGGATTTGCTGGACGTCCTCCGACTGGATACCGTTGTGATTACCAGCGACCAAAGAGATTATTCCTTTTTATCCTGCCCGGTTGAGAAAGACCTGATTCCGTCAAAGGGGCCGTTGGGAGGGCTTTATACCGCCTGCTCACTTTTTCCGGAAACGTATCTGCTTGTTCTGACTTGTGATATGCCGCTTTTGACAGAAGAAGTTTTGAAACAGTTAATGCAGAACTATCGAAATTCCGATCAAGCCGCTGTGTTTAGCATCGACCATGTTTTGCAGCCTTTCCCCGGGATTTATAAAGCCGATTTGAAAAGGGTCATTCATGACTGCCTCGTATCTGATAAATTGAGTATGAAATTATTTTTATCCCGTATCCCCGACAAACGCGTTGTGCCTGGAATTTTTGGTTTGAAGGCTTTTCAGAATGTGAACCGTCAGGAAGATCTCGATTTGATTCACTGATTAACTTCGTGTTTTTATCATGCGATTAATTGATTTTTAACTTCTGAGCACTCGACTTTTCCATATTCCCGCGTGTTTTTAAATAAAAAACTTAAATTCATTTCATGCATCGTCACACAATTTTATAAATCGTCAAAATTACAAAAAAAAGGTAGCTGCGTAATCCGCTGAAAGCGGCCACTCATTCCGATGAATCCGGCCACCCCCTGTCTTTCGCAGGATCGATTCAGTGATTTTGTAGCATAGTGGCCGCTTTGAGGCAATCTTTTCCTGGATTTTCCTTTCGCATCGAGTCTCCTTTCAGTTCGAGTTTATGGGCTCCGTGGAGGAGCCGGTCCATGACGGCATCGGCGATCGTGGGTTCTCCGATGTGTTCGTGCCAGTCCCGGACGGGAAGCTGGCTTGTGATGACGATCGGGCCTGTCCTATAGCGGTCCTCGACGATTTTCGAGAAGGTCCTTGCGTTGTTGCTCG
>ASOC01000020.1 GCA_000405945.1 Candidatus Omnitrophus fodinae SCGC AAA011-A17
CAATACCATGCGCCCAAAGCGGTTTTCTCGTCGATTTGCCAAATCGATGAGAAAACCGGACTAACGAGCTAAGCATGATAAAAAAAGGAGTTTCGTTCGTTAGATTCACTCCAGCAAGCGGGCCGTAAATTCCGGTATGTGGGAATTGGGTCATAGAGGAGCCGGTGACTTGATTGTTGGAGCGAATTCAGCCACCGGAACCCCTTGTTTTATATAATGCTTTTAAGGTGGCTGTCTGAGCGCAAACAACAAGTCACCGGCGTCTTGACAAGGAGGAATCATGGAGAAAGAGGAAGTTCTGAAGCGCATTGACCAGGACGTGAAGGCGAATAAAATCGTGATTTATATGAAGGGAAACGCGGATTTCCCCCAATGCGGTTTTTCCGCGCAGGCCGTGGAAGTGCTCCGAAGCCTGGGATACCCTTTCAAGTCCTTTGATGTTCTTGAAGACGAAGGGCTGTGGAATTATCTCGAGGATTATTCCAACTGGCCGACTTTCCCCCAGGTTTTTATCGGCGGGCAATTTGTGGGCGGATGTGATATCGTCACACAAATGTTTCAAAAGGGAGAATTGCAAGAATTGGCCAAAAGCGCCTGTGAAAGCCCTGTAAAATAATGTCCTTGTTTCTGGACGTTCTCAAAGAGCGGGTTCTTATTTTTGACGGTGCCATGGGCACCAACCTGCAATTCCTCAATTTAACCCCTCAGGATTTCGACGGCAAAGACGGCTGCAACGAATACCTCGTTATCACCAAGCCCGAAGCCGTGGCGCAAGTTCACCGCAGTTTTTTTGAAGCGGGATGCGACGCGGTCGAAACCGACACTTTTGGCGCCAACCGTATTGTGCTGGGCGAATATGAACTTCAGGACAGGGTGATTGAAATCAACCGACGCGCGGTTGAAATAGCCCGGGAGCAGGCCAAGAAATTTTCCACCCCGGCGCAGCCCAGGTTTGTGGTGGGCTCCATTGGCCCGGGCACCAAACTTCCTTCGCTGGGGCATATCCGGTTTGACGAATTAAAATCCGTCTATAAGGAACAAATCACGGGCCTTGTGACGGGCGGCGTTGACGCGCTTTTGATCGAAACCTGCCAGGATCTTTTGCAGGCCAAGACAGCCGTGATTGCCGCTGAAGAGTATTTTGACGAAACCGGCCGCCGGCTTCCTTTGATGGTGCAGGTGACTTTTGAAAGAACCGGCACCCTGCTGCTTGGTTCGGAAATGGGCGCCGTGATTGCCACGCTGGAAATGTTTCCCGTGGATGTCCTGGGCATGAATTGCGCCACAGGCCCGCTGGAAATGGCCGATCATTTACGCACCCTTTGCGAATCGAGTTCCAAGCACATCTCGGCGCTTCCCAATGCCGGATTGCCGGAAAATGTCGGAGGCGTGGCGCATTACCGGCTCACGCCCGGTGAATTGGCGGATTTCCATGAACGTTTTGTGAAAGAGTTCGGCGTTTCTATCGTGGGCGGCTGCTGCGGCACCACGCCCGCGCATTTAAAGGCCGTGGCGGAAAAAGTGCGGGCGCTTAAGCCGCGAAAGAGAACGCTCAAACATGAACCTTCCTGCTCGAGTTTGTTTTCCGCGGTCACGTACGGCCAGAATCCCGCGCCGCTGCTGGTGGGAGAGAGGACGAATGCCAACGGCAGCCGCAAGTTCAAACAGCTTTTGGAGCGCGAGGATTACGACACCATGGTGTCCATGGGCCGCGAGGCGGCCAAGGAAGGCGCGCATGTGATTGACGTGTGCGTGGCTTATGTGGGCCGTAATGAATCGAAAGACATGATTGAAACCATTTTTCGTTTCAATCAGCAAGTCCCGCTTCCCATCATGATTGATTCCACGGAAGCGCCGGTTATTGAGGACGCGCTCAAATTGATTGCCGGCAAATCCATTATCAATTCCATCAACCTCGAAGACGGCGAAGAACGCATGCGCAAAGTCTGCCCCTTGGCGAAAAAATACGGCGCGGCCCTGATTGCGCTCACCATTGACGAAAAGGGCATGGCCAAGACCGCGGCGGAAAAATTCGCCGTCGCGAAACGAATTTACAAGCTGGCCACGGAAAAATACGGCATCATGCCTGAGGATTTGTTTTTTGACGCGCTCACTTTCACGCTCGGAAGCGGAGACCAGGAATTCCGCAACGCGGGTGTGGAGACCCTTGAAGCCATCCGCCTGATCAAAAAGGAATTGCCGGAAGTGAGAACGCTTCTTGGCGTGAGCAATATTTCATTTGGTCTTGATCCTGACGCTCGCCAGATTTTAAACAGCGTTTTTCTATATGAAGCCCTATCAGCCGGCCTTGACGCGGCTATTGTTAATGCCCAAAAAATCATCCCGCTTCATAAATTGACGGCCGAAGAATTGGAAATCACCAAAAACCTGGCTTTGAATCAATGGAAAGACGGGAAAGACCCTTTGCAGGTTTTTCTGGCTTATTTTGACAAGCGCAAAGGCACGGTCAGAAAGGAAGAGTCACGGAAACCAGCGGCCACGGTAGAGGAATCGCTGAAGAATAAAATCATAGACGGCAACCGCGAAGATCTGGAGACCGAGCTTGAGCGGGCGCTTAAAACTTATAAACCGCTTGAACTCATCAACACCGTGCTTTTGGACGGTATGAAAGTGGTGGGCGATTTATTCGGCTCGGGCAAGATGCAGCTTCCTTTTGTGCTTCAGTCCGCGGAAGTTATGAAAAAAGCCGTGGCGTATCTTGAGCCATTCATGGAAAAAGCCAGCGGTCAGGGAAAAGGCATTATGGTGCTGGCCACCGTGAAAGGGGATGTCCACGACATCGGAAAAAATCTTGTGGATATCATTCTCACCAACAACGGCTACCGGGTCGTGAATCTGGGAATCAAACAGCCCATTGATAATATTCTAAAAGCGGCTGCGGAACACAAGGCGGATGCCATCGGGCTGTCCGGGCTTTTGGTCAAATCCACCCTCATCATGAAGGAGGATTTGGAGGAAATGAATCAGCGGGGCATTGCCATGCCCGTGATTTGCGGAGGCGCGGCGCTGACGAGGCGTTACGTGGAGGAGGATTTGGCAGGTTTATACAAGGGCGAAGTTTATTACGGGCAGGACGCTTTCGCGGGCCTGCGTATTATGGAAACGCTGATGAAGCCGGACCGGGTGGCCAAAGCGACTCAAACAGTCAAAACCCGGGGCGCTAAAATGGAGTCTCTGGTCGCGGAAAACGCGGTCGCGGCGATTAAAGTTTCCGACACGCCTCATGATAATCGGGTTCCAAAGGCGCCTTTTTTCGGCTACCGCATTGCAAAAAACATACGCCTTGAGCAAGTGTATCCTCATATCAACCGGCTTGCGCTTTTCAAAGGCCAGTGGCAGTTCAAGAAAGGGGCCATGACGAACGCTGAATACGAAAAAATTCTTCATGAAAAAGTGGAGCCTTTGTTTGAAGAACTCACGGCCCGTTGCGCGCGGGAAAAAATTCTTGAACCGCGCGCGATTTACGGGTTTTGGCCCTGTTACGCGGAAGGCAATGACTTGGTGGTTTTGGATGAAAAGGCGGGCTCGGAAGCCGTGCGTTTCCGGTTTCCAAGACAGGCCGGAGACCGCAACCTTTGCATTTCTGATTTTTTCCGGCCCAGGGAATCCGGCGAACTGGATGTCGTGGGCTTTCAGCTGGTCACGGTTGGCGCGCGCGCCACGGAAGAGGCGCAAAAGCTTTTCAAGGCCAACCGTTACACGGATTATCTCTACCTTCACGGGCTTTCCGTGGAAACCGCGGAAGCTTTGGCCGAATATGTGCATCAAATGATGCGCCGTGATTTGGGCATTGACGCTTCCGAGAGCGCGGATAAGAGCGATCTTTTCAAACAGGGCTATCAGGGCTCGCGCTACAGCTTCGGATATCCGGCCTGCCCTAACCTGGAGGATCACACCAAGCTTTTCCAACTGCTTCCGACGGATAAAATCGGGATTTCCCTTACCGAGGAATTTCAGCTCGTTCCTGAACAGTCAACGTCGGCCATTGTGGTGCATCATCCCCGCGCCAAGTATTTCGACATCCGCTGACACGACTTGTACCGTGTCAAAATTGATTTTGTAGGGGAACACGGTACTGTAGGCGTCTTCGATTGAAAATAGAATTGACAATTTCAAAGTTGACGCGCTACTAGTTTCGTGGCCGCGGACTTTTTTGTTATAATATCCCGGCCATAAAATTGTTATTGATACCTGCGTTCGTGGAGAAATCGAAATGATTATACCCGGTCTCGGCTGACGATGGAAGACGCGAAAGCGCTGGCCCGGCAAGCCATTGCCAAAATCCAGGCCATGATAAATTAAACATGTCTCGACCCCGTTCCATCCAGGTAGGAGCCGCGATAATCCGGCACAACGGAAGAATCCTCATCGCGCAGCGCAAAGAAAACGATAATTTGGGCGGGCTGTGGGAATTTCCGGGAGGCAAGCGGGAGAACGGCGAAAGTTTCGAGGCCTGCCTTAAACGGGAAATAGCCGAGGAGCTTTGCGGCAATATTGAAGTCGAAAAGCTGTGGAAAGTGGTTTCGCATCCTTATCCCGAAAGGATTGTGGAGTTGCACTTTTATTTCTGCCGTTTTACGGGCGGTGAGCTTAAAGCGGTTGACTGTCAGGATTTTCGCTGGGTGCTGCCTGAGGAGCTCGGACAGTTTTCTTTCCCGCCAGCCGACCATGATCTTATTTTGGAACTTTCCTCGCGGGAGATTCCGTCATGAGCAAAAAAGTTTTGGTGGTGGATGATGATCCCGATATCCTGACTTTGGTCCGTTACAATCTTGAAAAAGAGGGTTTTAAAATTTCCACGGTCGAAAGCGGGGAAGAGGCGATTGAAAAAGCGCGTAAAATCAAACCCGATCTTTTAATTTTAGACCTTATGCTTCCGGGCATGAACGGGCTTGAAGTGTGCCGGCTTTTAAAAGCGGACTCAGGCTTAAAGCATATCCCGGTGATCATGCTCACGGCCAAGGGGGAGGAAACCGACATTGTGGTGGGACTTGAGCTGGGCGCGGATGATTACCTGACCAAGCCTTTCAGCCCCAAAGTGCTGGCCGCGCGGGTGCGGGCGCTTTTGCGCCGGGGCGAGCCATTGTCCAAAACGGAAATAAAACTATCGTTTGGCCCTATCGCGCTGGACCCGGAAAGGCATGAAGTGTTTCTTGATTCCAAAGAGCTTGTCTTGACGGCCACGGAATTCAACCTGCTGAAATGTTTCGTGGCGAGACCCGGGCGTCTTTTTTCCAGGGAAGACCTTCTCAAGCAGGCCTGGGCGGATGACACGCTGGTGGTGGACCGCACCGTGGATGTGCATATCCTCGGCTTGAGAAAAAAGATGGGCAAACACGCGGATTGGCTTGAGACCGTGCGGGGATTCGGATACCGCCTTAAAGCGGAGGCCGCGTCCGCGGGCAAGAAAGACGAGCCATGAGAAAATTCTTTACCCGTTTATTTCTCGCCCATTTTGTTTTAATCGTTTCTTTTTTTGCGGCACTTGGTTTTATCTTTAATCCGGCTTTCCGGTTCCCGCTTTCCCTGGTTAGCGTGGTTGTTTCCTTCTCGTTATTCTTGGCCCTGCTTCAATCGTTTCTTGTGACGCGCAGCGTTTTCGCGCCTTTTGAGGAAATGAAAAAGGAGCTCGACAAGCTGAATGAGAGCCTGACGAAAAAGGTCCGGCATCTGGCCCGAGAAAGGGAAGAGATGCTGGCTGTGTTGACCAGCATGGTGGAGGGGGTTCTGGTCATAAATCCGGAAGAAAAAGTGGTGCTCGCCAACGCCGCGTGCTCCCGGATGTTTGGCTGGAAATCCGGGGAATGGAATAACCGCCCCTTTTGGGAAATCATGCGGCACCGGGAGCTTCTTGATCTTTTTAAAAGAGCTCTTGGCCAGGGGGTTTTTGAGGCGGCCGAAATTTCCATTTTCATGCCCGAAGAAAAAATCATTCATGCCCAGGTCTCGCCGGTCAGGACGGGCGGCGGCAACAAACCGGGCCTGGTGTGCGTGCTTCATGACATCACGCATTTGAAGAAGCTGGAGAGTATTCACACGGAGTTTGTGGCCAATGTGTCGCATGAACTTAAAACCCCGCTCACTTCCATCAAAGGTTTTGTGGAAACGCTTCTCGGCGGGGCTTTGGAGAATCCGGAAACCGCGCGTCATTTTCTCACCATCATTGACGGACACGCGGCCCGGCTGGAACGGCTTATCAGCGAATTGCTGGAGCTTGCCCGGTTTGACAGCGGAGAGGTTGTCCGGCCATTCCGGCCCGTTGATGTGAATCAGCTCATTCAGCGCAGCCGGCAGTTTTTTGAGAATGAAATTCTTGAAAAGACACATCAATTTGACGTTCAATGCCCGGGCGCGCTGCCGCCCGTCGCGGGCGATGAAGAAAAACTTGAGCGGGCTTTGAGCAATCTCATTCAAAACGCGGTCAAATTCACTCCGGCCGGAGGTAAAATCGCGGTGACGGCCCGGGAAGAAAAAAACGAAATCAACATAGCCGTTTCGGACAACGGAATAGGCATTTCGGAAGATCATTTGCCGCGCATTTTTGAACGGTTTTACCGCGCGGACAAGGCGCGGTCCAGAAAAGAAGGCGGCACCGGCCTGGGGCTTTCCATTGTCAAGCATATTGCCGAAGCCCATGGCGGCCGCGTTAGCGTTGAAAGCCGTCCGGGCAAGGGCAGTACCTTCACCCTGGCTATTCCCAAACACGCCTCCCTGTGAAGACTGGAGCCTCCAGCTCCAGCGAGCGTGCCGGAACTAAGGAGTTCCGGCTGATTTAACCAAATCTTAACCATTCCTTAAATTTTCCTTAACACATTCCTTCTACAATTCCGCCAACATGCAAAGGAGGAACCCATGAAAAAGGGCATATTTCTGACCTGCCTGGTTTGTATTTTTTCTCAGTTATCTTTTTTTTCAGTTTCTTTTGCGGATATTCCGGCCGGCAATCCGGACCAGTTCAAACTTCTTCAGGACCAGATTTCGGAATTGAAACAGCTTATGCTTAATCAGCAGCAAACCATTTCCGAACAGGGAAAGGCGCTTGAAGATTTAAGACTCAAGGTCGAGCCTGGCCCGAGTCCGGTTTATATTCCTACGCCCGGCGGCGAGAAAACACTGCCGTCATGGATTGAAGGCATGAAAATGGGCGGCGATTTCAAACTGCGCTATGAAGGCATTAACAAGGCGGGCCAGGCGACCCGAGACAGAAACCGGTTCCGGTTCCGCCTCCGTTACGGCCTAGAAAAGAAGCTCAATGATGACTTCACCGTGGGGTTCCGCCTGGCCACCGGTTCTACGACGGACCCGACAAGCACCAATCAGACCTTTACGGGGGATTTTACTTCTAAAAATATTTTTATCGACAGGGCGTATGTGAAGTATCAGGCTAATTTTCTTAAAGAACAATTCTCGCACCTCAAGTTTGCCGAACTCGGCGGAGGCAAGGTGGCTAATCCGTATCTTGAGACATCAGGCGTGATGTTTTGGGACTCTGACGTCACTCCGGAAGGAATTTACGAAAGTTTTGAAACAGAGTTTTTTGAAGGAAAGTTCCGGCCCTTTGCCATTTTGGGGCAATTTGTGTTGAATGAAAACGCCGCGGCCACGGACGCGGAAATGTTCGCGTATCAGGGCGGGTACAGGCTGGAACTTGGCGCCAACCCGGAAAGACCCGTCACCTGGACCAGCGCCCTTGCTTATTATGACCTTAGCGATTTCACCAACAGCTCGAATTTCACGGCCAACGGAGCGTCTTTAGCTTTTGGCAACACGACTTTGGGCAGTACGGACCTTGCGGCCCGTGATTTCAACGTGCTGAATGTTTATCAGGACTTGAAATTCAAGGTCGGCTCCCTTCCGGTTAAATTATTCGGAGAATACGACCACAATTTGAATGAGCAGGCCTTTGACCCCAATGACAGGAATCAGGCCTATCAATTCGGCTTGGGGCTGGGAGAAGCCAAACTGAAAGGGGATTGGCAAACCGCCTGGTATTACGCTTATATCGAACCCAATTCCGTTGCCGGCGCGATTTCGGACAGTGATTTCGGCGACGGCCATGCCAATCAAATGGGCAACAATCTTGAAGCCAATTACATGCTAACCGATTTTCTGAAGCTGCGGTTCAAAGCCAGTTTTACCAACAACGTGATGGGCGTTGACGAAGAGACGCGCCGGTTCCAGGCGGATCTTGACTGGAAGTTCTGATACCGTGTTTCATTTGATTTTACCGGCACACGGTATTGTACATGATTGAAATTGGGCCCCCAATTTCAATCGTAATGCGGTACTAATTTATTTTTAAAAGGGAGAGGAAAAATGAAAAGCAGAAGTTTGGTTTTTGGATCAATCATCGTTTCCTTTTTTCTGATTTTTGCGGGCTGCGGCGCTCAGCCAGGCCAGGAATCCAGTTCGATTCAAATCAAGGGCTCGGACACCATGGTCAATTTGGGCCAGTCCTGGGCCGAGGAATTCATGAACCTTCATCCTGACGCAAGCATCGCGGTGACCGGCGGCGGGTCCGGTACGGGGATTGCCTCCATTATCAACGGGACTTGCGACATCGCGCAATGTTCCCGGGCCATGAAACCCGAAGAGCTTGAGGCGGCGAAAAGCAAGGGGCGCGCGGTCCGGGAAGTTGAAGTGGCCATTGACGCGCTGGCCGTGATTGTCCATCCCTCCAATCCGGTCAGTCAACTCACCCTTGAGCAGCTTTCCGGTATTTTCACGGGCACAATCACCCATTGGAAGGAAGTGGGCGGGGAGGACAGGCCCATTCTGGTCCTTTCCAGGGAAAGAAATTCGGGAACCCATGTGTATTTTCTCGAACATGTTCTTCGTCATGGCAATGACAAAGGGCCGGAAGAATACAGCCCCAAGGCGCTTATGATGCCCTCGTCCCAGGCCATCGTCGAGGAAGTGTCCCAAAGCGCGGCGGCCATCGGTTATGTCGGCATGGGCTATGTGAGCGCGCGCGAGAAAAAAATCGCGGTCGGCACTGCAGCTGAAGGTCCTTTTGTTCTTCCTTCTGTTGACACAGCCCTGGACAAAACGTATCCAATAGCGCGGGCGCTTCTCATGTATGTCCCCGAGAATCATTCCGCCGTGGTGGACACATTTCTCAATTTTGTGCTGAGCGACCAGGGGCAGGAAATTGTCCAGCAAATGGATTTTGTTCCGCTTTATCAAGCGCCTCTCCGGAAAAAGGCATGAAGCGTCAAGTCGAATCTGCCATTGAGAAATTCATTTTGCTCAACGGCGTGGCCTGTATTTTTTTCGTTGTCCTGATTTTTCTTTTCCTTGCCCGTGAAGGGCTGGCGCTTTTTAAAACTTTCAGCCCACTGGATTTTCTCGCGGGAACCAGGTGGTACCCCATTTCCACTCCTCCGAAATACGGCATCCTGCCGCTGTTTCTGGGGTCTCTGATAGTCACTTTGGGGGCCACCGTTATTTCTGTGCCGCTCGGAATGGCTTGCGCGATTTTTATCGGGGAAATAGCGCCGCGCTGGTTGCGCGAAATACTTAAGGCCGGCGTTGAATTGCTGGCCGCGATTCCGAGCATTGTCATCGGGTTTATCGGCATGATGACACTGGCGCCCTGGGTCAAATACCTTTTTCATCTTCCCACCGGCCTCACGGCGCTTTCCGGTGCCATCACTTTGGCTTTTATGGCCGTTCCCACGATTGTGAGCATTATGGAAGACGCGATCACGGCCGTGCCCAAAAGTTACCGGGCGGGGTCTCTGGCACTGGGGGCCACGCATTGGCAGACCATTTACCGCGTGGTGCTTCCGGCCGCTTCTTCCGGCATTGTGGCCGCGGTGATGCTCGGCATCGGCCGGGTTATCGGTGAAACCATGGCCGTGATGATGATTACCGGAAACGCGGCCGTGATTCCGACCACGATTTTAGAGCCGGTGCGCACCATGACCGCGACCATTGCCGCGGAAATGGGGGAAACCGTGCAGGGAAGCGAGCATTATTTTGCGCTTTTCGCGATCGGGCTGGTGCTTTTTGTGATTAGTTTTTTGATTAACATGACGGCGGGTGCTTTTCTCCACCGGGAAAGAAAATAATCGTTAGCCGATGAAGATATCCCCGCAGGCCAAAGAAAAAATAGCTTTCCTTGTCTTAGGGATAGCCACCTGTCTCGTGCTGATTCCCGTATTCGTGATTATCTTTATCCTCATGGAAAAAGGGGCGCAAGCCATTAGCTGGGAATTCCTCACGGCCAAACCCCGCATGGGCATGAGAGCCGGAGGCATTTTCCCGGCCATTGTCGGAACGGTTTATCTGGTGCTGGGCACGGTTACGGCCGCGCTCCCGCTGGGATTGTTTGCCGCCATTTACCTGGTGGAATACGCCAAAGGCAATTGGCTGACGCGCATGGTCGAAGTGGCCATTGTGAATCTGGCCGGAGTGCCCTCGGTGGTTTACGGCCTCTTTGGCATGGGGCTGTTCGTGATTTTTATGAAGCTGGGAACCTCTATTCTAGCGGGGTCGCTTACGCTTGCCATCATGATTCTGCCTGTGATTATTACGGCCTCGCGAGAGGCACTTTCAACCGTTCCCCAATCTTTCCGTGAAGTGAGTCGGGCGCTGGGTGTGAGCAAATGGCAGACCATATGGCATGTTGTGCTGCCCAACGCGATTTCAGGAATTTTGACGGGCACGATTTTAGGCGTGAGCCGCGCGGCCGGTGAAACCGCGCCCATTCTTTTCACGGCGGCTGCGTTTTATCTGCCCAAACTTCCCCAATCCATTTTTGATCAGTGCATGGCGTTGCCTTACCATTTGTATGTTTTGTCCACGCAGGTTCCCAACGTCAACCCCAAAATCCAGTATGGAACCGCACTGGTGCTGGTGGGGCTCGTGTTTTTTACCAATCTTGTGGCCATTATTATCCGGGCGCGTTTCAGGGCGAGGAAACAATGGTGAGCGAACCGCTTTTAAAAATCGAAGTTAAAAGTTTGAATGTCCATTACGGCAGTTTGCAGGTGTTGAAGGACGTCACGCTTTCAGTCAATAAAAATGAAATCCTGGGCGTGATAGGTCCGGCCAACAGCGGTAAAACCTCCTTTTTAAGAGTTCTCAATCGGCTTATTGACTTGACTCCGGATGTGCGTGTTCGGGGTGAGGTTCATCTGGATGGAATAAATATTTATGCCAAAATGAACGCCGAAGAGGTCAGAAAGCGCGTGGGCATGGTTTTCGCCCTGCCGCAGCCGCTTCCCCTAAGTATTTTTGACAATGTGGCCTACGGTCCCAGAAGGCATGGCCTTCATCACGCCGGCAAATTGGCGGAAATCGTGGAGAAAAGTTTGAAGGCGGCATTTTTATGGGATGAAGTCAAAGACCGCCTTTCGACGTCGGGAATGCAGCTTTCGGGCGGCCAGCAGCAGAGGCTTTGCATCGCCCGCACACTGGCGGTTGAGCCGGAAGTGATTCTTTACGACGAGCCGTGTTCCGGTTTGGACCCCATTTCCACGGCCAAAGTCGAGGCGGCTATGTTTGAGCTCAAGAAAAGGTACACGCAAATCCTGGTCACCAACAATGTCAAACAGGCGGCGCGCGTGGGCGACCGCGTGGCTTTTTTTTTAATGGGCGAATTGGTTGAGATCGACCAGGCAGGCCGTATTTTCACGGCTCCCAGGGACAAACGCACGGATGATTACGTCACGGGACGGTTTGGATGAACAAAATCGATATCCGCAATTTCAATCTTTATTACGGTAACTTCCAAGCGCTTATCAATGTGAACTTGTCCATTGAAAAACGCATGGTGACGGCTCTTATCGGGCCCTCGGGATGCGGGAAATCGACGCTTTTGAGAAGCCTGAACCGGATGAATGATCTGATTGAAGGCGTCAAGGTTTCGGGTGAAGTCAAGATTGACGACCGGAATATTTACGAAAACGGCTTGGATCTTATTCAGCTCCGCAAAAAAGTGGGCATGGTTTTTCAACGCCCCAATCCTTTTCCGCTTTCGATTTTTGACAATATCGCCTATGGCCCGAGGCTTCACGGCATCAGCAAAAAAATCCGCCTGCAAGCGGAGGTGGAGCATGCGCTTGAGCGCGTCCATTTATGGGATGATTTAAAAGACCGGCTGAACCGTTACGCTTTGAACTTGAGCCTTGAGCAGCAGCAGCGGCTTTGTATCGCGCGCCTTTTGGCCGTGACGCCGGATGTGGTTTTGATGGATGAGCCTTGTTCGGCGCTGGACCCGGTATCGACGGCCAAGGTGGAAGAATTGATTTATGAGCTCAAAAAGCATTACACCATTGTGATTGTCACGCACAATATGCAGCAGGCCGCGCGGGTTTCCGACAAGACCGGGGTCATGCTGCTCGGCGAATTGATTGAGTACGGAGAAACCGCGGATATTTTCACCAAACCCGCGGATAAGCGGACCGAGGATTACATTACAGGGAGGTTTGGATAGGAAAAAGGGGACAGGCAATACCTCTTGCCTGTCCCCTTTTTTGAATTTATATGATAACCTTGAGGAAGGAGTAACCCTATGGAACGTCATTTTGATGAAGAACTCAAAGAACTGAAAGGCAAACTGCTTCAGATGGCCGCCCTGGCGGAAGAATCCATCGCGAAGTCGATCAAGGCTTTGGTGGAGCGCGATAAGAAGCTGGCCGAAGACGTGATCAAGTCTGATGAGGCCATCAATTTGCTCGAAATCGAAGTTGACGAATTATGCCTTAAACTGCTGGCCTTAAGACAGCCTATTGCCACGGATCTCCGGTTCATCACATCCGCACTTAAAATTATCACCGATCTTGAGAGAATCGGTGATCTTTCAGTGAACATAGCCCAGCGTGCGCTGGATTTGATGGAACATCCCCTCTTGAAGCCGCTTATCGATATTCCGCGCATGGCGCAGCTTGCCCAGAAAATGGTCAAAGACAGTCTGGACGCCTTTGTGAACCGCGATGCTGACCTTGCGCGCAATGTCTGCATGCGGGACGATGAAGTGGACCAGCTCAATCACCAGATTTTCCGGGAATTGCTGACTTATATGATTCAGGACCCGAAATCCATCACGCGCGCCGTGGATTTGCTTCTGGTGGCAAGGCATTTGGAAAGAATAGCGGACCATGCCACCAATATCAGCGAGGATGTGGTGTATCTGGTGAAGGGAAAGACCATCAAACATCACATTGAAGAAAAGAATAACCCTCATGGCTAAAGAAACCATTCTCGTTATCGAGGATGAAAAAAATATTGTCGAGCTGGTCAAATACAATCTTGAGCGGGAAGGTTTTGCAGTCCAAACCGCTCTCCGGGGAGACGCCGGGCTGGAAGAGGCCCGCAAACAAAAAGCGAATTTGATTATTCTGGACCTCATGCTGCCTGAAATGGACGGCCTTGAGATTTGCCGAATCCTCAAACAGGATTCTAAAACAGCGGGTATCCCGATTATCATGCTTACGGCCAAGGCCGAGGTCACGGACCAGGTGGTGGGCCTGGAGCTTGGCGCGGATGATTATGTGACCAAGCCTTTCAGCCCCAAAGAGCTGGTGGCCCGCGTGCGCGCGGTTTTGCGGCGGGTGAAATCTAAACCCAAAGAGGAAATCCTGCGGGGCGGCCATCTTGAGGTGGACACGGCGCGGCATATTGTGTCCCTCAAGGGCAAACCCCTGGAGCTTACTTCCAAGGAATTTGATTTACTCAAGGCTTTGATGGAGGCTGGAGGGAGAGTTCTTTCACGGGAATATCTTCTCGAACACGTTTGGGGCTATGAGCAGTCGCTGAATGTTGAAACCCGCACCGTGGACATGCATATCGGCCAGCTCCGCAAAAAGCTCAAATCAGAAGAGCATCGCGTCGTCACTGTCAAAAATGCCGGATACCGGTTTGACGACAAGGCCTAAAAGTTTTTCAAGGCAGCTTGCTTTTGCCTACGCGGCACTTTTTTGCGCTGTTTTTGTTTCCGCGGCTTTTTATACCTCCCGGGCCGTGGAACACCATACCCTTTTCCAACTCCGGGAATCGCTGACCCTTCAAGCCCGTCTGCTTCAGCATCTTCTCACTCCCGCTCTCGTGCGCGAGGGGGACCGATCCAAAATTCATCATAGGACACTTACTCTTGGACAGGAAACCGGTGCGCGGATCACGGTCATTGATCCGGAAGGGCTTGTCCTGGGGGATTCGGAGCGCACGTGGGAGCAGTTGCTGGCCATTGATAATCACGCCGGCAGGCCGGAGGTGCAGACTGCTCTCCAGGGCCAGATCGGAACAAGCATTCGTTTTAGCAACACAGTTAAAGCTAAAATGCTTTATGTGGCCTTGCCCTTGATGGAAGGCGAAAAGGTTTCGGGAGTGCTTCGTATTGCCTGGCCGCTGACCGATGTCCGCCGGGTTCTGGATGCTGTGGAAAAGCCGGTGTTATTGAGCTGCGCAGCTGGCGTTTTTTTTGCGGTTCTTTTGAGTTTTATTTTGGGGCGGTCTTTGACGCGGGATATCCGCCGGCTTACCGAAGCCGCGGAGCAGTATTCACGGGGTGATTTGGGCCGGGAAATTCTTGTCCAATCGGACAATGAAATCAAGGTTCTTGCCGGCACCATGACCCAGATGGCTTTGTCGCTTCGCCAGAGAATTTTTGAATCGGAATCCGAAAAAGTCAAATTTTCGGCGGTCCTTGAAAATATGAAAGAGGGCGTGATCGCGGTGGATTGCGCCAACCGGATCATGGTCATGAATCCAGGAGCGCAGCAAATGTTCGGAATTTCAAAAGAGTCGGCGCTGGGGAGGCCTCTCATCGAAGTGATCCGGAATAAAGCTTTGGATGACCTGCTGGCCGGTGTGGTGAAGGATCAGACCACCGCGGCCCGGGAGGTTGAATTGTCCCAGCCAGCGGCAAAAATTTTCAAAGTCAGCGCCGCTGGCATTTCCAAATGCGAGGGCGGCATTTGCGGCATTCTGGTGCTTTTCGACATGACTGAAATCCGGCGTCTTGAAAACATACGGAAGGAATTTGTGGCCAATGTTTCGCATGAATTGAAAACGCCTCTCACGTCGATTCAGGGATTTATCGAAACCCTGCGCGGTGGCGCTTTGCGTGATTCCAAAAAAAGCGAAGAATTCCTCGCTATGATGCAGGAAGACGCGGAACGGTTGAGCCGACTGATACAGGATCTTTTAGAACTTTCCCGCATTGAATCTCGCGCAGTGCCGCTGCGGGGGCGGATGCTTGATCTGAAACCCGAAGTTGAGAAAGCCGTTGCGGTTCTAGCCGGTCAGGCAGGGGCTTTGGGAGTTGTCATTGAAAATAGGGTCTCCGCCGACTGTTCCGTTTGGGCTGATCACGACCGCCTGCGGCAGATGTTGGTGAATTTGCTGGATAACGCGATTAAATTTAATCGTCCCGGCGGCCGCGTTTCTATTTTTGACGGAAGGGAGCTAGACTTGGTTCGCGTGTCCGTGGAAGACACCGGCGTGGGGATCCCGGAAAATATGATTGCGCGGGTTTTTGAAAGATTTTTCAGAGTGGATAAGGCGAGATCCCGGGAGCTTGGCGGCACGGGATTGGGGCTGGCCATTGTCAAACATCTGGTGGAAGCCCATGGAGGGACGGTTTCGTGCCGCAGTGAGTTTGAGAAAGGCTCGGTTTTTTCGTTTACCCTTCGAACTTCGCCGTTTGAGCCGCTTGCTTGAATTTTTCGTGAATCAGGTCCCTCACCCGGCGG
Organism: Candidatus Omnitrophus fodinae SCGC AAA011-A17; assembly: GCA_000405945.1. Classification (GTDB taxonomy): domain Bacteria; phylum Omnitrophota; class Omnitrophia; order Omnitrophales; family Omnitrophaceae; genus Omnitrophus; species Omnitrophus fodinae. The sequence goes on from ASOC01000020.1 coordinate 15,720, forward strand.
AATTCCCGCAGGACTTCTTCGGAGGATTCCTTTTCGTGAGGAGGGTCCGGAAATCCCCAGTGAAGTTTTTTCCCCGCTTTTAAATAAACAGGGCATGATTCCCGGGCGTTGTCGCAGACTGTGATCACGTAATCAAAAGTCTGATTTTTAAATTCATCCAGGTGCTTGGACCTCTGGTTTGAAATATCCATGCCGATTTCTTTCATGACCTGAACGGCAAGGGGATTGACCGTGGAAGGTCGTGTCCCTGCGCTGAAGACTTCAAATTTTTCATTCCCGTAATGCCTCAAGATACCTTCCGCCATCTGGGACCGGCAGGAATTTCCCGTGCAAAGAATTAAAACTTTTGTTTTCATATTAGCAACAGATCCTTACGGGTTCCTTTTTCACAGCGATATTTATAAAAAACTTCTTTTGTATCCAAAACGCCACATTCACAAGGCCTACCATCACAGGCACTTCCACTAAAGGTCCAATGACAGCCGTGAACGCTTGGCCTGAATTCACACCAAAAACCGCAATCGCCACGGCAATCGCAAGTTCGAAATTGTTGCTTGCGGCCGTAAACGAAAGAGTCACGGATTTTGAATAATCAACGCCCGCCTTTTTGCCCATATAAAAACTAATGGCAAACATCACGACAAAATAAATAAGCAGAGGAATGGCTATCCTCACAACATCCATTGGAATTTGGACTATGTAATTACCCTTCAGGCTGAACATGGCCATGATGGTAAGAAGCAGCGCGATGAGTGTGATAGGGCTTATCTTGGGAAGAAATTTATCCTGATACCATGTCTCTCCTTTTGCCTTAACCAGGCTAAAGCGCGTAATCATCCCGGCCCCAAAAGGGATTCCAAGGTAAATTAAAACGCTTTCCGCAATCTGCCCCATGGAAACATGAACCGCAAAACTTTCAAATCCGAATACCCGGGGAAGGAAAGTGATAAAAAAGTAGGCGTATACACTGTAAAAAAGAATTTGAAAGATACTGTTAAAAGCCACAATGCCTGCCGCGTATTCCGTGTCGCCGCCAGCAAGCTTGTTCCACACAATCACCATGGCAATGCAGCGCGCCAAACCTATCAGAATGAGACCTGTCATGTAAGCCGGGTTGTCTCTTAAAAAAAGAATCGCGAGCGCGAACATTAAAACGGGGCCAATCACCCAATTTTGAATCAAGCTCAAAGAGAGAATTTTCCAGTCCTTGAAGGTATCCCCCAGCTCTTCGTAACGCACTTTGGCAAGCGGCGGATACATCATTAGGATAAGCCCGATGGCGATAGGGATATTTGTTGTGCCAACCCGAAAAGAATTAATGACTTTTTCAAGCCCAGGGAAGAAATGGCCTGCGGACACGCCGAAGGCCATTGCGGTGAATATCCACAACGTGAGATGCCGGTCTAGAAAGGATAACTTTTTCATCGTCGCCTTTTCATATTTGCTTGCGCGGATATATTAGAAACAAAAAAAATTAATTATTGCAGCAAGCTACGAGTTTCTTCTTTTTGTGATTGAGTTCAGCAAGGTCATGGCATAATTCGTTTACCTGTGAAGCGCTCCCGCATAAACTCTGAATAAATGGCCGAAAGATCTTAGCCCCATGCTCGGATAACCGGTAATACATCCACAGACCTTCTTTGCGTCCCACCACAAGACCGGCTTTGCGCAAATAGCCAAAATGCCGCGACACTTTGGACTGCGGTTCGGCCAGGACTCGCATCACATCGCAAACACAAAGTTCTCTTTCGCTTAGGAGGTTGAGAATCCTGAGCCTCGTTTCATCCGAAAGGGCCCGAAATATGTGTTTTGTATCTTTAAGTTTCATGGGGTTAATATATTCGCTTAAGCAAATATAGTCAAGATTTATCCTGCCTGGTTGGGATTTGCCGGAATTTGGCCGCCTTTTTACCTGGATTTTACTTGTTAATCAAATGGCCTTAACAGGGGAATCCTATTATTCCCAAAGAAAAGGAGGTGAATCATGTTTGAAAAATACTTGATGATTGCCGGATTGAAGAGGCAGTTCCGGCTTCTGGAAGACCTGATGACACAGCTCGAGGAAAAGTCCCGTCTCGATATGAGCGATTGTCTGATGTACAGCGACAGGACCCAGACGGTGGCGAACAATTTGAGAAAACTTAGAAAAATAAAAAAGGATTACTGCCAGTATCAAGATTTCGACGCTATCAGGCAATAACATTTTCAAAAGCAAAGGAGGCCTTTATGTTTATCCATGAAACCATTTCATGCCGCACGATAGCCTATGAGGCGTTTCCCAAAGCGGAGATTGAACTTGAGGCCAGAGAGCAGGTCCGGCAGGCTAGGATTCAGCCTTTTTTAAACCGGACCAAGGTTCTTTCCGGTCAAAAAGAATGGGAGCTCTGGGTGCTCCGCGCGGGGCTATCTCCCGAATGCGGGCTGGGGGTTCACCGGATAGGAATTTACACGGATTTTACATGAACCTTAAACAGATTTAACAGAGCGGCACTATGATTTGCGTGAAAGTGAGCCCTTTATGATGAATAAAGAAATCATGATTTCAGGCCTGCGGAAGCAAAGAAACATGCTCGCGGATTTGGCCAGCCAGCTTGAAGGCAAACCGGTTTTGGATCTGGCTGCTTGCCAGGCGTATGACCGGACGACCCGTGAGGTCGAAAAAAGTTTAAAGGCGTTGAGGGGGCTTGTGGCTGACGAGCTTTCTAGAATTTCAAGACTGCCATAAATCATTAACTAGAGTAATTAACGAGGAGGTCTATCATGATGCGAAAATACGGATTGAAATTAACCAGTTTGTTAACCGCGGCAGTTTTGATTTTTTCGCCGGGCGTGTACGCGGATGAGGAATCCCTGACGCAAATGGTCAAGGAACTTCAAAAGCAGATGGCGGATATGCAGAGCACGATTAACCGCCAGAACGACAAAATCCGGGTGCTAGAAACCAGATCGGGAAGAATGGAAACAGGCACCCCGGCGCCTACTTCTATGGAACCAGCTCCTCCGATGAGCGATTACGAATACATGCAGCGCTTTGACATGATGACCGGCGGCGCCCAGAAGTGGCTGAAAGATCTTAAATTCGGCGGGGATCTCCGTCTTCGTTACGAAGGATTCCATTATACCAGCGGCAATCCGAGCGAAACCGATGACGTAAACCGTTTTCGGTACCGTTTGAGAGCCGGCGTTGAAAAGAAATTCAGCGAAGACATGAAGATAGGATTCTCTCTGGCTTCCGGCGAAGCTACTACCGGTCAGAACGTTGATCCGACTTCGACCAACACAACCTTTGACAACAACTTTAATTTCAAAGATGTGTTTATTGAAAAGGCCTATGCTTCTTATACCCCGCCTTTTCTGCGCAATGACTTTCTGAAAACAACGGTTTCGGCCGGAAAAATGAGTAACCCTTTTGAAAAAGGGTCCTCCGATATGGTTTGGGATCGCGATGTAAAGCCTGAAGGTGTGTATGAGAAGGTTGATCTTAAACTGATGGACGGCGAGAATCTCGATATCACGAGTTATTTCACGGCCGGCCAATTCATTCTGGATGCGGATGCCACCGTGGGAGGCGATGCCGAGCTGTATGCCTTCCAATTCGCGCTTAATCCGGTAGTCTACACGCCCATGATGGACAGGCCTGTGGAGCTTTTATCCGCGTTGTCTTTTTATAAATACGCCAATTACGCTGATAAAAGCAATTTTTTGATTGGCACCACATCGCTGGCCCGGGGCAACACCAATGCCTTTGACGGCAGGACCGATACCTTGGATGCCCAGGATTTCGATGTTTGGGAAATCTACAATGAAATCGGTCTGTCGCCTTATGGCCTTCCGGTCCGCCCCTTCTTTGATTACGCCTACAACGTGAGCAACAGCCTTTTCGAAGATCAGAGCGGCGCTTACGCTCTGGGCGTCAAGGTTGGTGCTATTGTGGGAAAAGGCGATTGGGAGCTTAGCTACGCCTATAAAAGAATTGAGCCGGATTCCGTGGTCGGAGCTTTCAATGACAGTGATTTCGGCAACGGACACAGCGGCAAAGTGGGCAGTGTGTTCAAGGCTGGCTACGCATTGACGGACAATTTGACGTTCAATACAGCAGCTTTTTTTGTGAACAACCTTGCCACGGGGAATCCTCTGACGGGCGTGCGCGATGAAGAAGTGCGCCGCTTTCAAGTGGATTTGTCTTGGAAATTTTAAACTTTAAGATTAGCGAGTTAATTATAGAACAGGGAGGAATATAAACTATGAAAGCGAATCTAATTTCAAAATTGGTAATGGCCGTTTTAGCGATGGCCATGACTTTCACCCCGGCCTCATTCGCCGGCAGGAACATTACGGTCACGGGTTCGGACACGATTGTGATTATGGGGCAGAAGTGGGCGGAGACGTACATGATGGAGCACCCGGAAGTGGCCATTCAAGTCACGGGCGGCGGTTCCGGAGTCGGTATCGCGGCGCTTATTAACGGAACAACGGATGCGGCCAATGCCAGCCGCAAGATTAAAGATAAGGAAATCGAGAAAGCCAAACAAGCCGGTTATTATCCGGAAGAGCACAAAGTGGCGCTGGACAGTCTGGCCGTGGTGGTTAACAGCGGCAATCCGGTCAAGGAACTTACGCTGAAGCAGCTCATGGGGATTTTTACAGGCCGCATCAGCAATTGGAGCGAAGTCGGAGGCGAAAGCGCGCCCATTATCCGTTATTCCCGCGAATCCAGCAGTGGGACCTACCAGTTTTTCAAAGAATTTGTGATGAAGAACCAGGACTACGCGGCGGATTGCCAAACCTTGGCGGGAACCAGCGCCATTGCCAACGCGATTAGCAAAGATCCCAATGGCATCGCGTACGGCGGCGCGGCTTACTTCTTGAGCCAACCCAGTGTGAAAATTCTATCGGTGAAGAAAGATGATAAATCTACGGCTGTCAGTCCTATCACGGCTGATGGGCGGGTGGATTACGAAGCTGCCTGGAGCGGGGCTTACCCTATTTGGCGTTATCTCTATATGTACACGCCTTTCAAGCCTAAGGGCGAGCTCAAGGCTTATTTGGACTGGATTAAGGGCCCTGAAGGGCAGAAGATTGTGGAAGAAATCGGCTATGTTCCTTTGAAAGGGAGCAGATAAGAGCCGATGATGGCCCAGGACATTGGCTGGCTCAAGCCCCCGCTTGTTGATTCGAGTTCGACTCCCTCCATTTATCGAATGACGCGGCGGGGCAACTTGAGCCAGCTCTTGACTCTGAAAACGTTTCGCGCCGGGGAGTGGATTGTTGAAAAACTGCTCGCTGCCGCCGGGATGATTTCCATTCTGTTTATTGCCCTTATTTTCGTTTTTCTTTTCAAGGAAGCCCTGCAGTTTTTTAAGACCGTATCCCCCATGGATTTGATCGGGAAGTGGGTTTACGACGAGTATGATGAGAAATGGGTTTTTAAGACCATGTGGCAGGCCATTTCCTCCGTTCCCAAATATTCCCTCCTGCCTCTGCTGTGCGGAAGTTTTCTGGTGGCCTTTCCCTCCACCGTTATTTCCGCTGTCTTTGGAATAGGCTGCGGTATTTATTTGTCCGAGGTCGCTTCGGACAAGACACGTGAAGTTCTTAAACCCACGCTGGAGCTTTTTGCCGGGATTCCTTCCGTGGTCATTGGTTTTTTTATGCTCATGGTCGCGGCAACGCCTCTTCAGGATATTTTTCATACCAAATTCCGCATGAACGCTTTTGTTGGAGCGCTGGGGGTGACGATCGTCGCTTTTCCTATTATCGTGACGCTGGTGGAGGATTCCCTGCGGGCGGTTCCCAAGGCTTTGCGTGAGGCCTCTTATGCCCTGGGCGCCACGAGATGGCAGACGATTTGGCGCACCACGCTGCCGGCCGCGATTTCCGGGGTGTCTGCCGCCTGTATTTTGGGATTTGGCCGCGCTCTGGGTGAAACCATGATTGTGCTCATGGTCACAGGCAACGCGGCTTTGGTGACTGGCAATGTTTTTTCAACCGTCAGGTCCCTGACGGCCAATATCGCGGCTGAAATGGGGTATGTGGAGCATCAAAGTGAGCATTATTACGCGCTGTTTCTGGTGGGAGCGGTATTGTTTGTGATTACCTTTGTTTTAAATATCTTTGCTGAAATCATCTTGAACCGGATGCGTCGTAAACTACGGATGTAATGAAGGATAAAAATGACTACAGCTCTTCTTGCTATTCCTAATCTTCAAGCCAGGCGCATCAATGTGTTAGAGGCCGTTTTCATGGCGATTCTCCATTTTCTCGCGTATTTGCCGGTTTGCGCGCTTGTTTTGATTTTGGGAAAAATTGTCCACAGCGGCATAGGCGTCATCACTTGGGAGTTCCTGACGCAGGCGCCCGTGGAAGGCATGACCAAAGGCGGCATTTTCCCCTGCATTTTCGGGACCTTGTCCATCACCTTGTTAATGATTTTGATAGCGCTTCCGATTGGGGTGGGGGCCGCCATTTACATGGTTGAATACGCGAAAGAGGGCGTCTGGGTGCGGGTGATTCGCGCCGCGGTCAATAATCTGGCGGGCATTCCGTCCGTGGTTTTCGGGCTTTTTGGAATGGGTTTTTTTATTCTTTTTGTGGGACATCATCTGGATGAGGTGTTGCGCACCGGCCTTCTTTTTGGCAAGCCCTGCATGCTGTGGGCTGCGGCCACGCTCGCCATCCTTGTCCTTCCCGTCATTATTGTGTCAACCGAGGAAGCCCTGAATGCCGTTCCTCAAAGCCACCGCTCGGCTTCCATGGCTTTGGGAGCCACGAAGTGGCAGACGATTCGCGATGTTGTGCTCCCGCAAGCCAAAGGGGGCATTCTGACGGGAGCCATCCTGGCCATCAGCCGCGGCGCCGGAGAAACGGCGCCGATTTTATTTACGGGATGCGCCTATTTTTTGCCGCGTTTGCCGATCGTCAAACTCTTTGGCATTATTCCCATGATCAATCCTATGGACCAGTTCATGGAGCTCTCTTACCACATTTTTATCATGGCCACGCAATCCACCAACGCCCAAAAAACGATGCCCATTCAATTTGGAACAACTCTGGTGTTGATTTCGCTGACTTTTTTTTTGAATCTTGGAGCGATTTTGCTCCGTAGCCATTACCGGAAAAGTCTGGGCCAGGTAACGCTGCAGTAAATTAAATTTGCGAATAAAACATTCGGAGGAATCATGGTATTTCAAAGCATATTATCCGGTGAAGAAGCATGAACAGGCCAGAAACCACGGAGAAGAATTTGAAAACGGAGCATAAAAGCGGAGTGGAGATGGACGAGGCATTGGTCAAAATCAAGACCCGGGCTTTGTCGGTTTATTACGGCGCCACACAGGCATTGAAGCAGGTTGACATGGACATTAAAAAACAGGCTGTGACGGCTTTGATAGGCCCTTCGGGCTGTGGCAAGTCGACTTTTTTGCGCGTTTTTAACCGCATGAATGACATGATCCCCGACACCCGCCTTGAGGGAAAAGCGACCATCGACGGCATTGACATTTACAGCCCCAACATCAATGTGGTGACACTCCGCAGGCTGGTGGGAATGGTTTTCCAAAAGTCCAATCCGTTTCCCAAAACTATTTTTGACAATGTCGCCTATGGCCCGAAGCTAAACGGGGTAACAAACCGTTCCCAGCTTGAGGAAATTGTCGAAAGAAGTTTGATACAGGCCGCCATCTGGGATGAGGTCAAAGACCGCCTGCACCGTTCCGCCATGGAACTTTCGGGCGGTCAGCAACAGCGGGTCTGTATTGCAAGGGCCTTGGCCGTAAGCCCTGAAATCCTTCTCATGGATGAACCCGCCTCGGCCCTGGATCCTATCTCCACGGCAAAAATCGAGGAATTGATACACGACCTCAAGAAAGAGTACACCATCGTGATCGTAACGCACAATATGCAGCAAGCGGCACGCGTTTCGGACTATACAGGGTTTTTCCTGCTCGGAGAGTTGATTGAGTTCGACAAGACGGAAAGAATTTTTGAAGTGCCCAAAGACAAAAGAACCGAAGATTACATCACCGGACGTTTCGGATAAGAGAGGAATCATGGATAGACATTTTGACGAGGAATTAAAGGATCTTAAAGAAAAATTGCTCCATATGGCATCGCTGGCCGAACAGTCTATCGTGAAAGCGGTCAAGTCGCTGGTTGACAGGCAGAAAGACCTGGCCGAGGAAGTGCTGGCGTCTGACGAGGCCATCAATTTGCTCGAAATCGAAGTTGACGAATTATGCCTTAAACTGCTGGCCTTAAGACAGCCTATTGCCACGGATCTCCGCTTCATCACATCCGCGCTTAAAATTATCACCGATCTTGAGAGAATCGGCGACCTTTCGGTGAACATAGCCGAGCGCGCGCTGGACTTGATGGAACATCCCCTTTTGAAGCCGCTTATTGATATTCCGCGCATGGCGCAGCTGGCGCAGAAAATGGTCAAAGACAGCCTGGATGCCTTTGTGAACCGCGATGCTGACCTTGCGCGCAATGTCTGCATGCGGGACGATGAAGTGGACCAGCTCAATCACCAGATTTTCCGGGAATTGCTGACTTATATGATTCAGGACACGAAAGCCATCACGCGCGCCGTGGATTTGCTTCTGGTGGCAAGGCATTTGGAAAGAATAGCGGACCATGCCACCAATATCAGCGAGGATGTGGTGTATTTGGTGAAGGGAAAAACCATCAAGCATCACATTGAAGAAAAAGGCGGTTAAACATTAAAACAGGGCAGAAAGCCGCTTCGTAATAAATCCTCCTATTTCCCACTTCCTTCCACCTCGCAGGCGGGTGAAGGAGCACCCTCATGGTTTGAGGGAGTCCCTTGATTTGGGGATTCTGTGACCGGAGTTTGGTCGCCTCCAGCGCCAATGGATCGTGAATCAGGCGTCTGAGAAGATCCGGAAAAAGAGGGGAGCGTTGCCCCGCCGAGCTGGTCAAAGACATCAAAGGGGTTCTCAGCCGCAGTGCCGGGAGCTGGCGCGGCGTCTTCTCCCTGAAGCTGGCTCCAGCCAAGAGGAAGAGATAACGACAAATTGTTTCTAAGGGATCCGGATCCAACCGTAAAAGCGGCCCCAACCCCTCCTTTGATGGTCCAGTAGTTCGTATCCAGATCCACACCGAAAGTTTGGTCTTCGATGATCAAAAGGGGCAGGGTGTTTTCATAAGAAAGAAAAGATTGATTGGCGGGATCTCCTGCGCTATCGTCTCCTCCGATATAGTGAAAATCAAGTCCGAAAAAAATATTATTTTCATTATTGGGCAAGAGATATTCCCCCCCCATTTGAAAGTCCCAAGCACTCTGATCGACAGCCTTTGTTGTTTCGCCAAATTGAAAATAGACTTCGGCATAAAGTTCGAGGCCTTCCGTGAGACCGCTAAAGTTAGATCCCATACCGATGGTGAAAACATTCTGATCAAAACTTGGCAGGTCCGCGTAACTGACCAGTGCTCCGATACTGGAGCCTTTGCCCATGCTTTCCAAACCATAGGCAAACCAAAGGCCATAACTTGATTCATCGACACTTCCGGTTGCTCCTTCGATCATGGCCGGCAAGAGCGTAGGCTGTAATGATATTGATTCATTCGGTAGACCGGAGCGGGTAGCATTAACCCCTTGAGGGGAGGGCGGATCGCCGCTCGCAGGAGAGCTTCCAGCCGGGGGAGGATTGGATGAGGAAGGGGGGAGACTGGTTTCAGCGCCCCACAGAGGAGGTGTGACCAAGAGATGAATCGCCGCTGTTATCAATAGGAAGAGGGAGAACACATGTGGAGAGTTTTTCATGGTCTCGCACCTTAAGGTGAACAAGCAAATGCCCGAATTGATTATAAAAGAAGGGAACCTGGTAATAAAGTAAAAAAAATATTATAGGGCTATCCACTTGACTCCAGTATGCTCAAGATATAGTGGGTTGAAGACTCAACCCATCCAGCTTCCTGCTCAAACGAGGGAGA
>ASOC01000021.1 GCA_000405945.1 Candidatus Omnitrophus fodinae SCGC AAA011-A17
TTCCGGATCTCCACCACCTCGCGTATATCCGCTCGCATGGCCGTCGTCACCTTGGATCTCGATCCTCCGCTTCGATTCTTCAAGCCCCCCTTCCCAGCGGCATTCCACTTTTTGACCCATTTCTGCAGACAAGTCCGACTGACATCACAAATCGTTTCTACTTCCTTGCAAGAATACCCAAGCATCAACATCCGTATCCCCAAAAGACGATTCCGATATTTCGCATTCTTTTCCTCAGCCATCATTTCTTGGAGATCCGCTTCGGTTCCATGCCTCCTGTCCGGTAGTATCTTTTTCATACTATCCTTTATCGGTCAGATCTTCACCTGCATGACAACTTTTGATTAGGAACCGCTATAGACCTGTCCTCCTCGGGAAATTTTAATTCTATTTGTCCGTCAGGCTTTTGACTTCGGATTCCAGTTTTTCTATGCGGGAATTCATTTTGGAGAGTTTATCGTCAAATTCTGTGAGTTTTGATTTGACGTAGTCTGTTTCGTCTTGAATGTAGCTTCGATTATTGTCTACTTTGAGAGGCCTGTCTTTTTCAACATCCACCACCACGTTTGAGGCAGCATCTTTTTTTCTTCGTCAAAAAGGCTTGCCGCCTTGGGCTCGGACACAAATCCAAAGAAAATAATTGTCATCAGAATAAAGGTCTTTTGCATTTATTCCTCTGATTGGATGACGCGAAAGACTTCGGCAACGGTGGTGAGCCCCTGACGCGCTTTTTCCAATCCATCTTCGCAAAGCAGCGTCATGCCCTTGGTAACGGCAAGTTTTCTCAAGTCAGCCGTCGAGACACGGCGATTCACTGCTTCTCTCAGCTCTTCGTCGAGAACCATCATCTCATGAATCGCGGTTCTTCCATAAAATCCGGTATGCTTGCATGCTTCACAGCCTTTGCCTTCGAAATAAGGACCGGATTTGAAAGCGTCAGGAAGCTTATCAAAGTGGCCGGTTTTCTCAGAGGGAATTTCTTTGCGGCATTTAGGGCAAATAATGCGTACGAGCCTTTGGCCGATAATGCATAGGATGCTGGAAGACACAAGGTAAGGCTCTATGCCCATGTCAAAAAGCCTTGCCAAAGCGCCCGGAGCGTCGTTGGTGTGTAGTGTGGAAAAGACCAGATGGCCGGTCAGGGAAGTGCGTATCGTGATTTCTGCGGTTTCGAGGTCGCGGACTTCCCCCACCATCATAATGTCCGGGTCATGCCGCAAGAGGTGTCTCAACCCCTGCGAGAAGGTCAGTCCGATTTTGGGATGCACTTGGACTTGGACAATGCCTTTTAGCTGGTATTCGATGGGATCCTCAAGGGTGATTATTTTTCTTTTCTGGTCATTCAGCTCGTTCAAGCCGGCGTAAAGGGTTGTGGTTTTTCCGCTTCCGGTCGGGCCGGTCAGAAAAATGATGCCATAGGGGGATTGGAGCAGATTTTTAAAGGACGCCAGATTCTTTGAAGAAAGTCCCACGTGGTCCAGTTTGAGAAATTGCGTGGAAGACAAAATGCGAATAACCACGGCTTCGCCGAATGACGTTGGAAGTACGGAAACCCGGAGGTCGAGTTCTTCGGAATGAATGCTGATTTTGATGCGGCCGTCCTGGGGAAGGCGCTTTTCGGCAATGTCAAGATTGGCCATGACTTTGATGCGCGAAATAATGCTGGCCTGGTATTGTTTGATCGTGGGAGGCAACTTGGCGTCGTAAAGCACACCGTCAATACGGTAGCGCACCCGGAGTTCGTCCGCGTACGGTTCCAAATGAATGTCCGATGCCCGCGACTTTTTCGCGTCCAGAATAAATTGATTCACAAGTTTCACGATAGACCCTTCGTCGGAGCGGGAATCAATCACTTCCGCGCCCTGCGAGGAAGACGGCGCTGATTTATCCTGGGCTCCCAGCTTTTCGATGGTGTCCGCTCCCAGGCCGTAGTATTCTTCCAGAGCGTTCATGATTTGTTCCTCGTGGCCGATGGCAATGGCTATATCGCATCCTAGCAGGGTATGAAGCTCCTCAAATAAACGCCGGTCAAGGGGATTGCTCACCAGCAGGGTGAGCTTATTGTCCTTGAAGCCGATCGGAAGAACTTTGTAGTGGAAGGCAAGCTTGGCCGGTACTTTTTTGGCCGCGTCACGCTGGATTTTATCGCGCTTCAGATTGATATAAGGAACCCCAAGCTGGTCGGACAGCACCTCGAGCAGGTTTTCTTCCTCAAGATAGCCCAGATGGACCAGAATTTTTCCCAGAGAGCCTAGGGTTTTTTCCTGAACCTGAAGGGCTTCCGTGACGTGCGCTAAGGTGACGCAGCCTTTTTTTATCAGGGCTTCGCCGAGTTTATAATCTTTTCTTTGTATCATATTGTTTCAGGGTTCCTTATCTTATTCGACCAAAAGCAGTGAAATCTCCATGTCTAAATTGACCTGCGGCCGCATTCTGATTTTCTGATAAAAATTAAAGCGGTCGATTTGAACCGGCTCGCGGCTGGAGAGCATTTTATGCATAAATCGGCCCAGGGCATTCATCTCCCCTTCCATTTCCAAAATCACTTTGATATAAGTCACGCCTTCTTTTTTTGCCGCGGGCAGAGGACGCACATCATGCAACAGGACATGTTCTTCCGCCGCCCATTGTTCGGCTTGGCTTATAAATAAGCTTAATTTTTCATCCGGCCCGCTGTCCGCGCCGATTTCGCTTTTAATTTCTTCATACCGGCTCGTAAATTCTTTTTCTTTGAGCAAAATGCCTTTTTGATAGCCCAGTTGCTTTCTTCGCAGGGCAATCTCATTGCCCTCGTCGATATTTCGGTTAAGCAACGTCCGGACGCTGCTTAACCACACCAGCGCTATGGCAGCAGCCAGGAGAACGGTGAAGGACTTATGGTTCAAATTTATCATGCGTTTCGGGCCTCTGACGGACTGAGTTTGACGCTTATCTGAAATTCGAAAGTTTCTTTACCGTCCTGCATTTTTCGCCGTGAAAAGTCAAAATCGGCTGATTTGACCCCGCGGATGGATTTAAGCGCTTTAAGCAATCCCGTGATGGACTGGTTGTTTTCTCCCGTGCCGCGCAAACGAATACCCTGCTCGCGGTCATATTCAATTTGTGTGAGCGAAATTTGGGGTGGAACAAGGCCGGGCAGGGAAGATAAAAATTCGAGCGGGATGGTCTTTCCTTTTTCAATGGCGCTTATCAGCTCCATCTCTTCGGCAACACGGAGAATTCGTTTGGTATTTAGATTCAGTTTTGAGTATTCCTTCAATAATTTGTTTTTTGCCGCTGTTTGGCCCAGGAGCTGACAATAAAGCCCGGCGATGATCAACAGCATGAAAGCCGCGCTATAGATAAAAGAGGTGCGCTGGGTGGCTTCGGCGTTGACAGTTTGGCGGGCTTTTTTAAGCCCTTCCGGCAAGAGACTGCCCGGATGAAAGACTTCAGAGAAATACGCCCCTAGTAAATCAGCCGGGATGGGCCTTGTTTTATCGGGATACATGGGACAGGACAAGGGAAGAATGCGGACGGGAATTCCAAGCAACACTGAAAGATTGTCGCGAATCGGCGCTGCGATAAGGGAAAGTGAGGTGATGGCCAAAGAAGCGGGAGGCCCCGAGATTTTTTTAAAATCCTCGAGATTTTCATTGAGTACGCGGGCGAATTCGGACGGGTTGGCCGACAAAGTCCTGAACCCGGTTTTTATCCGGTACGAGAAAAGGAGTCTGTCTCCGTCGGCAAACACCAGTTCCGTTTCTTCGGCTTCCAGATTCAGTACCAGCTCTTTAGGCTTTAATCCGGCATTGGATTCCTGCAGTTTAAGATAATAAAAAAGCAGGCATTGGTCGGAAGATATCACTTCATCCGGTTCAAGCCCCATTTCCCGGAGCTGGCCGAGTTTTTCCTCGATATTCTTTTTCAGCATCCACAGCACCCGGATATTGCTGAATCCTTCCGGACTGGTGCTGATCACGTCGAAACGGTAAACGATTTCGGAAATGTCATAAGGCAATTCCTGAGGAAGCGTGAAGGCGACTATACGTGATAATTCCTGCGCGTTGGCGGAAGGGAGGCGCAGCATTTTTGTCAGCATTTCATCCCGCTGAATAATAAGCACGGTTTTGGCGGGGGAGGAGGGCAGCCGGCTCTTGATTTCCGAAAAATGGCCGTCTTCAAAAGGCGATTCTTTGAAATAGGCCTCAAGTTTGGCGTGCCGGCCGTAAAAATAAGCCCACCGGACATTTTTCTGATTGATTTTCAAAGCCAAAAGGGTGCGTCGCGCGAACAGAGACTTCATGCGCCCTCCTTCCAGCTCAAAGTGTCAAGATTGTCGGTGCGGTAAAACATGGGCCCGGAAATGGTCATTTGATTGGGCATGAAAGGCATGGCACGGCCTCCGGTGGGACCCAGCACCGCGCAGGCAGAGAAAGGGCGGTAGCGTCCCTCGCTTCTTTGTACCCGGACTGTGAAATAATTCGAGTCCAAGCCGGCAAACTGGAGCAATTGATTCACCAGGCTTACCATGAACACCGTGCTCGACAAATTCAGGCTGCTTAAAATCCTTTCCGTGGCAAGATCGTTTAATTTCCAGTAACCGGCTGTGCCTTCGATTTGTTTTTGCCGGACGGCCGAAAATGCGGCGCAAATTTCCTTTTTTGAAAATTCATCCCCGGACAAAGATAAGATGATCGCCTCCATCACTTGCAGAGAGGCGGTGTTCAGATTGACGCGCAAATTTTGCTCTCCCTGCTTTCCGTAAACGGTGAGAAAAGGGCTGATGCAGTCAAAATCGTGTTCGGTTATTTTTTCGGCCAGCAAAAGTTCCTCCAGGGATTCAAAAGGCTGCCCCTTTTGATGAAAAGTGGAAGGGCTTCCGAAAATGGGATTTTCTCCGTGCCAGCGTGCGATACTTGCGGCCAATTCTTCCGGGCTGTTGTCAAAAACAGTGCCGTTCTTTTCAAGGGATAGGAACAGATTTTTTAAAACAACGGCCGGCGCGCGGTTGACGTTGATTTTGCTGTCCTCGTCCGTTATCCATAATTCGTAGTCCCGGTTTTCGAGCCACTTGGATAAATCATGGGATCCGTACCAGGCGTCTTGAGGGCTGTCTACCTCGGTGTCTCCGTCCGATTCAATAAGAAATCGTGCGATTTGCACCGCGGATTGCAGCGTTTCTTTCTGTTCGTCTGAAACGCGCTGTATGGACATCATGCGGCTTTCCAGCCGGGTCCGGAGCCCCACGGAAACAGCCAGAAATGAAAGGAGAATGACAAGCCACAGGGCTGTTATTAAGATTGATCCGTCTTTGCCTCGTGTCATAGTTCCTTTTCCGACCATCCCCAGTTGCCGTGCGGGATAAAAAATTTTCTCGTGACCACAAAATTCTCGATTTTTTTATTTTTTTTGTCCGTAGCTATCTCAAGCGACAGGGTTATTTTCATGCCTCTCGGAAGCCCCTGACCGGCGGGCCAATCGTCTTGCCAGACTATCTCCGGACTGTCAGGCCGCCGGTATGCGTATTGTACGATAAATGAATTTACAGAAGACATAATTTTTTTCGCCGCGGCCTCATTTTCGGAAAATAGATTTTTCAGCGGTCTTTCCGTCCGGTAAAGGGTTTTTTCGCGGTATTGATATTCGACGGAAGCGGGAAGGGTGCTGATTTTGTCTTCGGAGTAGCTTTCCAAAACAGCCGGAAACGTGAACTTGCTTTTCTCTCCCGTAAAAGGCGCTTCGGAATAATAAATCATATTGTGCAGTTGATTTTCTAATAGGGCAAAGAAAGCGCGTGTTTGATAGATTGGATTTGAAAGGCGATCGATCTTTTGATAAGCGGCTATCCCGCCCCGCAACACGGTAAGGATGCCGGTGAATAAGACCGCCGCGATTAAAACAGCGACCAATAATTCGGCAAGCAATATCCCCTTATTAATCGTAAGTTGTTGTTTCATATATAGTTATGATGTTTGAACGCGAGTTCTGCAAACCGAGTCGTTGGTTAAAAAATCGCGGCCATCTCTCCAGTTAATCCGAACTTTGAAATTCTGATATACGGTAACTTGGCCCCAGGCTTTTTGCGTGCTTCCAATGACTTGAGAGCTTACCTGGTAGGAGTAATCATTGGGCGCCAAAAAAGGGCCGCTTAATTTTCCTTCGTGAGCGCGCGCGTATTGTTCGCCTTTTTCGTCATTTTTGATTTCAAACAGGATATTTTCAAGCAGAACGGAGGCTTCAAAAGAATCCCGGATTATTCTTGACGCATTCAAGGAGGTAAGAAGGGATTGAATAATGGACGTGAGAACAATGGCCAGCAACGCCATGGCGATCAAAGTTTCAATCAGAACCGAACCCTTTTTGGTTTTCCTTTTAAGCCGCATAAGCTAAGGCGCCTTTTCGTTTAATGTCAACGCCTAGAAGTGTCCGCCCCAGGAAAAAAGTGGCAACGGTTTCAGAGCCCGCTCGCACGGCGAGGCTGGATTCGCTGACGGTGCCGTCCGGAAGAAAATAGATTTTATTGTTGCCGCGGAAGGAAAAGGAATATCCGGCGGCGATTTTCCGCGTTTTGCCCCAAAGTTCTTGCACGGGGAGCCAATCAATGTTGCGGGCCGATTCTGAGCGGCGTTCCTCACGCAAAAACTGGTAGTTTTGTTCGGTTCCGTGGTATTGCAGAGCGTAGGCCTTTCCTTCCATGATGGCCCGGTATTGCGCGAAACGCATGTTTTTTTCCAGGTTTTGCACAAGCGCATCTTCCTTATAGCGCTTATAACTTCCCATGAATGCCGGCACGGCAAGTGCGGTGACTAGGACTAAAACCGCAAAGTAAACTAAAAGCTCAATCAGAGTTAGTCCGCGTCTCATTACTGCCAGTTGGTGATGTCGTCATCCGTTCCTTCGACGCCGTCCGAGCCGTTGGAGGACAGATCATAATCTGAATTGTTGTGCGTTCCGGGAAAGCGGTAGATGTAAGGCTTTTTCCAGGGGTCGAGCGGGCTGGATTTCTTTTTAAGATAAGGTCCGCGCCACCGCTCGGCATTCGCGGGTTTTTGAATCAAATCCTCAAGGGAAGACGGGTATTTCCCCATATCGGCTTCATAAAGATCCACGGCCACGGCCACGCCCCCTTCAATGTCCGCGTGTGCGGCTTGAACGCGGGCCTCTTCAGTGCGTCCCGCCAGCCTGGGAATGACCAAAGCGGCAAGAATTCCCAATATGATGATGACAATAAGAAGTTCTATAAGCGTGAAACCTCTTTGGTTTTTCATAAAAACCTCCTTAACGAACCAGAAAGCTGATCTGGAAAATGGGAAGCAACATGCTGATAACGATGATTCCCACAATGATCCCAATGGCCAGAATCATGAGGGGCTCAAGCAATGTTGTGAGCACTTTGATTTTTCTTTCAATGTCTCTTTCGTAAATCCGCGATACCTTATCCAGCGTTGCGTCCAACGTGCCTGTTTCTTCGCCGGTCTGCACAAAACCGATGGCTAGGGCATCGAAAGAGCCTGTTTTTTCAAGGGCATGAGCCAGAGAATTTCCCTGCAAAACATCGCCTTTCACGGAAGCGATGCTGGTCTGAAACACGGGATTTTCGGCTATATTGCCGGCCACGGTCAGTGCCTCAATGATGGAAATCCCGTTTTTCAGCAGCAGTCCCAGGGTGCGTATAAAGTGGACATTCTCTTCCAGCTTGAGCATGGCGCCCAGCCAGGGAAGCTTGAATCCTATTGAGCGCCATGAAACCTTGCCGCTTTTGACATTTTGTTTGATAAAAACAACCGCTCCCGCAGCAAGGAGGATAAGAAGCCACCAGAAGGAAACCAAGCCGCGGCTTAAGCCTATCACCATTTGCGTGATGAAGGGGAGAGTACCTCCGAAATCCTCGTATAGCGACTCAAGACGTGGAACGACAAATAGGAAGAGAATAAGGATGGTGATCAATCCAAAGGATAAAATAACGCCGGGATAAAGGAGCGACTGTCTGATTTTTGAACGGAGGTCATCTTCCCGTTCTAGAGACTGCGTGATTTGCCTGAGCGACACGTCAAATGAGCCGCCTGTTTCGCCGGCGCGTATCATGCTGATCATGAAAGGTGAAAAATACGTTGGGTGAGCTTCAAGCGACTCGGAGAAACTTTTACCGCTATGAATGTCGTGTTTCAAGTTTTCGAGGATTCGGTTCCAGCCGGGATTCAGCGGTTGGCGTGAAATAACATCAAGGGCTTTCATGATGCTAAGCCCGGCTGACGATAAATCTGCCAATTGATCCATAAACGAGATTTTGCCGCGCAGGGACGTGTTGCCGGCAATCGCCGTGAGCGGGGATATTTGAGACGAGGCGGTTGAATTTCCGGTTTGGACCGTGATTTCAAGGGGGAAGAGGCCGTCGCCGCTTAAGCGCGCGACGACCTGTTCGCGGCTTTCGGCCAGCATTTCACCTTCAACGATTTTTTTAGGGCCTTGCTTGGCCTTGTAATGAAATGTTTTCATCAGAAATGGCCGTTTCCCAGAAGCGAGCTGGCTGTCGCGAATGATTAAGATGGGCTGCGGCCTGTTAAGCTGGCCGCTCGCCGCCAAGTCAAGCAGCACCGCGGGATTGCCGCGGTGTGGCCGCTTAAAGGCGGACGGTCAGCCGGATTTTTTTCTCGCTGCCCAGTTCACCGGGTAGGGGAGCGTAGGTCCCTTTCTTCAAGACTTCCGCGATCATCATTTTTTGCCCGGGATTGTTGACATTCCTGGTCTCGAAAACTTCCAGACTCTGCATCTTTCCGCTTTTTGAGATAGAGAATTCGATTCTCACATCCCCATGAAATTCCGAAAGGGTCGGACTGTTTTCCAAGGTTTGAATGACCTGTCCCTTGATGGTCTTAAAATAATCGCGCCAGATCACGCGGATTGGGTCTGAAGCATTGGACTGCCTTTGAAGTTCCTGAAATATGGCTGCGCTCTGGTTGTCGGGAACAAATTGAACGGTGGAATTGTCAGCCGTTTCTTCACGCACCGGTTCCGGCGCAGGTTGCGGAGTGATTTCCTGAGCAGCCTGCTGTTCGGCAGGAGCCGCTTGGGTTTTCTCAGCCAAGGAGGCAGTTTCAGCGACCGGCGTTTCATGCATCGAGGTTTTCTCATCCACCGGTTCGATCACAGTGGAGGATGCTCCGGCCATGGTTGGGGCATCCGGAACAGTACCTGTCCGGGGTTCCAAGCCCCGGGCAGGTGGCCGAGCGAAGCGAGGGCCCTTGACTTGCCGGCTTACGGCCGCCTGAACCGCGGGAGAAACCGGTTGAGCGGTGGCCGTTGCCTCGGAAATTGCGGCCGTGTCCAAAGAATCCCAGGTCAGGGGATGAGAAGTGAGGGAATCGCGCTTTTTAACCCGCTTGTGGATTTGTTCCTGCCAATAAGGGCGGTGGTTTCTTTTCCAGGGATTGTTCGAGCGCCGGTAAGAATCGACAAAATCAACGTCCGCGACTTTATCGAAGTCAAGAAGGTCTCCCTTTTCGTTAAGGAATCTTGACGGCTCGTCCGTCATCACATTCGGTTTCAAAATGTGGGGAGTGATAAAAATAACCAATTCGGTTTTCTTGGCATCTTCGATTTTATTGCGAAAGGGAGCTCCTAAAAATGGAATATCCCCCAAAATAGGGATTTTGCGAAAGGATTTATCCATTCTGTCCTGAATGAGCCCGCCCATCACGATCGTTGTCCCGCTTTTGACAATCACCATGGTTTCAATTTCCTGCGTGGTCACCACAGGCACGCGGGTTCTTACAAAGGCCGTGTCACTGCCCGATGCGACTCCCTGCAATTCCAGAGGAGTACCTGCCGTGCTGACAGCGGGTTTGATTTTAATCATCACATTATCGTCAGCCGCGATAGTGGGTTTTACCGTGAGCGTCACTCCCACGTCAACAAACTGCACATTATCCGCAGTGGATGCCGTGTTAGCGCCTTGGACCACGGTTTGGCTTACAAAAGGTTCGCGTGTGGCCACGGCCAGTTTGGCTTCCTGATTGTTCATCACGGTAAGGCGGGGACTTGAAAGGGTGTTGGTTTTGCCGACACCGTCTAACGCGGAAATCACAAAATTAAAATCGTCTGCCCCCGCGTCTCCGGTTTTATCACCGGTCAGAGTCGCGAAAGTCACATTGGCCAGAGGCCCGCTGGAAGGATTCGCGACGGTGAGGGGCGTGCTGAACTTGTAAGGATTCTTGGGAGAACGTTCAAGAATGGCGTTCCAGTCAATGCCGAACCTGGACTGGTCATTCAGGATCACTTCAATGACTTTGGCTTCTATCAAAACCTGAAGCGGTTGGGAATCAAACTCCTTCACAATCGCCGTCACCTGCTTCACCCTGTCGGCCAAATCCCGCACATAAATTTTGTTGGACCTTTTATCGATTTCTAGCGAGCCAGTCACCGGATTCACGATGGCTTTGAGTTTGGGCTCCAAATCCTCGGCCAGCGCGTAGTGCAGCGTGTACACCTTGCTTTCAGTGGGGGTGTCCATTTGCGCGAGCGTCTTCTCAATATCATCCAGCACCTGCTGAGTGTCGATGGTGATGATGGAATTGCTGCGTTCGTCAATGATAACACGGCCTATGTTGGATTTGAGCTGATTCACAATTTCTCCAAGCTCGGAGGCTTTGGCGTTCTTAAGGTCAAACACCTTTGCCTTGCGGTAGTCGCGGAAAGGTTTACCGAACAACCCTTCGTAATCCTTACCTGTCATCACGCGAATAATGTCGTCCTCTTCAATATAGGCCAGGTCCGCGGTTTCGAGAATTTTTTTAAGGGCGCTCCACACATCCACGTTTTGGAGATAAAGCGTGACATTGCCGCCCACATTTTTTCCGGCCACGATATTAAGTCCCGTGCGTTTTGAGAGTATTTTCAAAACGTCGAGAATGTCGACCCCTTTAAGGTCCATGGTGATTTTTTGGCTGAGGGAAGGTTTGCCCCCGCTGTCCTGAACAGGTTGCGCCTGATCCATCATGTCCTGACCCTGTTCGTCCTGCGCGAAGGAGTATTGGGGTTGAAAGGCGAATGAAAATAACGTGATGAGGATGACGATTTTTTTAAGCAAGGAAAATCTCCTTTTCTTCTTTACCGGATTTGAGAACAATGCTGTTGGACTTCACTTGCTTGACCTCAAGATCGCGGAGTTTCTGGTAACGTTTAAGGAAGTAGGTCTGATTAAGAGCCGAGTCCTTCACAATGGCTTCCGGTTCACCCGTGGCCACAATTCCAATCAAGGAAAGGTTTTTAACTTTTTCTTCAATACCCGACACCGCCACGGCGGCCGGTGCTATTTTCACGGAAGAAAAGAAAAGATTTCTGGTTTTAAGTTTGTTTTCAAAAGATTCCAAAGACTCCAGGTTGGCCTTGGAAACAGCCGGCACTGCCACAGATTCGGCAGGCACAGCCTTGAAAGGCAGGGTATAACTGGCGATTGTATAGATGAGCTCTGCGATAAAAAAAAGAAAGGCTCCTGACGCCAGGAAAAGGGTGATTTGTTTTAGCTTTTGCCCGGAAATACTCCACTGCCCAATAGCTTTAGATAAATCAAGCTCTAATAAGGTTTTCATTAGGATGTAACGACTTTCTGTTTTTCTGTCTATATAAGTATCGAATTTTAAAGGTATTTCTTTAGAAATTGTTTGTCCTTATAAGGTTACGATTAATTAGCCCGAATTTCTCATCGATTCGCCAAAACGATGGGAAAACCGGGTTAGCTGGCAGTGACCGTGGCTGTGAAAGTCCTTTGCTGATGCACGGTGACAATGGCCCCATTGTTCAAGGTGTCCAGTTCGAAAGTCAGCTTGTTTGTTTGATAAGTGCCGGCTGAGGCGCCTGCGAAATTCGCTGCCAAGTAAACATAAACTGTTCCGCTGTTTGAGCTTCTGCCCGAAATCGGCGCTGCCGCGAGCAGGGCAAATGCCTGCTGAATGTCAAAGGCGAATGAGGCAAAGCTGGCCGGAAAGGGTGAGCTTTTTTTGTCCGTCATGAAAAATTCATTGGCCGGGTTAATGGGATGAAAATTGTAGCCGCCAGTTTGAACTGTGGGGAAAACCACCCAATGCATAGGCACATTGGCATTGGTTTGCGTTGTTTTAACTAATCCGGCACCGTCTCCGCCTCCCGTGTATTTCGGATTCGCGGTAGCGCTGGAATTGTTGGTGGATATAAGAACGGCTTGATAGCCCGGCAGGTTTGAGTAGTAATCGACTTTCAAATACTGCGCGAAGTTAAAAGTCGTTAACGTGCCGGAGCCGGTGAGCGAGCTTCCGTTTTGTACGGTCACATTGAGAGTGCCTATGGGAGTTATTGAACCGGCAGCCGTAAAAGTAGAAGCCTGTAAAAGAGCTTGACCAAAAGGCGTGCTGCCAATGATAAATAGTGCTGCGTAAAAGAGCGCCAATCCGGCAATATATCCCAGTATCTTTTTCTTCATGTTGTTTTGGTTTCCTGTTGTGGTTTTTCCCATTTCAAATCAGCGGTAGCCTCCATCACGGCCTCCTGCCCGTAAAGATATCCGTAATCAAGAGTCAGTTTCGCTTTGTAAGTGCCGTAGGGCAAATCCTTAACCTCGTTGTGATGATTCCATGTGAAAGATTTTCCGGGATAAATTCCGGGCACATTTTCTACCAGAAGTTCGCGCACCGGAGTTTCGCTTTGATCCAGGATGGTCACCACCCCGCGCGGCCGGATATGAACATTGCCGTCATTTTGAATTGTCATGTAAGAAAGCAGATCGGGCTCTTTGTCTTCTTTGAAATCCGCCTGTGCGATAAATTGCGTGAGGCTGGCCTTCATTGCGGCCGTCTTCTTGGGAGAAAGGTAGAAAATCACGCCCAGCCGGGAAGTTAAACCGATGTTTTCTGAATAAGTGAAAAACACCTGGGCCACTTTTTCATTGATGAAATTCTGTGGAGCTGTGACTTTGTATTTCAATTCTGCGACTTGACCGGGCTCTAAAGTGACGGTATTGGGCTCGACCGTGAGCCATTGGCCGACTTCCATTGCATCCTTTTTGCCAAAGAGACGGTCCATCCAGTCTTCAAGTTGAATCGTGACTTCAATTTTAGCCTCGCCCACATTGGTGATTTCGTAAATGCCTTCCTCCGCGGCGCCCGGGTCCAGTACTTTTTCAGTCACAGTGGGCTTGACGCTAAGTCCGGCGAGCGCGTTCCCGGCCATAAGAGATAAGGTTAAAATAACGAGGCCTATAATCGGAAAATACTTACGGCATTTTTTTCTCATGGCTTCTCCTTCGTTTCACTGCGGAGACTGCGCAAAAATTAAGGAATTGCGACTGTCTCCTTTTATGAAATACTGCTCACTTCAACAACAATCACACCTTTGTATTCTTGGGAAGATGAAAATGTGTAATCAGCTCCGAAATAAATATAAATCGGAGTTGTGTCCGTTCCGCGGTTGGAAATCGCCGGCATGATAGTCCCGCTGCCGTCAACTGCCACGCGCTTCTGCGTGACCGTGGGGTTGAGAAAATCACTTCGCCGGCGGTCTTGCATCACTAGCTCCGATGAAGCATTGCCGGTGAATGGCACTCCGCCGGCCTGAGTATTGTCAAAAGCTGACCAGTACACGGGCACAAATTCAGCCCTGTCCGTTTGTCCGATAAGACCGGCGCCTTCACCCTGTCCGGTGTAATTGCGGTTATCAGTGTAAATACAAAGCGCGCCGTTGGCAATGGAGATATTATAATCAATTCTCAAATATTGCTGTCCGTTGGCGAATTTGGTTCCTGCCGGAGCGAGTCCAAAGTCCATGAGTCCATTGGGCGCGATTTGATTGTCACTGATATTGCGCACTTCAACATTGAAGCCGTCAGAACCGTTGGGCTGCCCAAAAATTTTATCCGTGGCGGCCTTGATGCGCTCGTTTTGTTTGAAAGTGTCCCAAATAAACCGCGTACGGTAATTTTCCATCATGATCACTTCAGCCCCCAGGTCTATGCCCAGATAACGCTGCGAGAATTCGCCTTCATTGTTGAAAGATTCGCGCGGTCCGTAGGCGCCGAACAATTCATTGTAATGATTGGTGTAATAAAACTTGAGGACTTGGAAGGCCTGGTTATCTGAAAGCGGCTCATTCGCAATGGTCCGGAAGAAAGGCATGCTGGAAACCGGGGCGTACACGGCCACGGTTCCGTCATGGGCGGCCAAACTGAAAGGAGGCGCGCCGTATTGGCCTTCATAATAACCATCGGGTCTTTGCACGGCCGAAAGTCCCCAGCTGTTGCTGTGATACGAGAAGGGGAAAAACTGGCTCCGGTCAAGGGTGAATTGGCGGTTGGAACGCACCCCTTGAATCGAGTTGCCCCACCAGTTGATGCTGCGGGGATTGGCCGCACCCGGCACTAAATTGGGTTTATCCACACCAAGTTTTTCAAAATCAAACCAGCAGTGGGCGTAAAGGTAAGTGAAAAGGGAGCCGAAGAAAGAGTTGACCAGCCGGAATTCTTCGCCTGTGCCGCCGCGGTAACTGTTCTCGGTTCTCGGGAAGCTGTAAAAACTTTTCAGGAAGGAAACATTGTTGGGATCGGTTGCAATGGCCATCAGGGACATGATCAGGATTTCATCCGTGTAGTGGTCATAAACTCCGGTAAATCCTCCCTCGGGCGTCCAGCTGCGGATAAACATGTTGTTTGCGTCGACGGCGGCGGACCAGTTGGTGTTCATAAAAATCCGGTCGGCTTTGGTTTTGAGACTGCCGCCGAAAAATTCTCCGGCCGTGAGCACGCCGGCCAATAGCAGGGCATGGTCCACGGAAGAAACTTCCGAGTATCCGTTACGGCTCCCGTCATTTTTTACGAAATGGAAAAGAAATCCTTGCGCGCCGTAATGCGACGGATCCTGCGCCTGCAGACCCTGCACTCTTAAAATATCATCCATGATCGCTTCGGCGCGCTGTTTCGCGTCAGCGTAAGAAACGCGGTTCCAGTTGGGATTGCCGCTGTCAAAGCGATTGGCCAGAACCGTGAGCGCTGTGAGGCCGAATCCGGTGGCCGCGATGCTGGCAAAATTTTTGTCGTCCGCGTCTTTAACGTATCCCGGCCCCAGCACCTGGTCATAAAAATAATGCGCAGCCTGAGCCTCTATCTTGTCCAGCAAGGCATCATCGGATAAGGCAGCGCCCGAATTAGCGGCGATATTGGGTTTTGCGTTGGGCAAATACGGTTTAGTGGAAAGGAAGTATTCATCCACGTAAAGGGTGCCTAATCCGTCTCCCTGGGTATCGCCTTCCACTAAAATCGTCATCGTGTCGATTTCATTAAGGCGCTGATAAAAGGGGAAGGTGAAGTCCTGATATTGATCCGTGATTTTGAAGAAGAGGACAAAACTTGCGAAATCTCCGCCTTTCCGCATTTCAATGGTGAGTTTGACCGGCATTCCTGCGACGGCATCTCCGCGCATGCGCAAATTCACGGTTTTGTAGTTTGAAATGTTAACCGGAGTCCCGTTATTTTCAAAAAATAATCCGGCGAGGTTCTGATTTTTTAAATCGTAGTTAAACAGAATGGCATTGCCGTTGCCACTTCCCAAGGTGCCGAGTCCTGTAGCGTCATTGACAATTTGCCGGTTGGACTGCGACTGGGCCGGATTGCCGTCAATAATGCCCTGATTGAGAAAGGTTTTCAGAATATCAAGGTTGCGTTCGAGATCAACGTTTAGATTCACGACATTGGAGTAGATAGACGCGACTCCGCCGCTTTGCAGAGGGCCGTTAAGGGCCCTGACGCGGTGAAAGTAATTGCCCGAAGTGGTCACGGTGACAGCCTGTTGATTGGCTGCAGTGGAGAAGGTGCGCGTGAGAGTCTGAAAATCGCTGGTGGTGGATTCGTCGACTTCGTAGAGTGTGGCGCCGGAGCCTGATTCATCGCTCCATCTCAAAGTGAAAATGCCGCTAAAATTGGCCAGACCCGGGTCAATCAGATTTGGTGTGTGGGGGCCGGGCCGTAACACATCATCCACCGTGATTTTAATGGTTTGTTCCGTTACCAAATTGCCGTCACTGGCTTGAAATTTGATGGAATAATCACCCGCTTGCGTGAAATCAGGGCTGAAGCTGAATACTTTGGTTGCGGGATTGAAGGAGCCATTCGTCGGCAGACCGATTGCGCTAAAGGTGATCGGATCGCCGTCCGGGTCATTTCCCGTGACCGTGAAAGTGAGATTTTGACCTTCATTGACGCGCTTGTCGCCAATCAGGTCAATGACCGGGGCGCGATTCACATTGTTGACCGTGACGCGAGCCTGTGCGGAAGCAGAAAGAGAGCCATCCGAAGCCGTGAAAACAAAATCATAGACGCCGGATTGCGTGAAATCGGGACTGAAAGCAAAATGCACGAGGTTGGGATTATTGGGATCAGCCGTGATTCCGGCATTGTTCGGCAATGGCAAGGGGCCGCTGATAGTGAAAGACAGGCGGTCTCCGTCAATATCTTGGCCGGTGACATCAAACTGCAAAAGCTGCCCTTCGTTGATGGTTTGATTCTGTAAAGCGCCCAAGGTCGGCGGGCGGTTGGTCGACACATTGCCTACCGTGATAAGGCGGGTTTCCGTGTCGGTCAGGTCGCCGTCAGAAACCCTGAAGGTCAGCGTGTATTGACCCGCTTGCGTGAAATCAGGATTGAAAACAAAAGTCCCTGTGCCGGTTCCGTTATCCGCGAAAGTGCTGTTTTGCGGCGAGGAGTCGACGCTAAGCGTAAAATTGTCATATTGGACTGCACCGGAATTGTCCGGGTCTGTGGTTTGAAGATTGAGCGTCAGCTGCTGGCCTTCATTTATCGAAGTAGCGCCCGTGACAGTGAGATCCGGCGCGGCATTTTCCCGGATACCCGTGAGGCGATTGGTGCCGGCTTTGGCTTTAACGTCCTGCACCGTACCGCTGGGCCACATAATGGTCAGGGTGTTGGCGGATGAGGCGGTGCCCAAGCCCAAAGTCTGAATGGGCGATTCTTTTGTGCTGCTGGTGCCGTCCTGGACGAAATGAATTTGTCTGCGCGAGCCGGCAGTCATATCAATCCGCGCTCCCAATCCGCCACGGTTGCTCTGCGTTCCCAGCGTTCGGATTTGAATGTAGGTATTGGTGTTTGGGGAATCATTGCGGTAGACGGTGAAGGGATTACCGGCCACAAAAAAGTCTACCAACCCGTCTTCGTTATAATCTCCCACCGCGAGCTGGCGCGCCGTCAAAGGCAGTCCCGTGCCCGAATCCGTTGTTTTGTCGACAAGTTTTCCGGCTCCGTCATTGGCAAGAAACATATTTTGTTCGCTGTTCCGGATAATGTAAAGATCAAGGAACCCGTCATTATTGAGGTCTACCAGCGCGGCTCCGCGGGAATTCAGTCCGAGGGATGGAATCCCGACTTGCGAAGCAATGTTGGTGAAGGCGCCGTTGCCGTTATTCTGATAAAAAGGGCTGGCCACACCCGAATCATTGACCACGAAAAAGTCCATGAAGCCGTCGAGGTTGAAATCGCCTGTTGTCATGCCCACGCCGGGCCCCGCGTCGCCGACGCCTGCTTGCTGGGACGCGGCAAAAGTGCCATTCCCCTGGTTCACGTAAAGGACGTTGGCGCCGAGGTAGTTAACGAGATAGAGGTCCAAATCGCCATCGTTATCCATATCAAAAAATGCGGCCGCCCTGTTGTCATCCGTAACCGCGATTTGGATACCGGCTTGTTGTGTCACATTGCTAAAGGTTCCATTGGCGAGATTTTTAAAAAGCACACTAGGCTGTCCGCTGTTTACGACAAAGAGGTCGATAAACCCATCTTTGTCGTAATCCGCGAAAACCGCTCCCACGCTGTTGGCGTTGGAACTCACTTCCGCTTGTGCGGTGACATCCTGGAAAGTGCCGTTGCCGTTGTTACGCAGAAGATAATCGGAGCCGTTTCTGGCGATAAAAATGTCTAAAAATCCGTCATTGTTGTAATCACCCAGCGTGATCACTCCGCCGGCAAAGGCATTGCCCAGGTCAAGGAGGGTGCTTTCCCGGAATGTGGAATTTCCATTATTTGTGAAAAGGGAATAGGCTCCTAGGGGTCTTGCCACGACCAAGTCGATTTTTCCGTCACTCGTCAAGTCTCCCACCGCGACGGATTCGGAATTAAGCAGCGCGGATACTCCCGAAGCAGCGGTTTGATCCGAAAATTTGAAGTCGCTTTGAGCGCCGGTCGTTGTCCCGCCATCGCCTGTTGTCCCGCCTCCTGTGGTTCCTCCGGTGCTGCCGCCGGTTGATCCGGATCCTGATGTCCCCGTTCCTGTGGAAGAAGGGAAGAATGGAGCTTGAGAAATAATCCCATTACCGACTGATACGCCGCCCGTTACTCCTCCGCCGGTAGTGCCTCCCGTGGTTCCGCCTGTTCCAGTGGGTGTGCCTATGGAATTGCCCACGAAATTGGGAGATTGCAGGCCTCCTAGGGGTGTGCCTGCGCCGGTTCCCGTGCCCGTATTTCCTCCGGTCGTAGAGGGAGGATTATTGGTTAACGAATTGGATAAATCCTCCAGGATTTCATCCGTGATATCGGGGGTAGGAAGATTCCCGGGAACAACATACAGGAGAATGGTCTGGCTAACCGAGTGCACGCCGTCGGAAACTGTGATGGTGGGCATGTATTCGCCCACATGCACTTCTTCCGGAAACCAGCGAAAGACACCGTTTTCAAACTCAGCACCAGGGGGTAACTCGTCTATGGTGAAAGTCAGGGGATCTCCGTCCGGATCGGTAGCGTTGACTTGAAATTCGACAGGTAAATCCGTGCTGAAAACAAAGTCAGGAATGGTTTCAAGCACAGGTGGCTGATTTCCGGATGGGTCAGGAATGTCTTCGGCAAAGAGCAGAGAAGGGCCCATGCCTCCCTGAAAGATCAGGAGGAATGCCAAAAGACAGGCCATGGCTTTCTTTCCTAGACGCTTCATATATTTAGACTTAAGCAAAAACACCAAAGCGTAGCCCTCTCTCTCTTTTTCTGAGTACACCCCTACCTCTCAACATCCGATCAATTTTTTGATCCGATGCAGTACACTTCACTTAGAAACAAATCCGTAATATACTTCTACTTCTATAAATTCAGATTAAGCAGACAAAAAAAATATAAAATAGGTATTATTGCAAGCCCGGCGGGAAAGGACTTGATTTCATCCCTCCCCGCAAAGCTGATCAGTTGCTTTATCAAGAGTTATGATAAAAACAAAAGCCGAATCACTTCAGGAAACTTTAAGTCACCTGGTAATTCGGCTTCTCGTTCTAAGGGACGCTGATTTACCAGCGATCCTTAGAAATTAATAAACGGATGTTACTTTAAACTTACACATTCCTCTACTTAGGGATGGGAAGTGTTATAATACCCATCTTTTTTCCTGGGCAGAGAACGCGCATCCAGTTCATCCGTGAACGAGAAATGGCCGAGGTTACCTTTCCCGTTACGGATTAACTGATTGTAACCAATTCAAGCGTTAACGAACCGGTGATGTACTGCTGAGCATCAGCACCGTTGTAATCGGTGGCAAGATACAGCTTCACATTGCCATCGTTTGTTTCTCTGTTCGGACCGTCAATTTCAACCGGTGTCGCGGCATTGCTGTCGTCGTCCACCGTGGGGTTTTTGTCTTCCGGCGCTTTGGCTAGACTCGCGAACTGTGTTGCGATACCAAAAAGGGTGGAAGCGAAACCGGCATCATAGGCTTTAGCACCCTTCACGCTGTCTCCGTCCCAGTCCACAATTGGATCATTCGCATCGCAAGCCGCTCCGGACTCATAAGCACCCGTGACACTGTCCGTACATTCGGCAGCTTCACCTTGACGCTTGTCCTGAACATAATATTCTCTGTCGGTCTTGAGCGGCTGATTAAAGGCATAACCTTTTCCGCCGTTCACGCCAGCAGTGTTTGTCTTAACCGCGTCAAAAATAACCCAGACCAGAGGCGCTGTCACGGCAGTGTTCGTCACACCAACCATTCCGCTTCCCTGAGCAGGTCCGGTGTATTTGAAACCGGTTTCGCCGGGATCTGTCGTATCGCCATCGCCGTTAATATCCACGTTTTTCGCGGTTCTATTATCTGTCGCGAGGGTGATGGCCTGAAAGCCGACGCTGTTATCCTTGAACGTAATATCAAGATACTGCGGTGAAGTTATTACCTGGGAGCCGCCCGCCCCGTTAAAACCCAGCCCTGTTGCATTGGCTGAATCATCCGAAGAATTGCGGACAGTCACGGACAAGGTAGAAACCGAACCTAAGGTACCTTGTGAACTGATTGTTGTTGAAGTTATAGTCGTCACAGCCGCGTAAAGCTGACCCTGCAAAGGCAGAAGAGCTATCATAACGGCCAAGACAACCCTTAAAAGCTTGTTGTCCATTTTAATTTCCTCCTCCTGTGAATCTATTGAAGATTCCGTTAATTTTATTAAGCAATCGTCGCCAATTCAACCACCAATGCGACGGTCTTGTACGCTTGAGCGTCAGCGCCGGTGTAATTCGTACCGACATAGACTTTCACATTGCCGTCTGTGGTCGTACGCGTGTTATCAATCGTCGCGCCCGCAGCACCCGAAAGTGAAGCTGATCCGCCGGAAATGCCATACACCACTGAAGCGAAACCGTTATCAAACGGCTTGGCGCCATCGTAGCAATCGCCGTCCCAATCCGTGCCTTCAAAATTATCCGAGGTCGCATTGCAACGATTATCGGCATTACCCGTTGTCCAAATAACCGCATCAAACGTGCCGTTACCGGATGTGCCTGCCGTGCCATTGCCACGGTCGTTGTATTCACCGGATGTGCAAGTGTTGCTTTTGTTCGTGTCATTGCAGGCGGAAGCGCCGGTGGTCACATTTTGTGAAGCCGACGTTGTGCCTTGCTGTTTGTCCGAAACAAAATATTCACCTGTCGCGCCCGTGAAGGTGTATCCGCCGGTAATCAAGGCGTCAGACACCATCCATTTTAGCGGGACAATGACTGAAGTGTCTGTGACACCCACCATTCCGCTTCCCTGGGCAATGCCCGTGTACTTGTTCGGAGCCGCTGCAGCACGGTTGTCCGTCGAAATTCTGACAGCCTGAAATCCTGTATTGTTATCCGTGAAAGTCACGTCCACATAACCATCGGCTTTAGCAAAACCAGTGCCAGCTGGAAATGTCAGCTGTGTCAAGGCGGTGTTATCCGCTGTCTTCTTCAAAGCTGCTGAGAATGAACTGACAAGCGTCACCGTTCCCGTTGCCGTAAAGGTCACAGCGTAAAGCTGGCCCTGTAGCGGCAAAAGGAGGGTCATCACTGCCAGGAATACGCTTAACGTTTTACGCATCATGTTAGTTTCCCCCTTTTGATTTGATTCTAATTTAAAGAACACTTTGCCGGTAGTAATAGTAATTATGAAACCAGTAGTTGTAAATCCAATTTGCTTAGACATTTTCTCGATTTTGTTAATTCACACATTTTAAAAAGTTTGTCAATTCATCAGGTAATATATCACACGAACTTACCCATTTCAATAGTTACTAAACATTTTTTTGAAATAAATAGAAGTCTGTCGGTTTTTAGCTACAATGCGTCATTTTGAAAAAAAGAATGAATAATATTGATATTAATTGATAATAAATGATAATATTGAAAATTCTAAAATGAGGGTTTTATATGGAATATTTGTTCGCATAACACGCTATATTGACAACCCATAACCTTGCTGATAATATCCGTGCACAGCCTAACCGGTTTAAAATGATGAATTACTCACCCGTTGAAGAAATCATTGAAGAAATCAAACAGGGCAGAATGGTCATTATCACGGACGACGAGTCGCGTGAGAATGAAGGCGATCTGATTTTCGCAGCCCAATTCGTGAGTCCGGATAAAATCAATTTCATGACCCGGTTCGGCCGCGGGCTGATTTGCGTGCCTTTGGAAGAGGAAAGGATTATTCAGCTTGGGCTCCGGGACATGGTGGAAAAAAATCAGGATGATTTCAGGACAGCTTTTACGATTTCCGTGGATGCCAGACTCGGAATCACGTCCGGCATTTCAGCGTATGACCGCTCGCGCACCGTTGAAATTCTCGCCGATCCTGCCAGCCGGGCCGCGGATTTGGTGACGCCCGGCCATATTTTTCCGCTAAAGGCGAAAAAAGGCGGCGTGCTTGTCCGCGCGGGGCATACCGAAGCCGCGGTTGATTTGTCACGTCTGGCCGGGCTGAACGCCGCGGGCGTGATTTGCGAAATCATGAATGAAGACGGAACCATGGCCAGGGCGCAGGATTTATTCCGCTTCGCAGAATTGCATCAGCTTAAAATCGGCACGATCCGTTCGCTGATAGAATACCGCCGCAAATTCGACAAATTAATCGTGCGCGAAAGCGAAGCCGTGATTCCCACCAAAAGCGGGCCGTGGAAAGTAGTGCTTTACCGCTCGCTCGTGGACCAAATGGAACATGTCGCGCTGGTCAAAGGAGAAATTTCCCCGAAACCAACATATGTCCGTGTTCATTCCGAGTGTTTTACGGGAGAAGTGCTGGGATCGCTGCGCTGTGATTGCAAAGATCAAATGGACGCGGCCATGGAATTTATCGCCAAACAAGGAGGCGGTGTTTTTCTCTACATGCGCCAGGAAGGCCGCGGCATCGGCCTGGCCAATAAACTGCGGGCTTACGCGCTGCAGGATCAGGGATTGGACACCGTGGAAGCGAATGAAAGGCTCGGGTTCAAACCCGACTTGCGCGACTATGGAACCGGGGCGCAGATTTTGACCGATTTAGGCGTTCGCGAAATCCGGCTTTTGACCAATAATCCGCGGAAAATCGTGGGACTTGAAGGCTACGGGTTAAAAGTGGTGGAGCGCGTGTCAATCCAGATACCGCACCATGCTGACAATGAAAAATACCTGCGTGCCAAAAAAGAAAAACTCGGCCATTTGTTCGATATGTGAGGGGAAGAAACACGATGACGAAGACTTACGCCGGGGATTTCGCCGGGGAATCAAAAAAGTTCGCGATTGTGGTGTCGCGTTTTAACGACTTCATCACCCAGCGCCTTTTGAACGGCGCCGTGGATCAGCTCAAACGCCACGGTGTCGCCGAAGAGGACATTGAAATTGCGTGGGTTCCGGGTTCTTTTGAAATACCCGTGGCGGCTTTGGAAATGGCCAAAACCGGGAAATTCAACGCGGTGATCACGCTGGGCTGCATCATTCGCGGCGGAACGGATCATTATGAACATGTCGCCTCCGCCGTTACCGTGGGAATAGAAAAAGCCTCGGTTGAAACGGGCGTGCCCATTCTTTACGGAGTGATCACTTGCGATAATCTCGAACAGGCCATTGACCGGGCCGGGGCGAAAATGGGAAACCGGGGCGCCCAGGCCGCCCTGGCAGCTTTGGAAATGGCCAATCTTCAGCCCGCTATCAGAGAGGGAAATGCCGTTAAAGACAGGCCGGCTGTCCGGCCTTAAGTTTGAATCATAAATTGACCGACAAAAGATTTGTTCTTTATCATGCGTAAAAGGACTTTGGCGCGCGAGTACGCGCTTCAACTGTTGTATGAAATTGAAATGACAGGGTATTCCGAAAGGGAGACCTTTGATTATTTCTGGCATGACCAGCCTTCGGATGACGAGGTGAAAAGTTTCGCGGAAAAACTCGTGAGCGGGACTCTCAGGAATTCCAGGGTTATTGACGAGATAGTCACCAAATACGCTGAAAATTGGGAACTCAAACGCATGGCCGTGGTGGACCGCAATATTTTACGGCTGGCCACTTATGAGCTTCTCTTTCTTTCCGGTGAAATACCGCCCAAAGTCGCCATCAATGAAGCCGTGACCATTGCCAAAAAATTTTCCCAGGAAGAGTCTGGAAAATTCGTGAATGGTATCTTAGACAAAATCAATCACACCGAAGAACGTATTCCGGATACCGCGCTGCCGCAAGATTAGGAAATTCCATGCTGCCTCACTCCCCTATTTTTTGGATGCAAAAGGCTTTGGATCTGGCTGAAAAAGGCCGCGGCCGCACTTATCCCAATCCTTTGGCCGGGGCTGTTGTTGTCAAAAATAACAAATTGATTTCCGGAGGATACCACGCTTTTTTCGGCGGCCCTCACGCGGAAGTTGAGGCGCTCAGCCGGGCCGGCGGCCGGGCCAAGGGCGCGACGCTTTACGTGACCCTGGAGCCTTGCCTGAGTTTCGGCAAAACACCGCCCTGCACCCGGTTGATTGCGGAGAAGAAAATTCGCCGTGTGGTGGTGGCTGCCACGGACCCTAATCCGGTTCACGCGGGGCGGGGCATCAAAGAGCTCCGCGCGCGCGGCCTTGAAGTGGTGACAGGCATTCTTTCCAAGGAAGCGGCTGTTCAGAATGAAGTTTTTTTTAAATGGGTGACCACGGGACTGCCCTTTGTGTCTCTTAAAATGGCGGAAAGCCTTGACGGAAAAATCGCGGCCGTGGGCGGGGCTTCGCGCTGGATCACGGGCGAAAAGGCGCGGGACTTTGTGCATAAGCTCCGGGCAACGCATCAAGCCGTGCTGGTGGGCAAGAACACGGCGCTAAAGGATAATCCGCGACTGAACACGAATATCAAAAACGCGCCGCAGCCGGTGCGCGTGATTCTTGATCCGGGACTTGAAGTCCCGCTGAGCGCCAATGTTTTCAAAGCAGAGGATAAGAAAGTCATCGTGGTTACGACGGAAGGCTCGTTCAAGAAGAAGTTTCCCGTTTATGACCGGAGGGGGATTGGCCTTCTGGCCGTGCCGTTATCTGAAGGAAAGCTTGACCTTAAGGATCTTTTGGTTAAATTGGCTAAGATGGGCATAGCGTCCGTGCTCGCGGAAGGCGGCGGAGAAACTGCGGCCTGGCTGCTTGATCATCATTTGGCGAGCACGGTGTTCATGGTAAGCCTGGTGAATCAATTGCTCCAGTTTGCCGGCTTGGACTCGAATTATTTCACAGTCCGGGTACAAAGAAGCGAGGGACGCTACCGCCCTTTCTCTGCCTGCGCGGTGCTGGGTCCCACCGGAGGCCGTGCCATGCCTTTCATGCCCAATCAAATGACCATTTCCGGGCCCATGTTTTACCGCACCGACAATCTTGACACTTTGAGCTGGAAGGAGGGCGCATGAAGTCTCTGTTCGCGCGACGCACCCTTTTGGCTTTGAAAATCAATCAGAAAAATGTCCGGTGGGCTTATTTTTACGGCCGGCACGCCAAACTTGA
>ASOC01000022.1 GCA_000405945.1 Candidatus Omnitrophus fodinae SCGC AAA011-A17
ACGCAGGCGACGCCTTCGATGTTTGCCGCGGGCTTTGGATTTTTCAACAAGGCCTGCTGTTTGAAGGGCACACTTCACGAAGGTGTAACCGCGGCTAATCCCGTGATGGTCTCCCAATTTTTCATGGAAGTGAGTGACGTTAAAACCGTAATACGTGGTCTGGTATAGATTCAAGATTGTTTCGAGTTCTTGGAAAGGGACACGTCTGGGGTTCGGTCCTTTCATGCGCCGGTCAAAGATGCCGTCATAGCCATGAGTTTGGTACCGAGTTTTCCAGCGTTTCATGGTTCTGTAGGAGACACCGATAATGTCGGCGGCCTCAGTCCAAAGGATTTGCTTGGAAACGGCCTTTAAAATGACTTCTTGGATTTTCATAGCCTTCACCGTAGCGGTCATAGAGTACTGCATCAAAGAGTCTCCTTATGTTAAGACCCTGATGAGTACCATAACCTATGTTTGAAGGGGACATTTCAATAGCTAATAACAGGGGACATTTCATTAGCTTACGACAGGGTGTCAACGCTTAATTGACAATAATAACCACCGCCGTATAATAAACTTAAAGCAAATCCAGACATGACCACTCGTCCCCCCTATGTTGCGGGTCAATTTTATCCGGCGCAAAAGGAAAAATTACTCCGATTCCTAACCGGATTTCTTGATGTTCAAACCCCTAAAATTCACGCTAAAGCGATTATGGTGCCCCATGCCGGGTATGTGTATTCTGGGGCAACAGCGGCCAAAACCTATGCCCGGATTGAAATTCCCCGTACTGTTCTTTTGATAGGGCCTAATCATACGGGGTTGGGTCAACCCTTCGCACTCATGGCCCGAGGCGTATGGCAGACTCCTCTGGGGCAAGTGCCCATCCATGAAGAGCTCGCCTCCTGTTTGGTAAGCTGTCCGCTCCTGGAAGCGGATGAGGAAGCGCATCAATATGAACACGCCCTGGAAGTGCAGCTACCCTTTCTCCAGTATTTGAGGCCGGATGTTCGCATCGTGCCGCTGACTGTGGGAACGCATGAGCTAGGTCAATTAAAGGAAGCGGGGCATGCAGTCGGAAAAGTTCTCGCGCAATTCGGAGAGCCGGTTCTTATCGTTATCTCCAGCGACATGAATCATTACGAAGATGAAGACACAACGCAGAAAAAGGACCAAACTGCTCTTTCAGCCCTTTTAAAACTGGATGGAGCGGAATTCGCGTCCGCAATCAAAAAGCATGGTATTTCGATGTGCGGTTTCGCGCCCGCCTATATGGCGCTTTCGGCCTTTAAATTTTTAGACGTTAAAAGGGCTGAAGTCGTGGAACATACGACAAGCGCCAAGGTTTCCGGTGATTACGACCGGGTGGTCGGTTACGCCGGCGTTCTGTTTGAATAATAGCGGCCGACGCAATTGAAGTTTTAATAGCGCTATGTTAGTATGTTGCTTCTAGTTACCCATGAACCAGAAAGCCGCCTGTACACCCGCGGCTGAATGGTTTTTGGTTCAGGGTGACGCTCCACGTAACCCTGAAGACAAAAATGCTATCTCCGTACGGGACATTCCTTAGTCCCGACGGAGTAGCACTGGCGCATAAGGCACCTGTGACACGGCTGTTACGCCGTGGAGCGTTCACGACTATGGATAAATTTCAGGCGTTAAAAGGAATGCGGGATATCCTGCCGGGAGAGGTGGCTCAATGGCAGGATGTCGAAGAAAAGGCGCGTTATTTTTTTGAAGCCAACGGCTTTGAAGAAATAAGGACGCCTCTTCTTGAACCCACGGAGCTTTTCACCCGTTCTATCGGTGAAGGGTCGGACATTGTTCACAAGCAGATGTACACCTTTGAGGACAGGGGCGGCCGTAGCATCACGTTGCGGCCTGAAATGACGGCTTCGGTTCTAAGGGCCGCGCTTGAAAACGGCGTGTTAAGGAATTCAAAGACTTCACGGCTTTATTATCTGGGACCTATGTTCCGGGCCGAGAGGCCTCAAAAGGGAAGGCAGCGCCAGTTCTTTCAGTTGGGGGCTGAAATTCTCAATGCCAAAAAAGTCGAAGCGGACGCTGAAATTCTGGCTTTGGTTCAGGGCTTGCTTTCATTTCTTGAAATTCCGGGCTTCAAGATCAAGCATAATTTTCTGGGCGAAGAGAATGAGCGGCAGACTTACATCGACATTTTGAAAAATTATTTTACGGCGGGAAAAAGCCGCCTCTGTGAAGATTGCCATTACCGGATTGAAAAAAATGTTCTTCGCGTTTTGGATTGCAAAATGCCGGGGTGCCAGCCGTTGATCGAAGCGGCCCCGCTTCTCAAATTGAGCGACGAATCCCGGAAAACCTATGACGCCATCCGGAATGCCCTGGAAACGAGGGGTATCCCCGCAGTTCATGAGCCTCGCCTTGTGCGCGGTCTTGATTATTACACGGGGCTTGTGTTTGAAGTGGTGGCGGGCGGTGATTTGGGGGCGCAGGACGCGGTGGCCGCCGGGGGACGGTATGATAATCTGATCGCGTCTTTGGGAGGGCCGGCCATGGGAGCCATTGGTTTTGCCGCGGGCATGGAGCGCGTTCTTTTGGCGCGGCAGTCATCTCAATCGGCGGGAAGTCGGACTGTGTACGTGGCCACCTTGGACGCTAGGCCGGAAACGGAGCAGTGGCTCGACCAGGTTTTGAAAAAATTGTATCAAGCTGGCCGGAAGGTCAAGCGCGAACCTTCACTGCATTCCCTGGGTGACCACTTTAAAAAAGCCGTCAAAGCGGGCGCGCGTTTCGCGATCATTATCGGTGAAATGGAAGTCAAAAATAAGCGGCTTACCGTGAAGGATCTTGCCAACAAAAGTCAGGAAGAAGTGACCGTGGATGCGCTTCCGGTGTATCTCGCGGGCCATTCCGATTAAGGAGGAAGAGTTGTGCTGAGAACGCATCATTGTGGAGAGCTGAGAAAGAACGACGTGGGCAAAGAAGTCACGCTGTGCGGCTGGGTGGACACGCGCCGCGATCACGGAGGGCTTATTTTTATTGATGTTAGAGACCGCTGGGGCGTTACGCAAACGGTTTTTAATCCGGCCGTGAGCAAGGAATTACACGGTAAGGCCGAGCAATTGCGCTCCGAATATGTCATTCAAGTAAAAGGAAAAGTGACGGAAAGGCCTCCGGGCACGGAAAACGCGAAATTACCCACCGGACAAATTGAAGTTGTGGCCGCTGACCTTGAAATTTTAAACACATCTCCGACGCCTCCTTTTGAAATTTCGGGCACGGAGCCCTTGTCCGAGGAAATCCGCCTCAAATACCGCTTCCTTGATATCCGGCGGCCGTCCATGATGAGAAATTTGACCACGCGCCACAAAGTGACGCAAATCGCGCGGGAATATTTCAACAACCTGCAGTTTATCGAAGTGGAAACGCCCTATCTCACCAAGAGTACCCCTGAAGGCGCGCGTGATTTTCTCGTTCCAGCGCGTTTATCGCCCGGTGAATTTTACGCGCTGCCGCAGTCCCCGCAGCTTTTCAAACAAATCCTCATGGTCTCCGGCATTGACCGGTATTTCCAGATTGTCCGCTGTTTCCGTGATGAGGATTTGCGCGCCGACCGGCAGCTTGAACACACGCAAATCGACGTGGAAATGTCTTTTGTGAACGAAGAGGATATTTTGGGCGTGATCGAAAATCTGATGGCCGCGGTGGTGAAGGGGGTTTTGTGCCGGGAGATTAAAACTCCCTTTCTGCGCATGCCTTATGACGAAGCCATGAATCGCTATGGTTCAGACAAGCCTGATCTGCGTTTTGGCATGGAATTGCGCGATGTTACGGATATTCTAAAAGGTTCGCAGTCGAAAATTTTCGAAGAAAGTTTTGCCAAGGGCGGAGTGGCCAAGGGGATTCTGGTCCCGGCCGCCGCGTCCTTTTCCAGAAAAGACCTGGATGATCTCACGCAGTACGCCAAAGATTTCGGCGCACAGGGGCTGGCCTGGTTCAAAATTCAGGACGCGGTGGACTCTCCTATACGCAAATTCTTTTCCGACGAACAAATGAATCGTCTTACCCGGGAATTGGGCGCGGAAAAGGGCGGGCTGATTCTTGTGGTGACGGGTGACTGGAAAATGGTTTGCATCGTGCTGGGCGCTCTTAGGTTTCATCTCGCCCAGAAACTGAACTTGATCGCGCGCGACCAGCTTTCGCTTCACTGGGTCGTGAAATTCCCGCTTTTTGAATGGAATGACGAGGAGAAGAGAATGCAGGCCTGCCATCATCCGTTCACCTCGCCTCAGCCTGGAGATTTGCATCTTCTCGAGAGTGAACCGCTCAAAGTACACGCCAGGGCTTATGACCTTGTTTTTAACGGCACAGAAGCCGGCGGAGGGAGTATCCGTATTCACAACCGGGACATCCAGAAAAAGGTTTTCGGGATTCTGGGCATTGAGGACAAAGACGCGGAAGAAAAATTTGGGTTTCTCTTAAAAGCGCTTGAGTTCGGAGCGCCGCCCCACGGCGGTATTGCGCTGGGTTTGGACAGGCTCACTGCACTTCTTCTGGGGCTTGATTCTATCCGTGAAGTTATCGCATTTCCCAAGACGCAGAAGGGCATATGCCCGCTTTCGCAGGCGCCGTCGCCCGTGAGTCCTAGGCAAATCAAAGAGCTTCACTTGACGCTCAAAGCGTGACAGTTTGTTTGATTGCGGCCGTAAGGGCGCTTCATGAAGTATGATATACTTATCTAGGTAAAGGAGGCCTGCTTTTTGGATAAAATAATCAAATTAAACACGGACGAAGAAGCGATTAAGTTGTACGGCAGCCTGGATGAGAATTTAAGATACGCCGAAGAAAAATTTAACGTTAAAATTTATGCCCGGAACCATAAATTGACCATTTCGGGTGATCATGAAGATGTGGTCAGAGCCGCTGACTTCTTCAACGATCAGCTGACCCAAATCCGGAATTCCGGACGCCCTGTTTCCCGCAGCACGCCCCCCCATTCTTCCGCGAAGCATAACGGCCATGGTTCGGAGGAACCCGTTGTGGAATCGGATGCCTCGTTGGGTTTGTCCGGGCACGGAGATTTTTTTCATAAAGGGAAAATTATCCGCGCCAAAAGCAAAAATCAGGAAGACTATCTCAAAGCGGTCAGGGAAAATGACGTTGTGTTCAGCGTAGGGCCCGCCGGCACGGGTAAAACCTATCTGGCCGTTGCCAGCGCAATTGATCATTTGAAAAAGAAAAAAGTAAACCGTATTATTCTCACCCGGCCTGCGGTGGAGGCCGGCGAATCCCTTGGATTTTTGCCGGGAGATCTTTTTGCTAAAATCAATCCCTATCTCAGGCCTTTGTATGACGCGCTTTATGACATGATGGACATGGAAGAAGTGGCGCGGGCCATTCAAAGAGGACTTATCGAAATCGCGCCGCTTGCATACATGCGGGGCCGGACGCTGAACGACGCGTTTGTGATTCTGGATGAAGGCCAGAACAGCACGCCCGAACAGATGAAGATGTTTTTGACGCGGCTCGGGGTTTCGTCGAAGGCCGTGGTCACAGGGGATGTGACACAGATTGATCTCCCCAACGGAAAGCGTTCAGGCTTGATCGAATGCCAGAAAATTTTAAAAGGAATTGAAGGAATAGGTATTGTTTATTTGACCGAGCGCGACGTGGTCCGCCACCGCCTGGTCAAGGAAATCGTGAAAGCGTATGAAAAATACCATCAAAGAGAAAAAGAATCTCCGGCGGGCTGAACTGCTGGGGAAAATAAGTCTTTTCCTGGTTTCGTATATCATCGCGGTACTCATTCTTTGCGTTGGCAGAGAGCCGCGCCAAGGCGCTTTTCTCTTTCCGGAAGGTGAACCCGCCCCCCGCCATGTTTTTGCCCCTCTTGAAATCTCTTTTCTCAATGAAAAGGCCACCGCGCTCCAGAAAGAATCGGCCAGTCGCACTGTCCCTGACGTGTATGATATTGACCCCAAACAGAATGAAGCGATCTTTGCCGCTCTGAATGAATTTTTTGAGTCATTGAAGCAAAGCAAGGCCTCTTTGAATCGAAACATTCTCTGGGATCAAATCAAGGTTAATCTTTCCAGCGCCGCTGTGAAAAGCATCATGGAAGAAGATATCCTTTTTCTTCAGGAATGGGCCAAACGCACCGCCAAGCGTTTTCTTGACCAGGGCATTATGGATTTTTCCAGGAAAATGGAGCTTGTGAATGAAGGGAAAAGGATGATCACGGTGCGTGGATTCAGCGAAGGTGATAAGGAACGTCTCATCGCCCTTAGATTGTTGAGGGCCAAAAGCGACGCTGTTCAGGAATACCAGAAACTGTCCCAGGAGGATTTCCCCAAAAACCGCAAACTCCGGTCCGCTCTCACGGAATTGCTGGACGAGGTGATGACGTCCAATCTCAGCTTTAATGAAACGGAGACGGCGGCTAGGCAGAAACGCGTTTACAATGAGGCGCCATCCATTTTCGATGAGATCAAAAAAGGGCAGATGATCGTGCAAAAAGGTTCCATTGTGACTCCTGAAATTCACAGTAGATTGACGGCCATCAGCGCCAAGCAATTCACCAAACAGGTACAGCTCAAGGTTTTGGCTATCGGACTGATGGTGTTTTTACTTTACCTTGTTTTTGGGTTGTTTTTGCGTTACTTTGAGTCAGGTACCTTTGCCAGCTTTGAAAAGCTGGTTCTGATTCACAGCCTGCTCCTTGTCGTGCTCGCGGCGGAGCGCTACGCGCTGAATATGCCTTACGGTTATATCCATTATCTCCTGCCCGCCTGCGTTTATCCCCTGGCGCTAAGCCTGCTTCTCAACCGGCGTGTCGGTTATTTCTCAGCCATTGTGATTGCCGTTTTCAACGCGCTTCTTACCAATTTCGATACCGAGGTTTTTCTTTATTCGCTTTTAGGCAGCGTGGTCGGAACATTTTCCGCTATTGGGTTGAGAAAACGAAGCCAGTTTCTGATGGTGAGCTCCTCGATAGGGCTGGCGAATTTTCTCGTGATTTTCAGTTTCAATATCCTGGCGCAAGCTCCGTTTCAGGAAGCGGTTCAACTGGGCACTTTCGGTATTGTGAACGGTTTCGTGATTTCCATGCCTATTCTTTTCCTGCTTTTACCCCTGCTCGAGCATCTCTCGGGATTGACCACGGATATCACGCTTCTTGAACTTTCCGATCTCAATCATCCTATTCTAAGGCGCATGGTGATTGAGGCGCCTGGAACGTATCACCACAGCCTTGTGGTGAGTTCGCTAGCGGAATCCGCTTGCGAAGCGATAGGGGCTAACGGCCTGCTGGCCAGAGTGGGAGGGTATTTCCATGATATCGGCAAAATGGAAAAAGCCCAGTATTTCACGGAAAACACGGCGAACAAACAGGATGACCGGCACGGCAAACTCAGCCCTTCCATGAGTTATCTTGTCATAGCCAGCCATGTGAAAGACGGTATCGAACTGGCAAAAAAACATAAATTGAAACAGGCTATCATTGATTTCATTCCCCAGCATCAGGGGACTTGCCCGGTGTATTTTTTTTACAAAAAGGCGTCGACGAACACGGACCAGGATGAAAAAATCAATATCGACGATTACCGTTACCCCGGCCCCAAACCCCAGAACCGGGAGACGGCCGTGGTGCTTCTCGCGGATTCCGTGGAAGCTGCATCCCGTTCGCTTACCAATATCACGCCGTCCAGCATTGAGGATATGGTGAAAGACGTCATCAATGGGAAATTCATAGACGGGCAGCTTGAAGAATGCGACCTCACGCTTCAGGATGTGCGCAAAATTCAGGAAAGTTTTGTCCACAACCTCATCGGAATTTTTCATACCCGCATTCAGTATCCGAAATCGGATGCCGAACCGCTCTGGCAGAAAATCGTTGACCGTAAGACTGAGTGATCAGCAGATCCGGGTTCGGCTTCCGCACTCGAAACTTGAGGCCGTAGGTGGTGTCATACTCCGGGCTCTTTCATTCAACCGCGCGGAAGTTAGCTTTTTATTCGTCTCCTCCCGCCGCATGAAAACATTCAACCGCCGTTACAAAGGAAAAAACAGAAGCACGGATGTTCTGGCTTTCAGCCAATTGGAAGGGAAGCGCTTGCCGCGGCTTAAAACCGTTTGTTTGGGCGACGTGATTATCTCC
Source organism: Candidatus Omnitrophus fodinae SCGC AAA011-A17 (assembly GCA_000405945.1). GTDB lineage: Bacteria > Omnitrophota > Omnitrophia > Omnitrophales > Omnitrophaceae > Omnitrophus > Omnitrophus fodinae. Next base: position 8,117 of record ASOC01000022.1, read on the forward strand.
GTGGATGACGCCCGCGGCCAGGCGCCGTCGTTTGGAAACCCTTTTCTCAAAGAGCTGGTGCTTTACATGGTTCACGGCGTGCTTCATCTCCTGGGCCATGATGATGAGAAGCCCGGTCCGAGAAAGCGCATGCGGGAAGAGGAGGAAAGAATCATGAAACGTATTCACACCCGTTTCCCTTCTTTGTGGCCATGAGCATTCATAAAACGCGGGCTTTTGTTCTCCGTTCCATCAAATTCAGAGAAACTTCTCTTATTACCTCCTTTTTCACGGAGGAATTCGGTAAACTCAAGGCCCTTTCCAAAGGAGTCAGGAAAGAGAAAAGCACGCTGACTGCCCATTACGAACCCTTTGCCGAGGTCGAGATTGTTTTTTATGAAAAGATAAAATCGGATATTCATTTTTTGTCCGAATGTTTTCTGGTTTATTTTTTCTCAAAACTGAGGCGCGATTTTGAAAAAATAGGCTGGGCCAGTTATCTTATGGAATTAGTTGACGCAGTGCTTCCGCTTCATGAGAAGAACACGGTTCTTTTCGAACTTCTTTCGGAAGTTCTGCGGCGGATGGAGGATAATCCTCCTTCGCGTTTGGCCTGCATTTTTGAGCTCAGACTTCTCAGGGATATAGGTTTTTTCCCGCGGCTTGAAAGCTGTATCCGCTGCGGGAAACAAGAAATCGCCGGAACGCTTAATTTGGCGGATGGCGGTATGGTGTGCGCGGCTTGCCGGCGGTATTCCGAGGATTATCTTCCGGTTTCCATGGGACTCATCAAAACCATCCAATACCTTGTTGAAAATGAATCCGTCAAAGGCATGCAGTTGAATGTCAGCAGGGAAATGGAAGAGGAAATACACCGGCTGGTTTATCGATGCGTACGCTTCAGGTATGAGCGCGAATTGTTCGCGTTCCGCTTCCTTCGCGAGGTTGATTTAATCAGGCAGCTTTAAGTTTCAATCCACGTAACTCAAAACCACCAGAATAACCACCATAAACGCTATTTGCTCCAGATCGAATAGGTACATGTGGTTTTGCCATCCCATTCAAGCTGTAACGGCTTGGCCCTCGAAAACTTAATCTCCATTTTTTGATAACTCATATCTCTATTATTTAAAATAGGTTACAGATAATAACCATCATTTAGTAACAAAATTTGACACCCCCGTATCTGAATGATAAACTTAACATCGAGAGCTTATTAAAGATATTTAAAAGTATTTAATTATTGAGAGCTATTTCTATGAAAGAGAATGAAGATAAGTACTTTGACTTTTCTAAAGAGGAAAAAGATTACGCGATCCGTTTTCTTTTGGATGCCGTGCTCCGCTCTAGAACCAATTGCAACTTCCCATCTAACCAGGAAGTTTATGATGAAGATGTCAATATTTACCTGGCTCATCTGTTATTTGCCATTTCCACTTCCGCCTATCAGAAGATGGTCAAAAAATATCTTGTTTTTTATCCCAGCGATTTAACTAATCTTGTGGACACGTCGGACGATAATTATATAAGGTATTTTATCTACAAGATCAACGCTGATAACCTGTTGGTTCATTTGGGGGTTTTCCAGGACCTGAGGCAGAATAGGCATCTTGAGCAGAGCCTGTGCCCCAGATCTGAAGATCAATTCAAAGAAGCCGCGCGCGCTTTTTATGAACAGGCGGCCATTTATAATCAAAGGATTTACCGGAAAAAAACGGCGGTGGGAGAGGTTTTGGCCAAACTTTCGCATAATTTTGACCAATACTGCACCATTCTGCAGGTCACGCGCAAGGATTTCTTTCACTTCGCGAATCATTTTAAAGACAGAGAATTCGCTGATTTTATGCAAAGTGTCAATGTTTATGAAAGCGAAAACTGCTTGAAAGAAAAGCAGGACGCGTTTCTAGACCTGTACCTCGACTGGCTTAAGGATAAGGAGAATTTGGCATTGAAAGAGCGGTTAAACAGGGCGGGGGAAGAGCTCAGCCGTCTTGACCCACAGTTTCAATTTCGCAGACTGTAGGACAAAACAAGCTCTAGGGTGCCGTCTGTCCGGCGGAATCCAGGGAGCGGGGAGGGAAAGATGGAAGCCACAGCGGTGAAAGTGAGGGACACTCAGGAAATTCAGATGGAAATCAAAAGAAAGCAGGATGAATTTCTGGATGTCTATTCGCTTTATCTCAGAACTGGTCTGCAATGGATTAAGGAAGAAGTCTTTCTAAAGGCCTACGAACTCCACATGTTGGACCGCAATTTCTCTTTCGAGATTTAAGCGGTATCCTCTATGCCCGGAATTCGTAAAATCCCATTATCATCACACCTAAAGCTTATAGACGGAGCTCAATAAGTACCACCTATGGCAAAGCCGACCCGCAACGTAAATGCGAATCGTTTCTCAATTTTGAGTTTGAATCAGACGTTATTATAATAGCAATGTATTACGGCTTTCGCTCAGCCATATTCATCGAATACAACAGCATAGGAGAGGCCCCGTGAAAATCACGTTCATAGAGCCGTTTAACGATTTAAAATTGCGATATGGAAAGCTTTCCAAAATCGGGGCCCTGATGCCTTCTTTGGGGATAGCATTCATTTCGGCCGTGCTCAAAGAAAATCGTCATGAAACGGCATTTATCGATCCCGTCGCGGAAGGGCTGACGCACGAAAATCTCAAGACAATCATTAAGGATTTGAAGACGGATTTGATCGGGATCCCTGTTTTTACGACGACTTATGCATTGGTCCGGGAATTGGTCAATGATATCGGCTGTCTAAGACCCGATATAAAAATTTTACTGGGAGGGCCGCATTGCTCCGCTTTCCCCGTCGAAACCCTTGAAAACATCAAAGCGGATTTCTTGATTTATAGAGAAGGGGAATACCCGGCCTTGAATTTGCTGAATGCGCTGGCGGGAAACCATGATTTGAAGCAGGTGAAAAGCCTGGTTTTCCGGCAGGGTGATGCGGTCATTAGGAATGAGGAGGCGGGCTGTATCGAAGACTTGGATGCATTGCCGTTGAGCGATCGCAGCATCTTTAAGCTTGAGAAGTATCACCATTCCGGCGAACATCGCGGGAGAAACGTTCTGCATTTGATGTCTTCGCGTGGATGCCCATGGGCATGCGCGTTTTGCACGACTCAGATGACGTTCGGTACGCGGATCCGGTACCGTTCGCCCGAGAACGTTTACGAGGAGATGGTGCATTTGGTTAAAGAATACAAGGCGGATGAATTATTTTTTTACGATGATACTCTGACGGCCAATAAAAAAAATATCATGGCACTGTGCGAGTTGATCTTGAAAAATAACTTCAAAGTTATTTGGGGCTGTTACACGAGGGTTGATTGCGTCAATCCGGAAATGTTGACATTGATGGCTCGTGCCGGGTGTTATCAGATTAACTACGGGGTGGAATCCGGGGTCCAAAAACTGCTGGATATCATTAAGAAAGGGTTCAAGGTGGAACAGGCCGAGAAGGCCGTCAAGTGGACGGAAGAAGCCGGCATCGAATCCATCTGTAATTTCATGCTCGCTCTCCCGGGAGAAACGCGCGAAGAGAGTCTGAAAACAATTGATTTTGCGCTCCGGCTCAACCCGACTTATGCTCAGTTCTATTTAACAATGCCTTACGTGGGCACTCCCTTGTACGAAATTGCGAAAAGATACGGGACAGTCTTAACGACGAATATCGATGATTACAATAAGACTCCATGGGAGTTCGTGCACTATGTGCCGGACAATAGAACCGAAAAAGAATTAACCCAATTGATCAAATACGCCTACCGCCGGTTTTATTTGCGCCCGGCCTATTTGATAAGAAGACTGCGAAATTTGAGCCGTCTCCCGCCTGATCGGTTTGTAAAGATGATCGCCTCCGGGATCAAGATGACGTTGAGCAATTAACAGCTCCGGCGACCAGCGCTTTTTCTGGCGCGCCTTTTCTTGACAGTTTCAACCTCCTTTGTTATAATTCCCACCCATTTGTAAATCATTCAATTGAATGAACTTATCGTTTGATTTCCGGAGGGCTTCCATGACTTTTAAAATTCAAGCAGCGGAACGGCTGACCCAATTGCCCCCTTACTTGTTCGCGGAAATCGACCGCCTTAAAAGAGAGGCGCGGGCACAAGGCAAGGATATTATTGATTTGGGAGTGGGCGATCCGGATATTCCGACTCCGCCCATGATTATTCAGGAGCTTGAAAGGGCCAGCCGCGACCCCCAGAATCACCGCTACGCACTGGATCAGGGTTTGCCGGAGCTGCGCCGGGCCATTGCCGAGTGGTACAAAAAAAGATTCAGCGTGACTCTGGATCCTGAAAAGGAAGTCCTTCCGTTGATAGGTTCAAAAGAAGGCATTGCCCATATGCCTTTGACGGTCGTCAACGCCGGCGATGTTGTTTTGATTCCGGATCCCGGTTATCCGCCTTACCGCTCTGGAACCCTCTTTGCCGGGGGAGTGCCCAGTTTCATGCCTCTTACGGAAGAGAACGCGTTTTTGCCGGATTTGAAAGAGATCGACCCCGCGGTTCTCAAAAAAACAAAGATGATGTTTCTCAATTATCCCAATAACCCCACAGCGGCCTGCGCGCCTAAAGCATTTTTTGACGAAACGGTTAAGTTTGCGGAAAAACACGGTATTCTTATCTGCCACGACGCGGCTTACAGCGAAATCAGTTTTGACGGATACCGGCCTCCCAGTTTTCTCGAGGTGAAAGGCGCCAAAGAAGTGGCCATTGAATTCCATTCGCTTTCTAAAACTTTCAATATGACGGGCTGGCGCATAGGATTCGCGGCGGGCAACGCGGAAGCCATACGGCTTTTGGCCAAAGTCAAATCCAATATCGACTCCGGCATTTTTCAGGCGATTCAGTACGCGGGCATCAAGGCGTTGCGCGAAGGTGAGCCTGAAACGCTGAAGAATATCAAGATATATGAGGAGAGGCGGAATGTCCTAGTTGACGGGATGAAAAATCTGGGCTGGAATGTCCGGTCTCCCCAGGCGACTTTTTATGTCTGGGCGCCTGTCCCTCCGGGATACACTTCCGCCGAGATCTCCATGAAATTCCTTCAGGACGCCGGAATCGTGGTGACGCCGGGCAATGGGTTTGGAATGAACGGTGAAGGTTATTTCCGCATGGCCATCACAGTCCCCAAAGAAAGAATTCAGCAGGCTTTGGACCGGGTCAAAAAAATGGGACACGGCCAGGGAGCGAAATAATGCCGGCCCTTGCCTATGTGGCTGTGGGTTCCAATCTCGGAGACCGCCAAGCGATGCTGGCCAGGGCCCAAGCCCGTCTAGAAACCCACCCCCGCATTTCGGTGCGCAGAGTTTCCAGTATTTACGAGACGGACCCGGTGGGATTCCTTGCCCAGGGGCGTTTTTTGAACGCGGTTTGGGAATTAGAAACAGAGCTCGCGCCGGATGTTTTGCTCGGTGCTTTATTGTCCGTGGAAAAAGATCTCGGCCGCGAGCGGAATGTCAAAAACGGCCCCAGGGTGATTGATTTGGATTTATTGGCTTACGATGATTTTATTTCCGACCGGCCCAAGCTCATTTTACCGCATCCGCGCCTTCACGAGCGTTATTTTGTCCTCAAGCCCTTATCCGAGTTGAATCCGGAGTGGGTTCATCCTCATCTCCATCGCACGGTTCAGGAACTTCTTTCCGAAGTTTCCTGCCACTGATTCCGTGAAAATCATTACTTCAGTCCGGAAATTTTGTTATTTGACGGAGTCGCTAAAGCGGCATGGCAAAACCATCGGGTTTGTTCCCACCATGGGTTATTTTCACGAGGGACATTTGTCCTTGTTCCGCCGCGCCCGCCGGGAAAATGATGTTGTGGTTGTCAGCCTTTTTGTGAATCCCGCGCAATTCGGCGTGAATGAAGATTTTAAACAGTATCCGAGAAACAGGAAAAGGGATATGCGGCTATGTGCACAAGAGCGGGTGGATTACGTTTTTGCCCCTTCCATTACAGCCATGTATCCCGAAGGTTTCCAAACTTATGTGGAGCCCGGGAAACTCGCGTCCGGGTTATGCGGAAAGAGCAGGCCCGGACATTTCCGGGGCGTGGCCACGGTGGTGGCTAAATTATTTAATTTGGCGCAGCCCACGGTGGTTTATCTAGGCCAAAAGGATTATCAACAGTGTTTGATTATCCGACAGCTCGTTGCGGACTTTGATTTTCAGGTCCAAATCAAAATGTGCCCTATTGTCCGCGAGCCAAGCGGTTTGGCTTTAAGTTCGCGCAACACTTATTTGGATGAAAAGGGAAAGCAGAAGGCACTCGCCCTGGTCAAGGCGATACGCTGGTTCCAGGCGCGAGTGAAAAAGGGGGAGAGGGACGCGCGCCTTCTTAAAAATGGGGTGAGGCGCATTCTTTTTAAAGCGGGCACCCGCGTCGATTATGTTGAAATTCTGGCCGCGCGAGAACTTTCGCCTTTCAGGAAACTTTCTGGTAAGATATTGTTAGCCTTGGCCGCTTATGTTCCGGCGGGAAAGCGCGGGGGCGCTAGAAATAAGGTGCGTTTGATTGATAATTGCGTGATGAAAATCCCTAAAGGAGGATTTATTTAGAATGTTCCGCCAGATGCTGAAGTCTAAGATTCACAGAGCGACCGTGACCGAAGCGAACATCAATTATGAGGGAAGCATCACCATTGATGTGGACCTTATGGACGCGGCCGACATTCTCATGAATGAAAAAGTGCTTATCGTGAACCTGAACAACGGGTCACGTGTCGAAAGTTACGCTATTCCGGGTGACCGCGGCTCGGGAGCCATTTGTCTGAACGGCGGCGCAGCGAAACACGGCGCTCCGGGGGATCTCCTCATTATTATAAGCTTCTGCGTTCTAGACGAGGACGAAGTCAAAACCCATAGTCCCAAGGTTATCCGCGTTGACAGCAAGAATAGAATTCTCGAAACAGCCGGAAAAAATTCCCGCTCCCGGAAATGAAAAAGAAAATTCGCGTCGGAATTGTGGGATGCGGAGCGATAGGCTCCTATCTGGCCAAAACCATCACGGCCCGCTTTCAGAATTTTGCCGTCCTTGAAGCTCTGACCGATCTCCGTCCTGAAAAAGCGGCCGCCTTGGTCCGCAAACTGAGAACCAAAGTCCGAATCTTGAATCAAGAAGACTTGGTCCGGAGCTGCGATCTCATCATCGAAGCAGCGTCCGCCAAGGCCGTGGGTCCGGTTGTCCGCAAAGTGCTGCACCGCCGAAAGAGGGTTTTGGTGATGAGTGTCGGAGGGTTGATTTCAGACCCCGGCCTTTTAAAACAAATTCAAGCCTCAAACGGAAGAGTTTTTGTTCCTTCCGGTGCTCTTACAGGAATAGACGGACTGCTTGCTGCGCGCATGGGAAAGATAAAAAAAGTTTCTCTGGTGACCCGGAAACCGCCCCGGGCTTTCGCGGGGGTGGAATTTCTGGAAGAGCGCAACATTCATTTGAACAAATTGACCAGGGAAAAGCTTCTTTTCAGCGGGCCGGCGATACGCGCGGTCAAAGCTTTTCCGCAGAATATCAATGTAGCTGCGGTTTTAAGCCTGGCCGGAATAGGCCCGGCGAAAACGCAGGTTAAAATTTACGCTGTGCCTTCCCTGAAAAGAAACGTGCATCGGGTTGAAATCGAAGGTGATTTCGGCCGCATGGTCACGCAAACCGAGAATGTCCCGGCTCCCGGGAATTCCAAGACAAGCTATCTGGCCGCTCTCGCATCCGCGGCCATGCTGAAGAAAATTTTCGGGACCCTGCAAATCGGCACCTGATTGTCATCCTCCCATGGAATCGCAAATCGTTATCCGAGGCGCCCGGGAGAACAACCTTAAAAATATCAGTCTCACGCTGCCGCGCAACCGGTTCATCGTGATCACCGGGCTTTCTGGCTCTGGCAAATCTTCGCTCGCCTTTGACACGATTTACGCGGAGGGCCAGCGCCGGTATATCGAAAGTCTTTCCTCGTACGCCAGGCAATTTCTCGAGAAACTTAAAAAACCCGATGTGGATTTTGTTTCCGGCCTTTCTCCCAGTATTTCCATCGAGCAAAAACATTTCACACATAATCCCCGGTCCACGGTGGCCACGGTCACGGAAATTTATGATTTTCTAAGGCTTCTTTACGCCAAAGTAGGCGAAGTCCACTGCTACCAATGCGGCACATTGCTAGGCAGGCAAACGGCGGAAGCAATGCTTCAGCAGGTATTTTCTTTGGAGCCGGGCGCTGAATTTTACGTTTTAGCGCCGCTTGTGAGAGGCCGCAAAGGCGAGTACCGCAAACTTTTCGAAGACCTTAAGAAAAAAGGTTTCAGCAAGGCCTCGGTGGACGGCAAAATTCACGAGCTTCACAAAGTGCCCAAACTGCACAAAGCGAGGCGGCATGATATCGAGGTGGTGGTGGATTTTCTGAAGGCGGAGGAGCGTTTCCGGAAAAGAATCGAAGAATCGCTAAAAACCGCGCTGGAATTTTCGGGTGGGAGTGCACTCGTCCGAGTCGCCACTCGCGACCCGAGCACAAGCACTCGGGCCGCTCGCCCGAGCGCACTCGTCCGAGTCGCCGGCCGGTCACGGGAAATCCTTTTTTCCGAAAAAATGAATTGCCCCCGCTGCGACATCAATTTGGGTGATCTCGCGCCCAATAATTTTTCTTTTAACAGTCCCTATGGTGCCTGTCCTTCATGCCGGGGATTGGGACGCGTCTCCCAAGTGATGGCCCATCTTGTCATCAAGGATGAAACCAAACCTTTGCTTCACGGCGCCATCAACGAAGATATTTATTTTTCGTTCAATCGTTATGTGATCAGCGACTTGGTGTATGAACTCAAGGACTATTATGGATTTGACTTGAAGACGCCTTACCGGGATCTGCCCTTTGAGGTGAAGGACGCCTTTCTCTGGGGCAATGACGAAATCAACGGTCTGATTGAGGAATTAAGAGACCTTTTTTATACCACCACGTCGGAGGCAATAAAGTCCAAGACCGCCCGTTTTTTGAAAGAAGATATCTGCTCGGCTTGTGACGGCGGAAGGCTAAAAAAAGAAATTCAGGGTGTGCTGTTACGCGGGAAAAATATTGTGGAGGTTTCCCGGTTTTCGGTGGAGGAGGCGGACCGTTTTTTTCAAGGTTTTGAAGTGGCAGGAAATACGGCGCGCATTGCCGCGCCCATTTTGAAAGAAGTCAAGGAGCGCTTGCGCTTTCTTTTGAATGTGGGGTTGGGATATCTCACGCTGGACAGGCCGGTGAACACGCTGGCCGGAGGCGAAATTCAGCGGATACGCATTGCCAGGCAAATCAGCGTGGGGCTTACGGGTGTGCTTTACGTGCTGGATGAACCCAGCATTGGGCTTCATCCGCGGGACAATGGAAAACTTCTCAAAACTTTGCGCAGCTTATGCGACATGAAAAACACCGTGATTGTGGTCGAGCATGACGAAGAAACCATCCGGCAGGCGGATTATGTGGTGGATTTGGGTCCGGGCGCTGGAGCGGCCGGTGGCCGGGTGGTGGCCAACGGCGCTTTGGCTGAAATCAAAAGCGCGGCCGAATCGGTCACGGTTCAGTACCTCACGGGAAAACAAAGAATTGAAGTCCCGCAAATCCGTAAAGATCACGGCTCCGCCAAGAAACTTATCATTCGGGGGGCGGCGGAGCATAATTTAAAAAAAATCAATGTGACTTTTCCTTTGGGGCTTTTTATTTGCGTCACGGGGGTTTCAGGGTCGGGCAAGAGCACGCTGGTTCACGATATTTTGTTTAAGGCACTCCACAACCGGATATGGAAAACCTCTTACCGCGTGGGCCAATATCAGTCCATGACAGGCGCGGAAGAAATTGACAAGGTGGTTGAAATCAATCAGGCGCCTATCGGAAGGACGCCGCGGTCCAATCCCGCCACTTACACGGATCTTTTTGTTCACATCCGTCGTTTATTCGCCCAGACTTACGAGGCGAGAATGAAAAATTTTTCGCAAAGCCGATTCAGCTTCAATTTAAAGGAAGGACGGTGCGAGTCTTGCCAGGGGGAAGGCAGTCAGCGCCTTTCCATGAGTTTTTTGCCTGATCTTTATGTGGTTTGCGAGACTTGCCGCGGCAAACGTTACAATGAACAAACCCTTGAGGTGAAGTATAAGGACAAAACCATCGCGGATGTTTTAGACTTGCCGGTCAAGGAAGCCCTGGAATTTTTTCACGCCATTCCCGTGATCCGGGAAAAGCTGGACTTGCTGGAAAGAATAGGTTTGGGGTATCTGAAACTGGGGCAGTCATCCACCACGCTTTCCGGCGGAGAGGCCCAGCGCATCAAACTGGGCAGTGAATTGGGCAAAAGGGCGACGGGTAAAACCCTTTATATTCTCGATGAACCCACGACAGGCCTTCATTTCGGAGATATTCAGAACCTCGTAAAAGCGCTTTTCGCGCTGAGAGACAGCGGCAACACGGTTTTGGTGATTGAACATAACCTGGACGTCATGAAAACAGCCGACTATTTGATTGATTTAGGCCCGGAGGGGGGCGCCGGGGGCGGGGAATCGGTGGCTTGCGGAACCCCGGAGGAAGTGGCAAAAAATGCGGCTTCCTATACCGGCCTTTACCTTAAAAATTACCTTGCGGAAGGGCGGGCAAGGATATAAACTGGCTCAAGTTATAGGACTTTTAAGCCGATAATAAAATTGGAAAAAAATCCAAATCTTTCGACCCGTTCAGGGCGCGGATCAAGGAGTTCAAAATGAAAAAATGGTCATTTTTCTTCACAGGTATTGCCGTGTTGGCAGGCTGTCTTTATTTCGCTATCCAGAAAAATTTGATTGTCATTAACAATGAACCCGCTGCTTCCACCGTGCGGTCGCTGGAAGTAAGTCAGTCCATTCCCGTTCCGGAAGTGAAGACGCCGGAGCCAATCGTTGAACAGGCTGTTGTTTCGCAAGCGAAAGTGATGCCGGCGGCCGAGAAGAAGACGGTCGCGGAAGTCGCGAAGCTTGTTCAGAAGAAAAAACCCGCGGTAAAGGAACCCACTTTTGTCGAACGTGTTTTTTGTATCATGGAGATTTACCGCGACGGAAATCAGAAATTTATCAAAGAGGATGTGAGTGAATCTCAGCCTGTTTTTGAACGAGCTTTTGATTTGGCGTCGGAGCTTCCAGCCACCAACCTCGCCGAAAAAAAGTTAAAAAACCAGCTCATGGAAGCCACGTGGGCGCGCCTCGGCAGCATACGATTTGCTTCTAAAATTGTCGCGAAGCCAGAAGATCAATTCGCGGATGCCTGGTGGCATCACAATATTGACCTTCTAAAAAAAGCCAATGAGTCTATCATCGACGTGGTGCGCATGACTGGCGAGATGATTCAGCAACAGACGGAAGCCGTTGCGGATGACAAGGATTCAGGTCTTCTTATTGACGATTTGCAGCGGAATGCAAAAGGCGTTCTGGCCGTTTCCAAAAGCCCTCACTCATAAACCGCTTCCCGCAGAGACACTAGCGATCCCGCAAGAAAGATAAGCACCGTGCCGATAATCGTGTGTGCGGTGATGGTTTCTTCCCAGAAAATAAATCCGAAAAGAAAAGCAAAAGCCGGTGTGAGATAGGAAAACGGGCTTACCAGAGAAGCCGGCGCTTTACGGAAAGCCACAGTCATCCCCAGTTGCCCGAAAAAGGACCCGACCGCCACCCCCAGCAGTGCCAGCCACTCCAGCGGTTCCGGCCAGCGCATTCCGGCCGGGAGAAAAAAAGCCGAGCCCACCATGGAAATAAAAGTGAAATAGAAAATAATGGTGAGCGGGGATTCATGATGCTTGATGCCGCGTATCGACACATACGCGATAGCTGCGAATAAACCCGATAGCAGGCCCAGGAAGATGAACAGGATTTTGGGGCCACCGGTATGCAGGCTCATGCCGGACGGAACTGTGATGAAAAAAACTCCGGCGAATGACATCAGGATCATGGTCCATAAAAAAAACCCCGGTTTTTCCTTTAAAAAAAATACCGCGAAGACGGCGGCAAAAACGGGCGCCGTGAAATTCAACATCACGGCTAGACCTAGGGGCAATTTTGAAATGGTAAAAAAATGAAGAGCCAGTGCCGTGAAGCCGCTAATGCCGCGGAGCAAAAGAAGACCATGATCCTTGCCCCAAAAAGAAACTTTTTTCCGGAGAATGAGCATGCCGATAAGGAGCGTTCCGGTGACGCTTCTGAAAAAGATGACTTCAAAAACGGGAAGGCCGCGTACCGCCCATTTCACGCACAGAACCATGAGCGCGAAGGCTAGTGAAGCGCCGGTCATGTGCAGAATGCCGGTAAGGCGCTGGTGGGGTTTGGAAAGTCCGGATTCCTGCGTCATGCTGAAGCAATCGCGCGCACGGCGTTGGCCACGCCTTGGGCCACCTTGCGGATAAAATCCACGTTAAGAGTTTTTAGCGTGTCACTGGATAGATGGTAATGAGGGTTTCGGAAAAAGGAAGTGTCCGTGATCAGCAGTGCCGGATATCCCGCGTCCCAGAACGGGGCGTGATCGCTCAGGCGCGCGGGAGGCAAAAGCCAGCCATTGAAAGGAAGGGTGAGATGTTCAACCGGGAGGCCTTCAATTTTTTGCAATTGTTCATGAAAAGTTACAAGGACATTCTTTGATTTTCCGTTGGCCACCAGGGCGATAAAATCACCCGTGTCCCGGAAACGGCCGGCCAGCGAGGGCGGTAATTTTTGGGAGCCTTTTCTAGGATCCGTGTAGCCTATCATTTCCAGGGAAACCATGCCGATGATCTCGCGGTTTTCCTTTTTTATGTCTTTGACATAGGCGGAACTTCCCTGCATTCCGAATTCTTCCAGATTGAAACTCACCAATTCAACGGAGTGCCGCAATTTTCCCGCGGCAAGAACTCTGGCGATTTCAAGAAGGGCCGCGACGCCGCTGGCATTATCATCAGCGCCGGGGCAATGATCCACTGCGTCAAAGTGGGCGCCCACGATAAAACATGAATTTTGGAGGCCTGTCAGGCGGCCGATTAAATTGGCGAAGGACTTGCCTTCATAGTCAAAAAAATGTTTTTTGACTTTCAGTCCAAAATTTTGGAGTTGGGCGCAAATATAATTTTCGGCTTCAGCGATATTTGATTGCGGCGAAAAGGGATAGCGGTTGCCGATGAGTGAGTTGAGATGCCTGAGAATTTCCTCTGCCGAGACCTCAGAAGCCATGCGGGATTATAGCACAAGGGGGTTCACTTTTTTTCATCTTGAATAAACAAGTTATATCTTGTATTCTGAATTCATGTCAAACATACAGACCGAGGCTTTGAAAGAGCCTCTCCTGCTTTTTAAAAAAGTGGGAGAGGAAATTTTACGTCTCAGAAGGGAAAAGGGATTGACTCAAATCGGCTTGGCGCAAAAAATCGGAGTGACTCAGCAGGAAATTTCCAGGGTTGAGAACGGAGATAACTGTTCGCTTTCAACGTTGCACAGAATTGCAAAAGCGCTGGATAACGATATCGAAATATCATTCAAAGAAAAAAATCATGAAAAAATTTGACGTCCTAGTAGTGGGAGGCGGCATTATTGGCTGTTCCGTCGCCTGCGAATTGAGAAGGGCAAAGCTCAAAGTGGCGGTTTTGGAAAAAAACACGCCCGGTGCTGAAGCTTCGGTCGCCGCGGCCGGGATGCTGGCGCCTCATGGAGGCCCCCGCGGTAAAACAGTTTTTTTTAATCTTCTCAGGGACAGCCTTGCCTTGTATCCGCAATTCATTGACGAGGTTGAGAGAGCAACCGGGCTTGAAACCGAATTCAGGAATTCGGGATTATTTTATCTGGCTTTTAATGAGGAAGATGAAGCGTCTTTGCAGGAGAAGTACGAGTGGCAGAAGAAATCCGAGGTGGAGGTCGAGTGGGTTTCGGGAGCCCATATCCGGAAGAATGAGCCCTGGGCCGGCTCCAATGTGACTAAAGGGCTTTATTTTCCGGATGATTGCCAGGTGGACAATATCAAGCTGGTACGTGCCATTGAAGCTTGGGCCCGGAAATTGGGAGTGGAATTTCTTTTAGGCAATGCGGCCACTAAAATTTGGCTGGATGATTCCAAGTTGAAAGGTGTTATTGCGGGCCAGGAAAAAATTGAAAGCCCGGTTGTGATTAACGCGGCTGGCGCTTGGGCGGATTTTGATAAAAGTCTGCCTTTTTCGATTCCGGTCAAGCCATCCCGGGGGCAAATCATGGTGATCCGTCAGCATAAACCGGTATTCCGGCGGATGATTTATACCCGGAAGGTTTATCTGGTGACGCGTGATGACGGGCGTATTATCGTTGGATCCACAGTGGAATCCGTGGGCTATGACAAAGATGTGACGGTTCGCGGGCTTCATAAACTAGTGCGGGGCGTGGTGGAGGTGAATCCGGATTTGGGCGCATTATCCTTTAGCCAGTGCTGGGCGGGTCTCAGGCCGCGCTCCCAGGATAATCTGCCCATTTTGGGAAAGAGTCCGGTGCCCGGATTATTCCTTGCGGCGGGTCATTTCCGGAATGGTATACTGCTGGCGCCTATCACCAGCCGTTTAATCAGTCAAATGGTATTGGGAAAAACGGTTACGCATGATTTGACGCCGTTTGACATTGGGCGATTTGCGACAAAATTTTTTGCACCTCACGCAGAGGTTTGATATATAATTCCAACATCGGAGGAGGACATTCCATGATCACAGAAATCGGAATCACGGCTGGCCATATTTGGCATTATTTAGATGAGAAGCAGCAGGCGACTCTGGAGGAGCTGACTAAGAGCATCGGAGAAAAAAGGGAAATAATTTTGATGAGTTTGGGTTGGCTTGCCCGTGAGGGTCATGTGAATCTCCGTGAGGCTAAGGGCGTTTACCGCGTCGTTTTGAGCCCCAAATAGTTCCGCCGGAGCGTGAAGGCTTACCTGGTTTTATCCACCGTCCCCACACAGAAGAAGGCCCGTGAATTAGCGCGGGCCCTGGTTCAAAACCGTCTGGCCGCTTGCGTCAACATTATTCCAGGACTTCATTCCATCTTTCGCTGGCAGGGAAAAATTGATAAGGCTAATGAATCCCTTCTGGTGATTAAAACAGTCAAACCGGTTTTTCCCAGCTTGTTGAAATTTTTAAAAAAGCTGCATCCTTATCAGGTTCCAGAAATTATTGGCTTTCCCATTGAAAATGGAAACCGCGAATATCTGTGTTGGGTAGAAAAGTCCGTGAAGCGGTTAAAGTCAAGATAGCTTGAAGAAATCCACCGCGCTTAAGAGGGATTACAGCGTGGGCGGAGAAACGGCGTAAAAGACCCGGGCTTTTTTTGCGCCACGGTTTCCTATTTGGTGAGACAGGGAAGCGTCAAAATAGAGGGTTTCGCCTTCCTTTAAAACAAATTCTTTTTTTTCGATTTTCACGGTCACTTCACCTTCCAGAATGAAATAAAATTTTTCCACGCCCAATTCTAATTTTTCCACGTCAGTTTCAGCTTTTGGTTCGAGCGTCAGAAGAAGAGGCGTGATTTTCTTTTTCATGGCCTCATGGGTTAAAAGCTCGCAGCGCACTTTCCCGCTGCGAACCGTGATGGGGCTTCGCTTGGATTCTTCCAGATGGATAACTTTGTCTACGCGGTCATCCAGAGAACCATAAAATTCGGCCAGCGTAAGACCGAGCGACCGGGCGATTTTTTCATGGCTTTCGACCGTGCCGCGCATAATGCCCGTTTCTATTCTGGACAAAGTGGCTTGGGCGACGCCCGTTATTTGCGAAAGCTCAACCAAAGTAACTTTTTTGGCTTTTCTGAGTTCCCTTATTTTTTTCCTATTTCCATGCGGCTCTCCATCGAGCAAATATGACTTCATTATACTGAATAGTCTTAGCAATCGCAAATATATTATAACTTTTTATCATATATTTTATTAAAAATAAATCAAATAAATATTGACGGAAAATCATAATTCTGTTATCTTGAATCTATCTCACTCGAAAGGAGGTGACATTATGGTGGCAAGAAAACAGTCCTTCATCGTATTGGCTTCGGTGCTGGTAGCTTTTTTGATGATGGTTGGCGTCAACCCGGCTTTCAGCAAGGAGGAAAGGACAGCCACTTCCCAAACGCAAATTCAACAAGTGAACTTGAATAAAGCAGCCTTGGAAGAACTTGAAAATATTCAGGGCATCGGGCCGGTGATTGCTAAGCGTATTATCGATTATCGTACCGCCAATGGTTCTTTCAAGTCGCTTGAGGAATTGTCCCAGGTTAACGGGATTGGGAAAGTCAAGTACGAGAAAATGAAGGAACAGTTGACTCTGTAAGCGTTTACAGAGCATAAACTTTGAAGGCAGGCAGACAGAAAGGCGGTGGTCGCAAAACCACCGCCTTTTTTGCTTTGTGCGCCCGGCAGGGCGCACTCACTTGAGAATGAAAGTTTCTTACAAACCCGGCAAGGGGAATTGTTAGCTGGACGGCAAGGGTGTCCATCGCGAGGTGGAATCTGAAGGAAGCCGCAGGCAAAGCGCTGGTCTGACGAACAGGAATCGCATAGAGGCGGCCATGCTGGATGAGGAGGCAAATATCTCTAAAGTCCGGTACTTGCACGGAAAGCATGGACGTAGATGCGGCAGGCATAAGCGTGAAGGTGAGTGCGCATTACCCCGGGGGAGATCTCGTCGCTTGCGTTAGCTACTATTGCTGAGAGGTAACT
>ASOC01000023.1 GCA_000405945.1 Candidatus Omnitrophus fodinae SCGC AAA011-A17
CGGCGAAGCAAAGCGGAGCCGTCCCTTGACAAAACACTGCCTGAAACTCACGGCGCTGGTTCTGGCCTTCCAGCTTGTTTTGCCCTTGGGGGATACCTGCGCCGCGGAAGAACTCAAAAAAAGCGATGCCAGCAGCACGGCGGACCTGTTTGACCAGGCGGCCTATGAAGAAGGTGTGCAATTTTTAAGGCTGGGCAATTTGGCCCGTAAAATCACGTTTTCAAAATCCGCGGCAAGAGACGTCAATATTTTTGACGAAGTGCCGGATTCTCATTTTTTCACCAATCGCCACGCCCGAAACCGTTTGTCCGCGGGAGAGTTTCAAAAAGGCGCTCCTGACCCCGCGCCGGCAAGCGGCCGCTGGGTTGTGACCGAAGGGCAGGTGGAGGGAGTTAATCCGGGATTTTTCGTGAAAGATTCCCAAACCGGCCGTGATTTCCTTTTGGAATTTGATTCCAGCGACAGCCCCGAGCTTTCCACGGCCGCGGAATCCATCAGCGCCAGAATTTTTCACGCCGCGGGTTACAATGTGCCCGCCTATCATGTCGTGAAATTCAAATCTGAGGATTTGGAGATTGATCCTTCGGCCGCCTATTACGACAACACGGGTTTTAAGAAACAGCTGACCAAAGAAAAAGTGGAAGAGCTTCTTCTTTTTGTGCCCCGGGAGGATGACGGCTCTTATCGCGCCTCCGCCGGCACACTGCTTCAGGGAATCAATTTGGGCCCTTTTGATTTTGACCGCCGCCGCAAGGGAGACCCGGATGATTTAATCCCTCACCATTATCTCCGGTCAATCCGTGCGCTGCGTGTGCTGGCTTCGTGGGTCAATCACTATGATTTGAGAAAAGGCAACACGCTGGACCTGCTGGAAAAAGTGAATGGCGCGGACGCGGTGAAACATTACGTGATGGATTTCAGGTCCACGCTGGGAAGCGACGGCCACGGCCCCAAGCCGCCGCAAATGGGGCATGAATATATTTTTGATTTCGGAGAATTTTTCAAGGCCGTTTTTTCACTCGGATTTTGGGAAAAGCCCTGGCAAAAACGCTGGGATGAAAACAACCGTAAGACAGGCCTTGCCAGTCTGGGTTATTTTGACAACCGTCAATTTGATCCCGGCCGGTGGAAAAGCCAATTGCCGTATCACGCTTTCAAAGATTTAACCGCCGCGGACGGTTACTGGGCTTCAAAAATTGTCATGTCTTTCTCGGATGAAGATATCTCGGCCCTGGTTGAAACCGGCCGGCTCACGGACCCGGAAGCCAAGAAGGCGTTGATTGAAACTCTGGTTGAGCGGCGTGACAGGATAGGCCGCTACTGGTTTGAAAAAAGCTGCTCCCTGGAGAATTTTCAAGTCACATCCGGGGCTTCAGGCTATACCGTGCGGGCCGAAGATTTGATGTTGAAACACAATTTCGCCAAACCGCCGCGCCGCTACCGCTTTTGTGTTTGCAAATCGGGCCTGCGCGGGGAAAGCGACAAGCCCGAGTTTGTTCTAAGCTCCCAGGATGTCACCCGTTTGCCCGACTCCTTTGTGCTTTCCATCCGGGCGCAGAAAGCCGATGGCAAATGGGGTAAACGCGTTTGCCTCTCTTTGAAGAAGCAGGCTGATGGTCTGGCTATAGCCGGCATTCAGCGCGAACTTTAATCACCAATGAGAATTGCGGGCTAATCCCCTGTTTTCCTGTCCCGATAATCGTAACAATATAATTTTAAATAAGTTGTATTGAAGAGATGAGAAGCTTGATGAAATCAGTCGGTTATAGTATCATCACCCTATGCGCCTCACGACCCAAAGCGAATACGCCCTAGTTGGCCTGCGGGCTCTTTGTCAGGACACTAAGGGTAAGCCCTTGTCCATTAACAGCATTGTGACACAGGAGAAAATGTCCAAAGACTATGTGGAACAGCTATTCCTGAAGCTCAAACGGGCCGGGATTGTGCACAGCGTCAAGGGCGCGCATGGCGGCTACCTGTTGTCCCGGGACCCGGCCGAGATCACTATCCGGGAAGTGATTGAAGCTTTGGAAGGCGATATCTACGAGACGTTTTGCTCACCCGCGGGTAAAAAAAATATCGTTTGCACGCATTCCGCACATTGCAGCCTGAGACCGATTTGGCGCAAGCTCAAAGAGCTTATTGACGGCTTTTTTTCTAAAATCACGCTGGCCACGCTTCTTAAAGATGAAACCACGGTTGCCCAAGAGCTTGACCTTCTGCTTGCCGGGGAGGATTGAGTCATGAAATTCCCCATTTACCTGGATCATCACGCGACCACTCCTTTAGACCCCAGAGTGCTGGAAGCCATGATGCCGGTTTTGAAGCATGAATTTGCCAATCCGGCCAGCCATCATCCCTTTGGCATCAAAGCGGCCAAACTAGCGGAAAAAGCCAGGGAAGAAATCGCGGCCTTGATTCACGCCGAAGACGCGCAGGAAATCGTGTTCACGAGCGGGGCCACGGAATCCAACAATCTTGCCATCAAAGGCGTGGCCGAAATTTATCAGGAAAAAGGCCGGCATATGATCACCACGGCGATTGAACATAAAGCAGTGCTTGAGCCTTGCCGGGCTCTGGAGCGGGCCGGGTATCGCGTCACGTATCTGCCCGTGACTTCCGGAGGATTGATTCAGCTTGGCGATCTGGAGCGGGCCATCACGGATAAAACCATTTTGATTTCTGTCATGGCCGCCAACAATGAAATAGGCTCCATTCAGGACTTGGCCGCCATAGGAAAAATCGCGAAGGCCAAAGGGATTTTGTTTCATGCGGACGCGGCCCAGGCCGCGGGCAAAATTCATTTGGATGTTCAGGCCATGGAGATAGACCTTTTGTCCTTTTCGGCGCATAAGATGTACGGGCCTAAAGGCGTGGGCGCTCTTTATATCAGAAAGAAAAATCCGCGCGTCCGGGTATCGCCTCAAATGCATGGCGGTGGTCATGAAAACGGGCTTCGTTCCGGCACTTTGAATGTGGCCGGCCTGGTGGGTTTCGGCGCGGCCTGCGACATTGCCCGGAAAGAAATGAAGCAGGAGGCTTCACGGGTGCTGGCTTTGCGGGAAAGGCTGAGAAAAGGTTTATGGGAAGGACTGGACGACATTTATTTGAACGGATCGCTTGAAAATCGTTTGCCTCATAATTTGAATGTCAGTTTCGCTTATGTGGAAGGGGAATCCCTGCTGATGAGCGTGAATGAAGAAATAGCCGTTTCATCAGGCTCGGCCTGCGCTTCGGCCACGCCCGAGCCTTCCTATGTGATGAAAGCCATTGGCGTGCCGCAGGAATTGATTCACACGGCCATCAGGTTCGGATTGGGGCGTTTCAACACGGAAGAGGAAATTGACTACACCGTGAAGCGGTTTGTGGACACGGTCAAAAACCTGCGTACCACATCTCCTATTTATGTTTTGAAAGGAGGAATTTGAAAAATGGTTACTTTGACGCCGCTTGCGGCCAGTGAAGTGAAAAGAATTCTGGAAAAACAGAACAATCCGGCCATGGGGCTCCGGTTAGGGGTCAAGGGAGGCGGGTGTTCAGGATTCTCCTATGCCATGGGCTTTGACCTTCAGAAAGAAGGCGATAATGTGTTTGAGACGGAAGGCCTCAAGGTTTACGTTGATTCCAAGAGCTACCTCTATCTCAAGAACACGGTTGTTGATTTTCATGACGGTCTGGAAGGCCGGGGTTTTAAATTCGTCAATCCCAATGCCGAGAAATCCTGCGGCTGCGGAGAATCATTTTCAGCCTGCGGATGATTTTCTCAGCCCCATCGCGCCTTATGGCTGTGAAACAAAAGATATGAGCGACCCCGAACGTTTTGTTAACCAGGAATATAAATACGGCTTTGTGACGAATGTGGACGCGGACGCCCTGCCGCGCGGCCTTAATGAGGATATTGTCCGCATGATTTCCGCCAAAAAAAAGGAACCCGCTTTTATGCTGGATTGGCGGCTCAAGGCTTACCGGCGCTGGGTCACCATGAAGGAGCCGCGCTGGCAGCAGGTTCAATACCCTCCCATTGATTACCAGGATATGATTTATTATTCCGCTCCCAAGCCGCGGAAAAAGCTGAACAGCCTTGATGAGGTGGACAAGGAAGTTCTTGAAACATTTGCAAAACTGGGCATTCCGCTGGAAGAGCAGAAGCGCCTTGCCGGTGTTGCCGTGGACGCGGTGTTTGACAGCGTGTCCGTAGCGACAACGTTTAAAGAAACTCTGCAAAAGGCGGGGGTGATTTTCTGTTCTTTTTCCGAAGCGGTGCAGAATCATCCGGACCTGGTTAAAAAGTATCTCGGCTCGGTTGTCCCTTACGCGGATAATTTTTTTGCGACCCTGAATTCGGCGGTGTTCAGCGACGGCTCTTTCTGCTACGTGCCCAAAGGGGTGCGCTGTCCCATGGAGCTTTCCACGTATTTCCGTATCAATGCGGCCGACACCGGGCAGTTTGAAAGGACTTTGATTGTCGCGGAAGAGGGAAGTTACGTGAGCTATCTCGAAGGATGCACGGCGCCTATCCGGGACAAAAATCAACTGCACGCGGCCGTGGTGGAACTTGTGGCTCTCGGCAACGCGCAAATCAAATATTCAACCGTGCAAAACTGGTACGCGGGCGATAAAAACGGCAAGGGCGGTATTTATAACTTTGTCACGAAGCGTGGAAAATGCGAAGGGCCGAATTCGAAAATTTCCTGGACCCAGGTGGAAACAGGATCGTCCATCACCTGGAAATATCCCAGCGTGATTTTAAAGGGGGACTCGTCGGTGGGGGAATTTTACTCCGTGGCCCTGACCAATCATCACCAGCAGGCGGACACGGGCACGAAGATGACGCACATCGGCAAGAACACGAGGAGCACCATTATTTCCAAGGGCATTTCGGCGCGGCAGGGCAGCAACACTTATCGCGGGCTGGTCAAGATTTTGCCCAAGGCGGAAAATGCCAAGAATTACACGCAATGCGATTCTCTTTTGCTGGGCAATCGTTCGGAGGCCAACACCTTTCCTTATATTGAGGTTGAAAACAACACAGCCCGCGTGGAGCATGAGGCTTCGACTTCGAAAATCAGCGAAGACCAGTTGTTTTATTGCAGGCAGCGCGGGCTTTCGGCGGAAAATGCCATTTCCATGATCATCAATGGATTTTGCAAGGAAGTTTTCAAAAATCTTCCCATGGAATTTGCGGTGGAGGCCACGAAACTTTTGAATGTGAGCCTTGAAGGCAGCGTCGGATAATCCGGAAAGAGGGAGGCTTTGAATGCTGGAAATTCGTGATTTGCACGTGAAAGTGGAGGGCAAGGAGATTCTCACCGGCATTGACCTTAAGGTGAATGCCGGCGAAACGCACGCGATCATGGGGCCCAACGGTTCGGGTAAAAGCACCCTGGCAAGGGTTTTGGCCGGACACCCCTCGTATGAGGTGACGAAGGGGGAAGTGCTTTATAACGGGAAAAACCTTCTTGAGCTGGCTCCGGAAATGCGCGCCCGCGAGGGAGTGTTTCTCGCTTTTCAATATCCCACGGATATCCCCGGCGTGAGCAACGTCTATTTTTTGAAATCCGCGCTGAATGCCATCCGCGCGCACAAAGGCCTGGAAGAAATGGACGCACTCGAGTTTCTGGATTTTATAAAAGAAAAAATCAAAACCGTTGAAATGGACGAAAGTTTTATCAACCGGCCGGTGAATGAGGGGTTTTCGGGCGGCGAGAAAAAGAAAAATGAAATATTGCAAATGGCCGTGCTGGAGCCCAGGCTTTCGATTCTTGATGAAACGGATTCCGGGCTTGATATTGACGCGCTCCGGATTGTGGCCGCCGGCGTAAGTCAGCTCAAGAGCCCCGAGCGTTCCGTTATTTTGGTCACGCATTACCAGCGGTTGCTGCATTACATTGTCCCCGATTTTGTGCATGTGCTGATGGGCGGCCGCATCGTGAAATCCGGCGGCAAGGATTTGGCGCTTCAGCTTGAGGCGCAAGGCTACGATTGGGTGAAAGAAGGGGCCCATCGGAAATGAAAACCAAAACAGCGCCTGAAATCTTTTTGGAAAAAGAAAAGTGCCTTGCCGCTTATGAATGGTTTAAAAAAGCGGAAGCCGGCAAATCGCCTTCGTGGCTTGCCTCTTACCGTGACGAGGCCATCGCCCGGTTTCGTGACCAGAGCTTTCCCACGGTTCATGATGAAGCCTGGAAATACACCAGCCTAGAGCCTTTCGCGAAACTTGCCTTCCGGCCTGTTTATAGGAATGACTCCGGCCGTATCAATTCCCATGCGGTTAAAAATTTGCTTGGGAAAGCTCCGGGGCCGCGCCTGGTTTTCATCAACGGATTGTACGCCCCGTTGTTTTCTTCAACGGCCGGGCTTGAAGGAAATATCAAAATGGTTCATTTGGGCGCGTCCTGGAACAGTGAAGGAAGGCTGGCGGAGCGGAGTTGGTTCCCGCAGGAAAATGTCCGGCTCGAAATCTTCGCAGATTTGAACAGCGCGTTTCTAAATGACGGAATGATGCTTCAGTTGCCTGAAAATTTTTTAGTTAAAACCCCCCTTGAATGTGTTTACCTTACCCTGCCGGAGAATCAAAAATTGGTTTCTTATCCCAGAAATTTAATCGTCGCGGAACCGGGAAGCAGCGCTGTGGTGGTCGAGCGCTATCTGGGCCTGGGCGGAAATCCCTATTTTACGAACGCGGTCACCGATTATGTGATACGGGAGGGCGCCAGCGTGGAAGCCTACAGGCTTCAAAAAGAAACTCGCCAGGCCTGTCATATTTCCAGCACGCGCGTTTCAGTCGGCCGGCAAAGCCGTTTTGTTTTTTTTAACATGGATTTTGGCGGCAGGCTGGTGCGCAATCATCTTAGCGTGGTCTTTTCGGAAGAGGGAGGGGAATGCGACTTGAACGGTTTATACTTGGCAGGCGAGGGACAGCATATTGACAATCACACGGTCATCGATCACCTTAAACCCAAGGGCACGAGCCGCCAGCTTTATAAAGGGATTCTCGGGAGCCGGTCGCGCGCGGTTTTCAGCGGCAAAATTTTTGTCCGCCAGGACGCGCAAAAAACCGACGCGGCCCAAAAAAATAAAAATCTTCTTTTATCTTCTGATGCCAGGGTGGATACAAGGCCCCAGCTTGAAATCCTTGCCGATGACGTCAAGTGCGCGCATGGCGCGGCCGTGGGGCAGCTGAATGAGGATGAGATTTTTTACTTGAGAAGCCGCGGTCTTGGCGTGAAGGAGGCGAAAAAAGTTCTGACGTATGGATTTGCCCATGAAATCGTGGACAAAGTCGGGCTCGGGGCCGTGAAAGAGGAACTGGAGCATTGGCTTGAGGATCGTCTTGAAAGCGTGGCGCACAAGGAGGAAAAATGAAAAATCCCAAAGCCGTTTCTTCGGATTCGCGGACAACAGCGCTGGGCACGGATAAAATCCGCAAAGATTTTCCGATTTTTTCCCAAAATATCCACGGCAAGCCGCTTGTTTATTTTGACAACGCGGCCACAACCCAAAAACCGCGAGCGGTGATTGACGCCCTGCTTTTTTACTATCAAACTCAAAACGCCAATGTGCACCGCGGGATACACTACCTGAGCGAAATAGCCACGAGTCTTTATGAGGCCTCCCGGGTGAAGATTCAGCGGTTTTTGAACGCGCGCGAATCCAAAGAAATTATTTTTGTGCGCGGCGCCACCGAAGGAATTAATCTGGTGGCGCATAGCTACGGCAGGACTTATCTGAAGCGCGGGGATGAAATCATTATTTCCGGGTTGGAACATCATTCCAACATTGTTCCCTGGCAGATCCTTAGCGAGCAGACGGGCGCGGTGCTCAGGGTAATCCCGGTGAGCGACAAAGGCGAGCTTTTGCTGGAGGAATATGAGCGCCTCCTTAGCAAACGCACCAAATTCGTGGCCGTGGGGCATATGTCCAATGCCCTGGGCACAATTAATCCCGTGAAAAAAATAATTCAGATGGCGCATCACTGGAACGCGCGTGTGCTGGTGGACGGAGCGCAGGCTGTGCCGCATCTTCCGGTGGATGTGCAGGATTTGGATTGCGATTTTTATGTTTTTTCCGGACATAAGATTTACGGCCCCACCGGCATAGGCGCTCTTTACGGAAAAGCCGGCCTGCTTGAGGCCATGCCGCCTTATCAGTCCGGAGGTGACATGATCAGTTACGTTACTTTCGGCAAAACGCTTTATAACACGCTTCCCTATAAATTTGAGGCGGGGACTCCGCATATCGAAGGCGTGATCGGTCTAGGCGCGGCGATTGATTATGTGCTCGGCCTTGGGCTGGATAAAATAGAAACTTACGAGCGGGAACTTTTGGCCTACGGCACCAAAGCGCTTTTGTCTTTACCGGGCATCAAAATTATCGGCACGGCAAAGGAGAAAGGCTGCATCCTTTCCTTTGTCATGGACGGTGTTCATCCGCATGACATTGCCACCATTCTGGACAGGCAGGGGATAGCGATTCGCGCCGGGCATCATTGCGCCATGCCCGTGATGGAGCGGTTTGGTTTGCCGGCAACGGCCCGGGCTTCGCTGGCTTTTTACAACACGCGCGGTGAAATCGACGCTCTTATCCAGGCGCTGAAACATGTCCGCGAGGTTTTTAAAACATGACCGACCTGAACGAGCTTTATCAGGAAATGATTCTTGAACACAACAAAAGCCCGCGCAATTTCCGCGCGATAACTGACGCGACGAAAAAGGCGGAAGGGTATAATCCGCTCTGCGGAGACCGCCTTATGATTTATCTCAAGCTGGAAAACAGCAGGATCGCGGACATCAGCTTTCAGGGATCGGGATGCGCTATCTCCAAGGCCTCGGCTTCCATGATGACCACCATGGTCAAAGGGAAAACAAAAGCCGAAGCCGAAGCGCTGTTTGAAGATTTCAGGAAAATGCTCGGCCGGGGAGCGGGGTCTGATTACGACACGAAGAGTCTTGGCAAATTGGCTGTTTTTTCCGGTGTTTGTGAATTTCCGGCGCGCGTCAAATGCGCGACCTTGGCCTGGCACACGCTTTATTCCGGGCTTGGGAATGAAGCTAAAATCATTTCGACGGAAGAAGGGAGATAAAATCATGCAGGATATTATTCAATTGACCCGGGATTGCGAGGGCACACAAATTCCCATCGGCAACCCCATCATGCTTCCCAAAGGAACGCCTGTTAGAATTACTCAGTCTTTGGGCGGGGCTTACACAGTTGTGACGGATCATGGCTACATGGTCCGGATTTCCGAAAAAGACGCGGATGCCTTGGGCAAAGAAACTCCAAAACAGGCGCAGAACGATTCCGCGCAGTCGCTGAGCCTCGAGCAATTGGTTTGGAATCAGATGAAAACCTGCTATGACCCTGAAATTCCGGTCAATATTGTGGATTTGGGTTTGGTTTATTCCTGCGATATTTCCCAACTTCCCGATGGGGGCCACAAAGTGGATGTGGAAATGACCCTCACGGCTCCGGGCTGCGGCATGGGAGAAGTGATCAAGTCGGATGTGGCCCGTAAGATTTCGACTATCCCCGAAGTTAAGTCCGTCAATGTGGCCTTGGTTTGGGAGCCTCAATGGGATCAAAGTCGCATGACAGACGCGGCCAAGTTAAAATTAAATATGCTTTGACCGGACTCAATCCCACCGGCCTTTCAATATCTTACCCATTTAATTAAAAGGAGTTACAAAGAGGTGGAAATATTATGGATTTAATATTGACTAATTTAGTAGGCTATGATATAGCTATTACAGAGCAATCATAGATGGCTTTTCTATAAAAAGGAACTTGGGAGATAGCAACATGACAATCAGGGACAAAATCGAAGTTCAGGAAGCTTTCCAGTTGGATGAACTGCCGGAAGTCCAGGCAGAGACTGATGTTAATGAAATATCACAATCAAGCAAGGAAGAAAAAAGTTTGAGAATTGGAAAAGATGGTTTTTCCGAATACTTAAAAGCCATCGGTGAATGGAAAATCCTGACTTCTGAAGAAGAACAACATTTGGGCCGGCAAATCGAAGAGGCCATGAATGAAGTGAATGACGCGATTTTTCATTCCAGAAGGGCTAGAAAAGCAATGGCTTCTTTTTTGGAAGCGGCTCTTAAGCAGGGAAATTTTGACGGCCAGTTGATTGAAAAGGGCAAAAAGGGAAGAAATCATTTGTCCGCCAGGAGACTGCAACGCTTAATCCGGATTTTACAATCTACACCCAGCGCATCCGTTAAAAACCCTCTCTTTCTTTACCGGCTAAGTCTTGAGCTTTTGCAAAAAATTGTGGCCATGGCTAAACAAGGCGAACCTCTGCGCGGGGAAGAAAGAGAAGAAGTCCGCGCGCTTGATGCCAAGAGGGACCACTTGATTTTACTTGTCAGCCGCTTGGCGCAGTCCAATCTCAAGCTGGTTGTAAGCATTGCCAAAAATTATTACGCGTCTTCCATGACGCTTCTTGATTTGATTCAGGAAGGAAATCTGGGGCTTCTCAAAGCGGCCGAGAGATTTGATTACCGCAGGGGCTATAAATTTTCAACCTACGCCACCTGGTGGGTGCGGCAGGCCATCACACGCGCGCGCATGACGCAGGGCAGGCTGATAAGGTTACCCGTGCACCTTGAGGATAAACTCTCGCATTTTAAAAGAATGTACCGGACCCAGAGTCAGGTGAATGCCGGCACAGCTTCGATGCAAGACATCGCCAATAAACTCAAGACCCCTTTGCCCGAAATCCAGCGTTTGATGGATGTGGACCACGAGCCCTTGAGCCTTCAGGCACCGGTGGGCGACACGGAAGTCCAGCACTTTCTTTCGGACGACAGGGCCGTGAAGCCCGAAGAAAAGGCCGAGGCGTCTCTTCTGAGAAAAGATATTCAAAAAGCGCTTGAGATTTTAAACGAAAAAGAAAAAAATATTCTCAGGCTGAGGTACGGCTTGAACGACGGCGTACCCAAAACCCTGGAAGAAGTTGGCTCTGTTTTTCATCTCACCCGGGAAAGAATCCGCCAAATCGAAGTATGCTCCCTAGCCAAGCTTGCCAATACTCAGCGGTTTCAATGGCTCAGGGAATATCTGCAGGACTAGTACAGAAAGTCAGCCGGACTGCCGGTCGAGCAGCCTGTACTGAATAGCCTCAGCCAAATGTTCTTCCAGGATTTTTTCTGATTCCGACAAGTCCGCGAGGGTGCGGCCCACTTTAAGAATTCGCGAATAAGCCCGGGCTGAAAGGCCAAGCTCCTCCAGAGCGGTTTCCAGTAATTTCAACGCCGCTGGGCTGGGGTGACAGTGTTTTTTGATTTCTTTTTCTCCCATTTCGCTGTTGGTTATAATTTTTTCCGCTTTGAATCTTTCCTTTTGAATATCCCGGGCTCGCTGAATGCGGAGGCGTATGGCCTCCGAGTTTTCTGCCGGCCGCGTTTCGGTCAATTCCTTAAACTTAACCGCCGGCACTTCAATGTGAAGATCGATACGGTCAAGCAGAGGCCCTGAGATTTTTGCCCGGTAAGCGAGAATTTGGCTTAGGGAACAGCGGCAAGCTCTGCGGGTATCGCCGAGAAAGCCGCACTTACAGGGATTCATGGCAGTCACCAGCATAAAACGCGCGGGGAAGGCGATAGAGGCCCGGGCCCGGCTAATGACCAATTTGCCGTCTTCCATGGGTGCGCGCAGAACTTCAAGAGCGTCTTTTCTGAATTCGGAAAGCTCATCAAGGAAAAGCACGCCGTGATGCGCCAGCGTGATCTCTCCGGGTTTCGGGAAGGTCCCGCCGCCCGCGAGTCCGGCGGGGGATATCGTATGATGAGGAGAACGGAAAGGACGCCGGTTTATGGGGCGGCGTTCTGCGACCAGAGAATCGACGGCGCTGTGAATTTTCATGATCTCCAGAATTTCTTCCTGGGAAAGGTCCGGCAAAATACCGGGCAGCCGGCGCGCCAGCATGCTTTTGCCCGACCCCGGAGGTCCGACCATAAGAATGTTATGCGCGCCTGAAACCGCCACTTCCAGAGCCCGTTTTGCCTGCCGCTGTCCTTTCACTTCTTGAAAATCAAAAGGATAAAGGATAGATGAAACCGCTTCCGAATCTTTCCGCGCAGTTGTGGGGCTTTTGAGAGGCGCCCCTTCATTTAAAAACCGCACCACCTCGGACAAATTCTTTGCCAGCAAAAGAGGCGCATCCGAAAGAACTCCCGCTTCCGCTTCATTTTCCAAAGGCGCGATAAGCTGGCGATGGGTTTCTCTGACCCCCAGCATGGCCGGGATAATCCCTTTTGTTTTTCTCAAGCGGCCGTCAAGAGCCAATTCCCCCAGAAACGCGTAGTCTCTAATTTTTTCAGAATGAATATGCCCGAGCGAAGCTAAAATACCAATCGCGATAGGAAGATCAAAGCAGGGACCCTCTTTTTTCATGTCAGCCGGCGCGAGATTGATGATGATTTTCTTGGAGGGAAAGGGGAATCCGCTGTTTTTGATAGCGGCCCTGACCCGCTCTTTGGATTCTTTCACAGCCTGGTCCGGCAATCCCACAAGAATCATTTGCGGCAAACCGGATGTGACATCCACCTCGATTTGGACAGGGAAGGCGTCAATGCCCCAAAGCGTGACACTATAAATAGTTGATGTCATTGGACGAGTGAAAGATTATCGCCTTGTGTTTTAAAATAGGCTGTAATATAATTCGCCATTCTGATGTAGTGTGAATAGGATAGGTAGTTATTATTTTTTGCCATATCGCGTATGTATTATTATCATAAATAGATTTCGCTGTCAACCGCATAGGTTTTCTTATGCTGAGTCAAAGCATAGCTTCATCTGATTGGGCACCTCCTTTTTCACAAGAGAGAGGTATTGTTGCCATTTTCAGCGCCTGGGTTATTGCGCAGCTTTTGAAAGTCATCGCGGGCATTATCAGGGATAAGAAGTTTAATTTCCGTTGGCTTCTCATGAGTGGAGGCATGCCTAGCTCGCACTCAGCCGCAGTTTCCAGCCTTTCAACGGTGGTGGGCCTTTATTACGGGTTCAACACGATTTTTTTCTGGATGGCTTACGTGTTCAGTTTGATTATCATGTTTGACGCGGCCGGGGTGCGCCGTGCCGTGGGACGCCAGGCCAGTATTCTCAATAAAATGATGGATGAAATCTCCCAAGGGGACGAGATCCGGGATAAAAGGCTCAAGGAGCTTTTAGGCCATACGCCAGTTGAAGTCATTGCCGGTGCTTGTTTGGGCATAGGCCTCACTTTTATTATTTGCTTCGCATTATGAAAAAAAGCTATCTGGGTTGGAATTTATTTATTTTGCTGACGGCGGGTTGGCTCATGGGCGCGACCGTGGCTGAGACGCCCAAACCTTCCGCCGAGCCCGCCCAGAAGACAGCGGCGGCGCCGGCCGAAGCAGTGATTCCGGCTGACAATATTTTAAGTGAAGCCCGGCAACTCGCTCAAAACGGCGATTTTCTTGCCGCGAAAGAAAAATACAAGCAATTCCTCACAAGAAATCTTTCATCCGATCTGAAAAAAGACATACGCAAAGAACTGGAAGGCCTGAATTGTAGAATTCTTTTTTCAAAAACCATCACCCCCGGCAGCATTATTTATGATGTCAAATCCGGCGACAGTCTTTATAAAATAGCCAAAGAGCATAACACCACGGTCGGACTGATTGTCAGGAGCAATCAAATCAAGGGGTTCACGATTTATCCCGGCATGAAGCTCAAGGCGGTGATCGCCTCTTTTTCTATCAAGGTCCGGCTGTCGAAAAATAAGCTTTATCTCTACCAAGGCGCGGAGCTGATCAAGACCTACAACGTGGCCACCGGACATGGCGAGGCCACACCGTTCGGAGAATTCACCATTGAAAATAAACTCGTTAATCCTACCTGGTACCGTGCCGGTGCCGTGGTTCCTCCCGACAGCCCGGAAAATATTCTCGGCACCCGCTGGATGGGACTTTCCGTCCCCGGCTACGGCATTCACGGAACTACCCAGCCTGAGTCTATAGGAAAAAATATTTCGGCAGGCTGCATTCGCATGCTGAACGAGGACGTGGAAGAGCTTTACGATATTGTCCCCGCGAAAACCAAAGTTACGATTTTAAAATAAATTTTCAAATAAAGGGTTAACGCATGGTGATGAAAAAAACGCGCCCCAAAATCAATCAGGAAGGGAATGGCCCCTGCCTGCCTTTTGAGCGGCCTATTGCGGATTTGGAAAAAGCCATTGGGCATCTCAAACAGCACTCTAAAGACGGGATCGACCTCACCGGCGAAATCAAAAGCGCCGAAAAAAAATTGGAACAAGCGCTTAAAGAGATTTTTGAAAATTTGACCGCCTGGCAGCGCGTGCAGGTAGCCCGCCATCCGCTCAGGCCTTATTCGCTGGATTATATCCACGCCCTGACCGACGACTTTGTGGAGCTTCACGGCGACCGCCGATTCAGCGACGATACGGCTATCGTGGCTGGTTTCGGCCGGATGCAGGGGAAACGGGTTTGTTTTATCGGCCATCAGAAAGGCCGCAACACCAAAGAAAATTTGATGCGCTGTTTCGGAAGCGCGCATCCCGAAGGGTACCGTAAGGCATTGCGCGTTATGCAGCTCGCCCAGAAATTCAATATCCCCATCGTGTGTTTCGTGGACACGCCGGGCGCTTATCCCGGCATAGGCGCCGAGGAACGCGGCCAGGCCGAGGCGATTGCTTACAACATTCGGGAAATGGCAGGCGTTGCCGTGCCCATTATCGTGATAGTGATCGGCGAAGGCGGAAGCGGCGGCGCTTTAGGCATCGGCGTGGGTGACCGCGTTTTGATTCTTGAAAACGCCTATTATTCCGTGATTTCTCCCGAAGGCTGCGCGGCCATTCTCTGGAAAGACCAGTCCAAAGCGCCTGACGCGGCCGAGGCCCTTAAACTGACTTCCTACGATCTTCTTAAATTCAGGGTGGTGGATGAGGTGATCAAAGAGCCGCTCGGCGGCGCCCACCGCGATTTTGAAAGCACAGCCAAGGCCGTGCATGAGGCCATTGAAAAACACCTGAAGGAGCTTACGGAGTTTTCCAAAAAGGAGCTTCTCGAAAAGCGCTACGAAAAATTCAGAAACCTGGGGGTTTTTGAAGAAAAAAGGTTGAAAATTGGATAAACGGCAAATTATCGCAATTGAAATCGGGTCAAGTGCGGTCAAAAAAATCCATATTGAACTGGAAAATGATTGTCTTGCCTGGACCTGGGCCAGCCTGATTGAAGTTCAAAGCAAAGAAGAATCGGCGAGAAAAAAGGAAACCGTTGCGGCAATCCTTGAAATTTTAAAAGAGACGGACGATTCGGGGCATGAAACCCTGTTTGTTTTTAACAGCCCGCAAAGTTTTGTCCGCGAACTCTATCTGCCCAAAATGCCTGGCCGCGAGCTGGACCAAGCCATTCAGATTCAGCTGAAAAAAGAAATCCCTTTCGCGGTTGAGGAAGCCAATATCGGTTATCAGGTGGTTGAGATCAAACCTTCGGCCGAAGGCACCCGCCTTCGGATTTTGGCCTCCGCGGTGTCCCAGAAAATTCTGGATGAAAAACTTGCCCTTCTGAAAGAAGGGGGATTTTCACCCCGGGACACTCTGCACACCCCCTTTTCCATTCAAAAGTTCGCGCCCGTGGCCGGCATTAAAGAGGATGAGGTGGCGGCGGTGATGGATATCGGCGCGGCCATCACGTCCCTCAATATTTACGAAGGGTGCAAACTCAAATTCACCCGCAAAATTCAGGTCGGAGGCGATGACATCACGGCCCTTCTTCTTGACCCGGGCGTGATTGAGCGCATGGGACTGGAGCCGCTCAACCCGCAGGACGCGGAGAAGCTTAAAAAAGTGCGCGGTCTTTTGTCCTCTCATCCGTCGGATGCGTCCATGCCTGAAGGGTTCAAACCTGTCCAATTTCTCGCGGCAGCCCGTCCGGTTTTGGAGCGGTTTCAAAATGAAGTAACGCGTTCGTTCAATTATTTTTCGGAGCAGTCCAATGGAAAAGCGGTGAACCGGGTCCTGCTTTCGGGCGGCGGCGGTGAACTCAAAGGGTTGAAAGAGTTTTTGGAAAAAAGGCTGCAAATGCCGGTCCAGTCTCTTGAGATCATTCCCAACAGCCAGTTTCAGATAGGAGAGGCGATTAAGGCCAAGCAGGATGATATGCCGCGGTATCACCGCATGGTGATCATGGTGTCGAATTTTTTGGAAAAAAAGAAGCCCTTTGCCTGGCTGAGCAGAATCCCTAAAGAACAATTAATCAAGGGCGGCGCGGTGTTTTTTTCCGTTTTTTTCGCGGTTGTGTGGACCCAGTTCTTTTTCCAGGGCCATAAAATCAGCTCCAAAACAGCAGCCATGAAAGAAATCGCAGCGGCGTACGAAAAGGCCAAAGAAATCAAAACGGTCGAAAACGACGCGATGGATCGTCAGGCGGAATGGGACGCTTTTTTTGTCAGAGAGCCTTACTGGGAGGACGCTTTCATGGAGCTGACCAATCTCTTGCCGTCCAATTTTTATCTGGAAACCATTGAATACAAGGAAAACATTTTCACCATAACGGGCACATACACTCAGGAAAATTTCACGGAGGACAAACTGACCGGATTTTTAACCGCGCTTTGCAAGGGGGTTTTTTCCAAGGCCAAGCTGGTCTCGACCAAGGAAGTCGAGCAGGGATCCGGGATTTTCAGGTTTGAAATCAAATGCAAGGTCTAAACATAAATATTTCTGATTTAAAATTTCCGACCAAAATGCCCGAGAAGGATCAATTGATCCGCTGGGGCGGACTGGCAGCCGTTGTGATTGTTTTGCTGGTGGCCGGGGCGGCCTGCCACTCGAAATTTGTTTCCCGCGGCGAGAGACTTGACAGCCTTACTAAGGAGCTGTCTCAGGCCCAGGCACTGATTGAACACACGTCCAAGTTGGATCCAAAGAAACTCAAACGGGACCTTGATTATCTCAAAGAGAGGCTGGAGTCACCCCTGCAAATTTCCGCCACGCTTGAAGAACTGAACAAGCTGGGCGCGGAGTATGGCATTCATTTCAAGTCCGTGGAGCCCTCCAGCAAGGAGGAAGAGGATTATGTCGGAATTGTGATTGAGCTCGAAGGGAATTTTGACTCGATGGGCAAGCTTGTGGGGCAATTGGATGATTTGAAGTCGGCTCTGGTGCGGGTTAAGAGTTTTGATATCAAGACGCAAAATCCTCCTTACCCGCTGGTTATGAAGCTGGAAATCGAGCTTTACCGGCCCAAGGTGGAATTGAATGAATAAAGAACATGTCCTGAAAATTATTTTAGTCGCTTCCATCCCGGTGATGCTTTTTACCTGGGGAAAGAATTTGGGCTGTTATCCCAAAAGGTCTCCCCGGCCTCAGGTCAAAGACGTGAGTCAAACGAAAGGACAGACGGGCCAACCCGTGCCCCAGGAAGGACAGCCCGCGGCAGGTGGTCCGCGTCAGTCCCGGCATACCAAGTACACGACTTGGGGCCGTCCGCCTTTCCGCGTCGGCGTGGTGGCCCAGGCGGCGATGGCCCCTCTTACCCTTGAAGGCATTGTCATGGACCCGCTGGTTCCCACGGCCATTATCAACGGTGAAATCAAAAAAGAAGGCGATGAAATCGCGGGCGCCACCGTTGTTTTGATTCAAAAAACAAAAGTTGTTCTTAAGAAGGACAAACAGGAAATCGTTCTGGAGCTTTTCCAGCAGTAAGGGCGGTCATTGATTCGAGCTATGAGCATTGAAGAGTTCCCCGAAATCGAGGCATTCCAAAAACTTCCCCGGCGCGTGATTGTCAAAGGGGGCATTTCCACCATCAACAAGGACGGCCATGCCGAACTTTCCGGCATTGTCATTAACAACATGGGCCAGCCCGTCAAAGGGCTTAAGGTAAACCTGATTATTTTTGATTCCAGGGAAATGCCCGCGCACAACGCGTCCACCGTGCCTGACCCGGCGCGGCTCGCGCAGGGCGGTATCAGCTCTTTCAAGATTGTGGCTGAAGGGTACAAGGCTCCCATTACCAATTACTATCTTTATCCGAGCTGGCAGTATGACGATTCCGACTGGGCTTAACGGATGCCGGTTGTTCAAGCGGCGGGTTGCCGCCTGGTCTTCCGGCACTGGGCGATCGGCCCGGTGACTCGGACAGAAAGGACAAGAAAGAGTGACCCAGCATACTTTCAAAGAGGCCTGCCGGCATTTGGTGGGCGGGGTTAATTCTCCGGTGCGGGCTTTTAAAGCCGTGGGCGGGGAGCCCTTTTTTGTGTCGCGTGCAAAGGGCTCGAAAATTTATGACGACAAGGGCCGCGCGTATCTCGATTACGTCATGTCCTGGGGGCCGCATATTCTAGGCCATGGTCATCCCGCGCTTCTTCAGACGTTGAAAAAAACGGCGGAGCGCGGCACGAGTTTTGGCGCGCCCACTTGGCAGGAAGTGGAGCTGGCCAGGCTGGTCAAGAAGGCCTTCCCCTCAATCGAAAAGGTGCGTTTTGTTTCTTCCGGAACCGAGGCTGTGATGAGCGCCGTGCGTTTGGCGCGCGGCTTTACGGGCAAGAAAAAAATCATCAAATTCAACGGCTGTTACCACGGTCATTCGGATTCTTTGCTGGTCAAGGCAGGGTCCGGCGGAGCCACGCTGGGCATTCCGGATTCCAAAGGCGTGCCCGAGGAGTTAGCGAAGCTGACTATCAGCCTGCCCTACAATAAAATCCAGCCCGTAGAAAAAGCTTTTCACGGCGGGGGCATTGCCTGCGTGATTGTGGAGCCGATTGCCGGCAATATGGGGCTTGTGCCGCCCGCGGAGGGGTTTTTGAAAGCCTTGAGAGAATTATGCACGCGCCACCGCGCTGTCCTGATTTTTGACGAAGTCATTTCCGGATTTCGCGCTTCTTTTGGCGGCGCGCAGCAGCTTTTCGGCATCAAGCCGGATTTGACCTGCCTTGGGAAAATTCTGGGAGGCGGCATGCCTCTCGGCGCCTTTGGAGGAAGGGAGCAAATCATGAACTGTCTGGCGCCCCTCGGCGATGTTTACCAGGCGGGCACACTTTCCGGGAATCCTCTGGCTACGGCCTTGGGGATAGCCATGCTCACGCGGCTGCGTTCCGGAAGCCTTTACCGTCAGCTTGAGCAGAAAACCGCTTTGCTCACCGAGCCTATGCGCGAGTTTGTGCGTGAGAAAAAATATCCCGTCCGCATCAACTATCTAGGCTCCCTGTTCACGGTTTTTTTCACTCGAGAGCCCGTGCGCGATTACGCGAGCGCTAAAACTTCCAGCACGGCCCGCTACGCGAAATTTTTTCAAATCCTTTTGAATAAAGGAATCTTTTTTCCGCCCTCCCAGTTTGAATGCTGTTTTGTTTCCGCGGCTCACAGCGCGAAAGACATGCGGCGCACGTTTGAGGCGGCCCGCATGGCGCTCCGAGAAATTTTATGAAATTAAAGCCCGCACTGGATGAAATATACGCACCGGTTCAGACCTGTCTCGACCAGATCGAAGAGTCGATACTGGACATATTGAGTACATCCAACGAACTCTCGCGGGAAGTGATACGGTATTTTTTCGCGAACAAAGGCAAATACCTCCGTCCCTCCCTTTGTCTGCTCGGAGGCGCGTTTTCAAATAATGAAACAACCATCAGGGCCATGATCCCCGTGGCTTCGGCCTTTGAAATTTTTCATTCCGCCACCCTGATTCACGACGACATTATCGATTCTTCTTACCTTCGGCGCAATATGCCCACCGTGAACGCAAAATGGAACGCCCAGGTGGCGGTACTGGTGGGCGACTTTCTCCATGACCGCGCGCTGCAGACTTTCTTCGGCACCAAAAACGACCGTGTGGTTTCGCTTTTTCTCAACACGGCCTGCGAAGTCTGCGACGGCGAAATTCTCGAGTTTAAGGAAAAAAACAACTTTAATCTGAAGGAAGGGCTTTATTTTGAAATCATCCGTAAAAAAACCGCCTCGCTGCTTTCGGCCTGCATTGAAACCGGCGCCATTCTCGGCAATCTCTCCCTGGATCAGACCCTGGCGTTAAAAAATTACGGATTATACCTCGGCATGGCTTTTCAAATCGTGGATGACTGCCTGGATTTCACGGGCGATCAGCACGCTTTCGGCAAAACCCTGGGCTCGGACTGCGACGCGGGCGTGCTCACCCTGCCGCTTATACGCCTGGTTTCGCTGGTCTCGGAGGATAAAAAAAGCGAGGTCTTCCAGATTTTCAAATCCAGCATGGGCCGCGAAAAGTTGGATTATCTCCGGAACCTTATGATGGAATACGGCGCGATTGAGTATTCCATGGACAAAGCCCGTTCATTCACGGAAAAAGCCCTGCTTGAGCTTCAGGTGTTCAAACAATCGCCCGCGCGAAAAAGTCTTGAAGATCTGCTTGATTATATTGTGGAGAGGTCCCGGTAATGTCCGACCAATTTTTCGATAAAGAAAAAACCAGGAATTATTCCCTTATCACGGCCGCTGTCACGGCTTTGATTTTT
The DNA here is from genome assembly GCA_000405945.1 of Candidatus Omnitrophus fodinae SCGC AAA011-A17. Lineage (GTDB taxonomy): Bacteria > Omnitrophota > Omnitrophia > Omnitrophales > Omnitrophaceae > Omnitrophus > Omnitrophus fodinae. The sequence continues at coordinate 20,482 of ASOC01000023.1, forward strand.
TTTGTCTTTAAGAAATGGACATGGGCTTCGGGCATCGCGCTGGGCGCCGGAGCAGGGCTTTGGAACTTTTACCTTCTTTACAAGGATTTCACCAATCTTTTCCCCGCGCCTTCGCGCGGGGCGGCTGACCCTGGCGGCGACCTGCCGCTTAAACAAGCCGCCGCATCGCGCAGGCCAAGTCCTCTTTCCATGGCCGGCAAATTTTTTTCACGTTATCTGCTTTTGGCGGTTTTATTCTTCCTTGCGTTTAAAATTCCGGGCGTTCACTTTGCCGGTTTCGTTCTTGGATTTTTTCTGGTGCACGTCAATTTTGGTGTGGTGAGTTTTATGCGGCTGATGCGTCCAGCCCCCAAGAAATCATGAATCCCGCTTGTCCCGGCACTCTTTATATTGTTAGCACGCCCATCGGCAACCTGAAAGACATCACGCTTCGCGCGCTCGAAGTTTTGGCAAGCGCGGACGCTATTGCCTGCGAGGATACGCGCGAAACCCATAAACTTTTAACGCGTCACAGCATCCGCGTGCCCATGATAAGCTATCATGACCATAGCGGCCAGGGCCGGCTTTTGGGCCTGGTGGAGCGCCTCAAGGAAGGCGAGACCATCGCGCTGGTGACCGATAACGGAACGCCGCTCGTGAGTGACCCCGGGTTCACGCTGGTGCGCGAGGCGCTTCAGAACGGAATACGCGTTGAACCGGTGCCCGGGCCTTCGGCCAGCCTGGCCGCGCTGGTGGGAAGCGGCATCCCTTGTGAAAAATTCATTTTTGAGGGGTATTTGCCGCAAAAGGAAGGCGGCCGCCGAAAAATGCTTGAGGCCCTGCGCGAAGAAAAGAGAACCATGGTTTTTTACGAATCGCCCCATCGCATTGTGAAAACCCTGGAGGCCATGGCGGAAATTTTCGGCGACAGACCGGCCTGTCTGGCCCGCGAGATCACGAAAAAGTACGAGGAATTTTTGCGGGGGAATTTAAAGTACATTTTGACAGAAACCGCGAAACGGAATAAACTGGGTGAGCTGGTTATCATTGTCGAAGGCTTAAGAGATTAAGGAGTGACGGTGAAAAAAGTTTTAAAAAGGCTGGCTGTGTTTGCCTCGGGCCGGGGCACCAATTTCGAGAATATCGCGCGCCACGTGAAAAAGGGAAAAATTCGCGCGGAAATAGGCCTTTTGTTCAGCGATAATCCGCAAGCGCCGGCGCTTGAGAAAGCCAAAGATTACAAAATCAGTACCTTGGTTTTACCGCCCAAAAATTTTCAGTCAAAAGAAGCCTTTGAAAAAGAATTAGTCCAGATTCTTAAGGACAGAAAAATCGATTACATTGTCCTGGCCGGCTATATGCGCATCCTTGGGCCTGACCTTATCCGTGCTTTTCCGCAGAGAATTGTAAACATCCATCCCGCGCTGCTTCCGGCGTTTAAAGGCATGCACGCTATCCGTGACGCTTACGAATACGGGGCGCGTGTGACGGGAGTGACTGTGCATTTTGTGGATGAAGAGGTGGACCATGGCGCCATCATTCTCCAGAAAGAAGTTGAGATCAAACGCCGCTATTCGCTGGAATACCTGGAAAAGAAAGTGCATCGCGTGGAATACGATCTTTATCCGCGCGCGGTCAAGCTGCTGGTGTCAGGCAAGCTCAAAGTCGTGGCCCGCAGAGTTCTTGTTTTCCGCTGAGGCCTTTTATATAATGCGCTGACTTTCACATCGGCCGAATTTATATTTCAAGGAAAGGGAAGAGCATGAAGACGAGCCTTAAATCCATCCATGCAAGAGAAATCCTTGATTCGCGCGGCAATCCGACTGTTGAAGTGGACGTGGTGCTTGACGGCGGGTTTTGCGGCCGGGCCGCGGTGCCGAGCGGCGCTTCAACCGGCGAGCATGAAGCCATCGAGCTTCGTGACGGCGATAAAAAGCGCTATCTGGGAAAAGGCGTCCTCAAAGCCGTTCAGAATGTGAACGACACTCTGGCCAAGGCGCTGGCCGGTAAAGATGCCCATGACCAGGAAGCCGTGGACAGGCTTATGATCAAGCTCGACGGAACGGAAACCAAGTCGCGCCTGGGCGCCAACGCGCTTTTGGGTGTTTCGCTCGCCTGCGCGCATGCCGCCGCCAATTCGGAAGGACTGCCCCTTTTTCAGTATCTCGGAGGCAATGACGCGAATGTACTCCCGGTTCCGATGATGAATATCATCAACGGCGGCGTGCACGCGGACAACAACGTGGATCTCCAGGAATTCATGATTATGCCTTTTGGCGCCGAACGTTTTTCCGAGGGCTTGCGCATGGGCGCGGAAGTGTTCCATAACCTGAAAAAAATCCTGCACGACAAAAAACTTTCAACCGCGGTGGGTGATGAAGGCGGATTCGCGCCGGACCTTCAATCCAATCAGGAAGCGCTTGACATTATCATGCAGGCCATTGAAAAGGCGGGGTTCAAGCCCGGTGAAGACGTGAAAATAGCGCTCGACCCGGCCAGCTCGAGTTTTTACGGCGCGGACAAAACCGGCGCCAATAAAAATCCCGGCAAATATGTGCTTCGCGCCGAGGCCCAGCCCATGAAATCCGGCAAAGACATGGTGGAATTTTACGCCAAACTTTGCGAACGCTATCCGATTTTTTCCATTGAAGACGGCCTGGCCGAGGATGACTGGGACACCTGGAAACAGCTCACGGACAGGCTCGGAAGCAAGATTCAGCTCATGGGCGATGATCTTTTTGTCACCAACACCAAGCGGCTTGAGCGCGGTATCAAGGAAGGTGTGGCCAATTCCATTTTGATCAAGGTGAACCAGATCGGAACGCTCACGGAGACCATTGAGGCCGTGAAGCTGGCGCACCGGAACAATTACACGGCCGTGATGAGCCACAGGAGCGGCGAAACGGAAGACACAACCATCGCGGACCTTGCCGTGGCGCTTTCCACCGGCCAAATCAAGACCGGTTCGACTTCGCGCACCGACCGCATCGCCAAATACAACCAGCTGCTACGCATTGAAGAAAAGCTGGGAAGCCGGGCCGTGTACGGCGGGGAACTTAAGGCATGTTCTCGAAAAGGCTGAAATTCCTTTTCACGCTCTTTGCCATTTTTTTCGCCTTCACGCTGACCTATCTGCCTGGGTTTTCAAAATATCAGGAGCTCAAGCGCAAGGAGCTGGAAATCACGCAGGAAATAGACCGGCTTAAAGGAATTGCCGAAAAGCTTTCCAAAGAAGAAAAACTTCTCGAAACCGATTCGGAATACCTCGAGAAAGTGGTCCGCGAAAACCTGGGCCGGGCCAAGCCCGGCGAAGTGGTGTACAAAATCGTACCGGCCGACAATAAAAAATCCGGATCCGAAAGAGCGGAAAAGCACGACACCATCAGCGTTTCCGCCACCTGAAGAGCTTAAAGACGCCCGGCGGCTAAGCGGCTGGAAAACGAATGGTTGACAATCCTCCCCAGCCCTTCCTATAATCAATTCCCTAAAACAAGAAAATCTTTAAGCGAATGGGTGGCTTTTGTGCTGCCCTACGGAAGTTAAGAAATAGGATGAGGTCATTGAGCGAAGAGGCAGCGAGCGTAAGCGAGTAGCCTTTTTGCGGGATCTGTGCAATTGTCAACGCGGGGCAGTGTTTTTTACAGCTCCGCGGCTAGTACCAAATGACCACGCCGCGGGGCAACTCAAGACGGGAGGCCGGCAGGGCTGACCGCTTGATAGCACCGCGCAATTCGGCGCGGGGTGGAGCAGTCCGGTAGCTCGTTGGGCTCATAACCCAAAGGTCGCAGGTTCAAATCCTGCCCCCGCTACCATCTTCATTGGAAGAGAGGGCCTTGGTAGGCGATACCAACCTACCAAG
>ASOC01000024.1 GCA_000405945.1 Candidatus Omnitrophus fodinae SCGC AAA011-A17
ATCCAAGAAGACGTTAATCCACTTCTTAAGGGCTGGATCAATTATTTCCGGCTCGCGGAAGTGAAGTTGATCTTCGAGGAACTCGACAGTTGGATACGGCGTAAGCTTCGCTGCATTATTTGGAGACAGCTGAAGCGAGTGTACACTCGTGCTAGAAAGCTCATGAGCCGTGGGATTCAAGAACAGAGAGCGTTTGAGTCCGCGTGCAACCAGAGAGGGCCTTGGTGGAATTCTGGGGCTTCGCATATGAATGAAGCCTTCAAGAAATCCTACTTTGAGCGCATGAATCTTATTTCGCTACTTAGGCAATTGCATCAATTTCAACCTACTTTACGAACCGCCGTATACGGAACCGTACGTACGGTGGTGTGAGAGGACGGGGAGAGTAATCTCCCCTCCTACTCGATTTTATGTGTTCTCTCATGGGAGGTGGGTTTACGACAGGGGCGTTCACACTTTTCGAACATTTCTAAGTTCAAAATATTTTTTTCTGAATTCTTGGAGAATGTTTTATTAGGAAGAACCTGCATCCGGGTATGCCGGACTCTTCGGCTCGACTACGGTCTCGAGGTCAAATTTTATGACGAGAGAGCGTAGTCGAGCGGATGGTAGACCCCAAAAATAGTGTGGAGGGGTCGGAACCACAAGGCATGCCCGGATGCGGGCAGCTAATCCTGCGAACGGTAAGAGATCCTGAAGAATAAGTGCCTAAGAGAAACTTTCCTAAAGTCCGACTATTTTTTTAGTCCGGTAAGAACTCCGGGAAATAAGGGCTGATAAATCGCTAGCTGGAGCCCGAACTCACTGGTATAATCTGGCAAATACTGGACGAGGTACAAATGACAGACAAATGGCTGACAATCGATCAAATTGCGGATTACCTCCAAGTTTCCAAGGAAAAGATCTACAAGCTATGCCAAAAAGGCAAAATGCCTGCCTCCAAGTTTGGCAGCCAGTGGCGGTTCAAAAGATCCGAAGTCGATAAGTGGCTCAAGAAGCAACGTCCAAATAAAAATAAATAACTGAATTCGGAAATTGCATATGAAAATTTATTGGAATAGCTATGAAATTTGAATTGACCCCATATAAGCGTAATGTTTCTGAAGAGATTTTGATCCGTGATTTAAAAAACGTCGCGCAAAAGTTAGGCTGCGCTAATTTGTCGAGAAACCAATATGATTCCCATGGTCAGTTTTGCGCTGATACTTTTGTAAGACGCTTTGGCTCTTGGCGCAATGCCTTGCAAAAAGCAGGACTAGAAGTCGCTAAAATGCAAAGAGAGAGAGAATAGACGATGAAGAATATTTTAAAAATCTTGAAAGTGTCTGGCGTGCTTTAGGAAGACAGCCCGTGCAAGGAGACATTGAAAAACCATTATCAATATACTCCGTAGCCGCCTATAAAAAGAGATTTGGTAATTGGCGTAAAGCGTTAGAGGCCTTTGTTGAATATATAAATAGGGCCGAATCCGTTGAGATTAAAACCACTGGCGCAAAAACAGGAAAAACCAATCGTACGTCTAGAAATATATCATGGCGTATGCGGTTTCTGGTTATGCGAAGGGATAATTTCAAATGCAAAAGTTGCGGTCGCTCGCCCGCAGGCGATCCTGGCATCATATTGCACGTAGATCACATAAAAGCTTGGGCGAATGGCGGGGAAACGATTTTAGAAAATCTTCAAACGCTCTGTTCGGTCTGTAATATTGGGAAAAGCAACACGGAATAAAGATAAAGCTATGGACGAGTTATTTCTGGCTCAAAATGCTTAAAGACCCGGCTTAAGAGGTATCTGCAGTGAGTGCCGGGAAGAGTTTGATTCTTAATCTAGCGCGTCCCTTTTTGGCGGGTTGGGACGGGGTACGGTAAACTGGTAACGTAGAAATTCAAGATTCCAATCATGGAAAAAAAGATCACTAACATTAGAAGAAATATTTTGCGTCAGGCTTTTATGAATGCCGTTTTGGATAAGGGTGATAAGGGCATTCATTATGATGATGTGATCAAGACTATGGAAAAAACTGTCGAGTTCACAGATCGTGAGCTATCGCTTAATCCTAGCGGAGCAGTTCGATGGAAGGTTTTTTTACCATTTGGAATAATCCCGCCTGTGAAATTTGGTTGGTTGAAACGGGACAAGGGTATTTTCTGGATGACGGAGAAGGGCAAGGCAGCGTTATCAATGGATCCTGCCGCGATGAGTGATGAGATTAAGAAGCTATGGCACGAGTGGAAGTTGACGAATTCTGATGGCGACGATGAATCAGAAGATGATAATGAAGTCGAGGCACCAGCCGCCCAAGCATCTGATCCGGAATTCTTCTTGGAAACACCAGCGCACTTAACTAATGAGCGGACCGTATTTAAGAGAGTAGATTATGACCTCGCCGGTCTTCTTCACTATATCGATATTGGGGATATTGGTTTGCCGGATATCCAAAGACCGTTTGTCTGGACCGCTGCAAAAGTGCGGGATCTTTTTGATTCTATGCACAGAGGGTTCCCTGTCGGGTATCTGTTGTTTTGGTCCAACGCGGGTGCCGAAGGTACGAGGTTTATCGGAACAAATGATAAGGCCAGAAAAGTACCTCATCTACTCATTGTCGATGGTCAGCAAAGACTGACGGCGCTTTATGCTGTATTTCGCGGCATTAAGGTATTGGATCAAGACTATAAAGAAAAGCAGATCGAGATAGCATTCAGACCGAGAGACGGAAAATTTGAAGTCAGCGATGCTGCCATCAAAAAAGACCCTGAGTTTATATCGAATATTTCCGAGCTATGGTCAGCCAATAAATCAAGTTATGCACTGGTTGATGAATTTTTAAAACGACTTAGCGAGAAGCGCGTATTGACTGACAAACATAAAGAGGTGATCAGCCACAGCCTAGATCGTCTTTTCGATCTTCAGAAATACCCGTTCACCGCACTTGAGATCTCTCCCAGTGTTGATGAAGAACAAGTGGCCGATATTTTTGTAAGAATAAATAGCTTAGGCGTGAAGCTTAACCAAGGCGACTTCATTTTAACGCTTCTGTCGGTCTTTTGGGATGACGGACGTAAAGAGCTTGAGCATTTTTGTCACGATTCAAGAATACCCACGACGGGAACTAAACCATCATCCTTTAATCACTTTATCCAGCCCGACCCGGACCAATTGCTACGCGTAGAGGTAGCAACCGGATTTTATAGAGGCCGTCTCAAGATCGTGTATCAGCTCTTGAGAGGTAAGGATCTTGAAACCGGTCAGTTTTCTTCCACCACTCGAGAAGAACAGTTTTCCATATTAAAACAAGCCCAGAAGCTAGTACTCGACTTGTCCAATTGGCACGGTTTCTTCAATTGCCTTATCGGAGCGGGGTTTAGAAGTAAAGACCTTATCTCGTCCGAGACATGCTTGATCTATTGCTATGTGTTTTATCTCTTAGGTAAGACCAAGTTTAAAATCCCTCAAGAGAAGCTGCAAAGTCTGATCAGTCGTTATTTCTTTAGCGCAAGCATATCAAACCGCTATGCGGGGTCTTTCGAGTCGACGATTGAAGCGGATCTCAATAGGGTCAAGGATCTGACGGCGGCGGACGGTTTTACCTCAGCACTTGAAAAGATCATTGCAGACACGCTCACGAAAGATTTCTGGGACATTGCTCTCCCAAACGCGCTGGACAGCTCATCCGCGCAGAATCCAGCGTATTATGCTTATCTTGCCTCACAAAATAAGCTGGGTGTGCTGGTGCTATTCTCCAAGAATAGAACCATCTCGGATATGCTAGACCCTACGGTTCGAGCAAATCGAAAAACATTGGAAAAACACCATTTGTTCCCTAGAGCATGGCTTGAGGAAGAGGGCGTCACTGATCTTAAGCTTATCAATCAGGTAGCCAACTTTGCTCTGATTGACTGGAGTATAAATGCGGAGATCAGCGATACAGCCCCCGAAGAGTATGTTAAGGAGATGAAAGAACATTTTGACGCCCCGCAGTGGATTCGTATGTGCCAGCTTCACGCTCTGCCGGACGGATGGGAAGCTATGCGTTATGAAGATTTCCTGGTCAAGCGCCGCAGTTTGATGGCGCAGATAATCAAGCAGGGTTATGAGTCGATAAAGTAATGCGCATACCAGCTCTGATTCGGAGGTTTTAGCATGTCCCAAGATTCAATCAAATGCCCCAAGTGTGGAATGGTAATTCCACTTTCCGAAGCCCTATCCCACGACATCGAAGAACGTGCCCGCCAGAAGTACGAGAAACAGGTAGCCGAAGACAAAATAAAACATGATGGTGAGCTTAAAGAACGTGAAAAAGACTTTGATAATCGTCTGCGTAAGCAGCGCGAAGATCTGGAAGTAAAATTAAAAAACAGGCACAAGAGGCCGTTAGCACCGAGATATCAGATTTAAAAGCACGGGCCGAAGAAAGTAATCGCAAGCTTAAGACAGCGCAGGATAATGAACTGGCGCTCCGCAAAAAACAGCGGGAGCTCGAAGACAGGGAAAAGAATCTGGAGCTTGAGACTGCACGGAAAATCGATGGAGAGAAAAGGAAAATTGAAGACGCAGTAAGCTCGCGGTTCGCGGAACAGCATAAGCTCAAAGACGCGGAAAAGGACAAGAAGCTCACGGACGCACTGAAACAAGTTGATGAATTAAAGCGAAAGATGGAACAGGGCTCTCAACAGACGCAAGGTGATGTGCTTGAATTAGAGCTAGAGGGGATGTTTAAACGAGAGTTTCCGTTTGACGTTATTGAAGCAGTTTCAACCGGGGTAAGGGGCGGCGATATCATTCAGACCGTAAAAACGCAATCCGGTCGTACTTGCGGGATAATACTTTGGGAAACGAAGCGCGTCAAAAATTGGAGTGATTCCTGGATAGCGAAGTTGAAGGACGATCAGCGCGATGCCAAAGCTGATCTTGCCGTGCTTGTCTCCGAAGCGCTACCGCCAGGCTTTCACCATTTTCGGCAGATCAACGGTGTTTGGGTGACGGATATTCCGTCCGCATTAAGCTTGGCGCTGGCCCTTCGAATGGCTCTTATCCAGACAGCCAATGCCAAAGAAGTTGAGAGTGGTAAAGACGATAAGAAAGACCTTATCTATCGCTATGTGACCGGCCCAGAATTTCGAAACCGAGTCACCGCTATCGTTGAAGGATTCCGCGCCATGAAAGAGGATCTTGAGTCGGAAAGAAGAGCGATGCAAAAGATTTGGGCAAGCCGCGAAAAGCAGATCGAACGCATCATTTCCAACACCGCCGGAATGTACGGTGATTTAGAAGGTCTTGCCGGCCCATCTTTGCCTCAGATAAAAATATTAGAATTGCCCGAAGCTAATCAGGATGAAAATAAGCAATGATCAACTATGCGGCAAAAATTGGGAGAGAATTATGTATATCAGTCATGCAAAAGTATTAAATTTCAGAGCCCTGCAATCGGTCTCAATCCCCCTCAACAAGTTCAGTATTTTGCTTGGCGAAAATGACGTAGGAAAGACATCATTTTTATATGCTTTGGATACATTTTTTGCGAATAAAAAAATCTCCGATCCTGCTGATTTTTTTAAAAATGAGACTCCCGAGGATATTAGTATAGTCATCACCTTCAGTGAAATTCCGGAATCGGAAAATCTCAAAAAGTTTCAAAAAACGAATGGCGATATAACAATCAGCAAGGTTTTTTCTTTTGAGAAACCTCCTGTTGTTAAAGCTATTTTGGATGACGGCTCTGAATGTGCCATTGATAAGAAAGTTCTGGATACGTGGTTTTCTTCAGACAGTTTTCACTTCATACCAGTCCGCCGAGATTTAACCGTGCAGTTTTCGATGAAAAAGGAAGCCCTTCTAGGCAAAACGCTCCGCGCGAAAATGAAGGCTGCCCTTGCTGATGACACCGCCAAGACTTCAGTTGAAAATGTCGCAGAAATATTGAAACGCTCAATAGAAAGCCCTGAGGCTACACTCCAAAGGTATTTACAGGAGCAAATGCATAATGAGCAGATTAAGCTGGAGTTCAAGGATCTGAATGTTGATCCCATTGAAGGGGTGAGTTTTGTCGTAAGGTTGTCCGATGACAGGGTTGAGGATATTTTGATCCAGAATAGAGGCGCCGGAACTCAAAACAATCTGATTATTGCTTTATTCCGTTTGGTGGCAAGCCTTCATGTTGGTGGTTACTTCATTTTTGCCATGGAGGAACCTGAAAACAGCCTCCATCCCAAAGCGCAAAGACAGCTTCTTTCAGTCATCCAAGACATCAGTAAAGAATCCCAAGTCATTTGCACAACGCATTCTCCCGTCTTCTTAGAAAGAAGCCGATTTGAAAATAACATCATCCTAACTCGAACTATCAATGGCAATACCATAGCGAAAACTTTTAATATTTCGCTACTCAAGCAACTGCGAACTGATTTGGGCGTCAGACCGTCCGATGCGTTACTAAAGGGCGGCGGGAATTGCGCCATCATTGTCGAGGGAAATACGGAAGAAGATGGCTTTCCCGTATTCATGGAAATGTTGGGCATGAGCGAGTTTCAACTTGGCATTGCCATTATTAATTTACGCGGGAGCGACAAAGAAAAGGTCAAAAACGTTGCCTTGCTTCTCGCCGCTTATGATATACCATGCGTTGTTGTTCTTGATAACAATGCGAAAAAGACGGCTGAAGATATTGAACGGGAAAGAGGGGGAGCACTTAAAAACATAAAAAATATTTTTTGCCTCAAAAAAGGAAATATAGAAGATTATTACCCCCTGGAAACCGTGGCTGCCGTAATGAATCAAGAACTGGCCCTTACAAAGCCTGTTACAGTTTCAGATTTCGATCAAAGTAAACATGGTCATGATCGATTAAGTAATTTTAAACACGTTATGTATGAACATGGCGCAGGAGATTCAATGGGCGTATTAAAACGAGCGCTTGGTTCTGTGGGGACAAAAATGATGCGAGATCAAAAACTATCTATAGATCCCGAGCTGGTCGAAATCTTTAATGAGGTTAAGAAGATTGCCCAAGGAGAACCGTTAGCTGAACTTGTAAAAGCTGACCGCTGACGTCTCAGGCTAAACGTGCTATTTTTTCCACAAGTCCCTTTAGAGCATTGTCGTGAGGTCATTTATTGAGGGAGATCGAAGCGGTTGGATATTAGGGGCGATGCGCGGCACCCCCTTACGTACTAGGTGTAGTTCAACGATAATGCGCATGAATTGCGCAGAGCAACGCACAAAAAAAGAGGTCGATTTTAAAGAGGGGAGAAACCAATAGCTTGGTTTAGGGCCATGTGAAAATGGAAGGCATTTAAAGATGAATATTTCACTACTCGCAATAATAATATCAGGGTTGGCATTGATGATTTCCGCGCTAACCGCATGGCTTACGTTGCTCCACCGAGGGACCATTAAAATGACGCAACCCACCATTATTTTCTTTGGGCCTGACGGTAGTTTTGGCCCACCAAAGATATTTTTAAGGACTTTATTATTCAGCACAGCCAGGAAAGGTCAGATTGTTGAAAATATGTATGTGAAACTTCATAGAGGCGAGACTGCGCAAAATTTTAATATTTGGGTCTACGGCGAAAAGGATACGCTTGCGCGAGGTAGCGGCCTATTTGTCAGCAGAGAAGGCTTAGCATGTAACCATCATTTTTTATTGCCTAAAGATGGTACCCCTTTTGAGTTTTTACCCGGCGAGTATAGTCTCAGTGTTTTTGCGTCCTTGTTAGGGAGACGACCCATACGCCTCTTTACTCAAAAAATCGTCTTATCAAAAGAGTTTGCTGATGAAATTAACAGTGAAAAGTCAGGTGTTTACTTCGATTGGGGCCCCGATTCAGAGAGTTATCATGCTCACCTAGATAAGAACTCCAATAAGAGCCTTAGCCAGTTTTTAAAAAAAGGAGTGTTGGAGTAAACAGCGTTTTCATGAGCAGCCTAGCCAAACCTACTTTGTTAAATCCCACAGACACGGAAATTCTAGCCCGTGAACCATTAATTGCCTTTTCCTTCTATTTATCCGGACGTAGTAATGTCTTGCTAGCTATCGGAGATGAAATTATCGAGCTGCTTGATGCTGGATTCGCAAGTCAGCCTATAAATGGCGGTAAGATTGTACGTGCAGAGGCGTTAATGTGGTTATGGACTTTAGGGGCTTATGAAGTGATCCGAACTATGTGCCAATCTAGGGAGTGTTTTTCTACAGAATTCTATAAAAAAATGTCTCATTTAAAGACGTTCTTAGCCAAAGTGCGCATGCCTGCGGCAAAAATGGAAAAGCAAGGTCAAAGGAAGCCTGTGAACTCAAATAGAAGCCCTGCTGGCTGGGATGTCAGTAATCAAGATCTGCTAATCGGCGATCCAGAGGATGAAAATATTTCCGCTAAGGCTCTCATTCAGCACTATAAGGAGACGATTACATCCCTTACTATCAGTGATGTATTAAAAAAGCACCACGACTCGTATACTTAGAATTTTTCATGCGTTAACCCGTTCAAAAATCTTGGAGGTGTTCCCGGCGGTGTCAGGCAGTGTTGATATGCGAAAATACAAAATCTTTTTTAGCGGAATTTCCGCCACTAATATGTCGGCGGATAGGCGGAAGGTTCAAGGTTGATGAAAAAGACAGGACGATATCGGGTGTCTGGATTAGTCGAGGCCCAGTTTGAACCGGGTTCACATGGGCGTGTGCTGAGGAATTTAATTGGTGTCAAAAGTAAACGCCAGATGGATCAAATTGAAGGGCAAGAACAGTTTCGAGCATTTAATGAATTGGTCAAGATGTTTGGACAAACCCATCGTTTTAATGCGGATGACATTTGTAAAATTCATAAAGTCTGGCTTGGCCGGATTTATCCGTGGGCAGGCAAGTATCGTCAGGTCAATTTAAGCAAGGGCGGTTTCCCCTTTGCGGTTGCGAAACAAATCCCTTCCTTGATGGGTGATTTTGAAAGAAACTACCTCCGTCAGCACACACCGTGCCGGCCGAGATCATTTGATGAAATCGCTCAAGGCATTGCCATTGTTCATACTGAGCTTGTTCTCGCCCATCCTTTTCGTGATGGAAACGGCCGCGTCGCCAGAATGTTAGCCAGCTTGATGGCGCTTCAAGCGGGTCTTCCACCATTGAATTTCACTGGTATTGAAGGACGTAAGCGAAGGGAATATTTTGCGGCCGTAAAAGCTGGCTTAGATCGAAATTACAAACCAATGGGCGAAATATTCGGATACGTGATTCAAAAGAGTATCAAGACTTCCGCGAAGAAATCTTGATTTTTAGAGGTTTTTGTATTTGGTCGGGTCTGATGTGAACACCCTCGATTGCTGTCGAGGTAGAAACAGAGATGAGCAGTAAAGCCTTGCGTTCTTTGGGATCCTTAAGGTAAGGATTCGTTTCTGTTAATGGCTTTCCGTTCATGGCTAAATTATATCATAGATAAGGACAATTTTGCGCCGTGGTTAAGGGGCAATGTTGTGGAAGGGCCGAAAGCGGCGTCACGGCGTGAATGGCTGGTTTTTGGGGAATATGAGCGGGCTCCCGGCGATTGGGTTCAGCTTGATGAGCTTCGCAGAAAATAACGTATAATTGTGGAATAGGATGAACAATTTAAAAAAATGAGCAAGCAGCCCAACATTTATATTATTGCCGGGCCCAATGGTGCGGGAAAAACGACCTTTGCGGAAGAATTTCTGCCGCATTATGCCCAATGTCGAACCTTCGTGAACGCGGATACGATTGCGCGCGGCCTTGCAGCTTTTTCGCCGGATGCCGCCGCGTTGAAGGCTGGCCGTCTTTTGCTTGAGCAGATTGAGGCCTACGCAAATAAAAGGATTGATTTTGCTTTTGAAACGACGCTATCCGGCGTGACTTATCTTTCAAGGTTAAAAGATCTAAAGAAAGAAGGCTACCGCATTCATCTTTTTTTTCTCTGGATTCCGGATGTCAAACTTTCTCTTGCTCGTGTGGCGTACCGCGTCAAAATGGGTGGTCATGATATCTCCGAGAAGGTAGTCCGCCGCCGTTTTTATAAGGGAATAAAAAATTTCTTCAAATTGTATAAGCCAATTCTTGATTCCTGGATGTTGTTTGACAATTCGGGGAATGCGCCGCATGACATCGCAAAGGAAGAATCTGGAAAGCTCGAGATCTTTGACCGAAAGCTTTATGACAGAGTGTTAAAATTAACGGAGAAATTATGACCAGAAAAGATATTCAAACCATGCAAGCTAACGCAACAAAAGCCTTGAAGATAGCCGTCAAAAAGGCAATCGCCCGGCATGAAGCGGCTGGTGTTCCTGCTGTGATATGGCGGAATGGTAAAGTTGTTCGTCTGCCTGTCAAGCGCAAACATAAATAGACCAACGGGCCATATAGGGCCTCAAAGGAGCCAATGGGGCCATTACGCGCCCCATTGACGCTTTGGGTAGCGTGCTATTTCTTTTTCCACAAGTCTCTTAAAAGCATGACCGTAAGGTCACTGTCCAATGAGACACAAGCGGTTCGATAGGGGGCTATGGCAGCCGCCACGTGTTTACGGAGGACGTTCTAAACCGCATGGGTTTGAACGAGCGGCAATTAACCGCCGTGAAGCTTGTTAAAGAGAAAGGGAGCATCAGTCTTTCTGATCTTCAGAATGTCTACAAAAAAATTACTCGCAAGACATTGTATCGGGATTTACAGGCTGTTGTAGATAAGGGCATTTTAAAAGCCCGCGGGGACAGAAAAGGACGCAAATACGGCATTTAAGCTTTGGGACATTTGGGACATATTCGGCATGCGGCATTACAAACGACTTACGGAAAAAGTTTAATCATGGAAATGGTGAGGAAATGAAAACGACAAGTGATTTAAAAATCTCAAAAATAACATTTCGCTCCGGCATGCTCAACAACATGAAGGCGAAATCATCGTGCAAAGAATATGTTTTCACGGGCGATGAAATCTCTCCGGAAATCCGGAAGATTTTCAACTCAGACAAAATAGCGGAGCTTGCCGGTGAATGGGGCGATTCCGATCTCGGCTCGCCCATTCAATATCAATGGGCACGGGTTGAACTTGACAACGGTCAATCGTGTGAAATCGAAGTCCGCAATCTAGCCGTCATGATTTTTCATTCTAACGATGAAAAAATAAAGAGACTATTCAGGTTCATTATGAGATTGGGAAAGCAGGCAAGAAGCCATGCATAAAACAAAAAAATGGAAAGCTTAACGATTACGAAACCGGGGATGTCTAGCGAGCGGACAACGTCTGCTTTGCCGTGTCTCGCAGCCGCCGTGTTGGATTCTGGCCTCGTTGCATTTGAGTTTCAGCCGGCCGAAGAGGCAGTGAGTTCGGGTCGGCGGGAAATTGAGAAGTATTTGTATGAAATATACGAAGCGGACGCGGGATGCGGCCTGCTGGCGCTAGGTCTGGCGGATCCGTCTTTTGCTCTATCGCCTTCCTTGGAATTCTGGCGTGGGTTCTCAGCTTTGTTTGTGCATGCCTTGCTTGTAGCCCCGGAAACCGAAGAACGCCGCAGCCGGATGCGCGTTGAATTGACTTCGGAAGAGGCGACAGGTCTGCTCGCCCGTGCACCTACCATGCCAGGCAGCGAGCGCATTACAGTCGACCTGCTAAAAAAAGTCTGGGAAGAGTTGCACCGTGCTTTTGCCAGAACGGTAGGCAGCCGCAAGGAGCCCGTGGAGGAAATCCTGCGGGCACTTTCGCCCGGCCACCGGCTGCTTGCCGCCCGCGTGCATTTTCACTTGGTTGAAAATAAAAATAATCCAGACGCACCTTTTGCATTTTTAGCCACCTATTCGACGCATGCTCAGAAGTCCGGGATCAT
Source organism: Candidatus Omnitrophus fodinae SCGC AAA011-A17 (assembly GCA_000405945.1). GTDB lineage: Bacteria > Omnitrophota > Omnitrophia > Omnitrophales > Omnitrophaceae > Omnitrophus > Omnitrophus fodinae. Next base: position 11,814 of record ASOC01000024.1, read on the forward strand.
GACCCATGTGCCGCTCGAACACGCGCTTCGGGAATACGGCAATGATACGAAGCGTTTACTCGGTTTGCTCGCCGCCGTTCACCGTGTGGCGCGATCGAGCGAGCTAATACACTCCTTCGTCGATTCGGGGGAAATTTTTCACCCGCTTGCCTTTTCAGCCGCCGAAGCCCTGCAATTTTTGAGGGAGATTCCCCTGTATGAAGATGCCGGCATTTTGTGCCGTGTTCCCCGGTGGTGGAGCGGAACGCCGCGTTCAGTTTCTCTGACCCTGGCCATCGGTGATACGGCCTCTCCGTCGCTCGGCAAAGATGCTTTACTCTCCTGCCGGCCGGCCCTGCACGTTGACGGCGAACCGTTCACGCTCGAGGAGGCGAGGGCCATTCTTGACCGTTTCGAGGGTTTGGCGCTGATCAAAGGGAAGTGGGTCGAGGTGGATCGCGAAAAGCTCCAAAGGGACATCGAACTCTTTGAAAAGGCACAGGCGCTTGCGGACGGGGAACAATTTACTATTGGGGAGGCGATGCAATTCCTGCTCGGAACGGGTGAGACGCCCGGTGGCCGTTTCCGATGGGAGGGGGAGGTCACCTGCGGGGCATGGCTGGAATCGGTTTTTGACAAACTCCGCCAGCCCGCGAAGCTCGAGAATGAATCTGTCCCCAGCGGATTGCGTGCGGTCCTCAGACCCTATCAGCAGGCGGGGCTGAACTGGCTCATCTTTTTTTACCACCTGGGGCTCGGCAGCTGCCTAGCCGATGATATGGGACTTGGAAAAACGGTGCAGGTGCTGGCCCTTTTGCAAAGCCTCAAGGAACAAAACGTTAAAGACTACGGTCCGTCACTTGTAATTGTCCCCGCATCCTTAATCGGCAACTGGCTGGATGAAGTCGCGCGGTTTACTCCTGGTCTTCGTGTGAAGGTCGCGCATCCACAGGCACTCGGACGTGCAGATTTTGCGCAGTCGGAATCTGATGCGGATCATTGTGACATGGTGCTGACCACTTACGGCATGGCCCGAGATTTGGACTGGCTCACAAAGCGCAAATGGTTTTACGTGATTCTGGATGAGGCGCAGACCATCAAAAATCCGGGAGCGTCCCAGACACGGGCCGTCAAGGCACTTGCGGAACAGGCCAGTCACAGGCTTGTCCTGACGGGCACGCCAATTGAAAACCGTCTCGGCGATCTCTGGTCGCTTTTTGATTTTCTCAACCCGGGCCTTCTCGGATCGGCACAAGCTTTCAAGCGGTTCGCCGGTTCGCTTGAAAAAAATCCGGCGGGCTACGGCCGGCTCCGAAGAGTAGTCCAGCCTTGTATTCTGCGACGGATGAAAACCGACAAGACAATTATCGCCGACCTTCCGGAAAAGGTGGAAATCAAAACCTATGCCGCTCTCGCCCAAACGCAGGTGCTGCTTTACCAGAAATTTCAGGAGCGGTTCAGCCGGGAGCTGGAAGCGGTGGAAGGGATGAAGCGCCGCGGGCTTGTACTTTCTTATCTCATGAAATTTAAACAGATTTGTAATCATCCGGACCATTACGCGGGAAGCGGCTCCTGGCTGGAAGAAGAAAGCGGCAAGTTCGTCCGCCTCCGCGAATTGTGCGAGACGATTCGCGAAAAGCGGGAGCGCGTTCTTGTCTTCACACAGTTTCGCGAAATCATTCCTGCTCTGGATCATTTTTTAAGTGCGGTTTTCGGCTATTGCGGTGTCAACTTGCACGGAGGAACACCTGTGGCCCGCCGCCGGGAGATTGTCGCCAATTTCCAGGGAGGTGGTTATGTTCCCTATTTTATTTTGTCTCTCAAAGCGGGCGGCACCGGCCTGAACCTTACGGCTGCGCGGCACGTCATTCATTTTGACCGGTGGTGGAACCCGGCCGTGGAAAGACAGGCGGAAGACCGCGCCTACCGCATCGGCCAGACGAACCGCGTTATGGTTCATAAGTTCGTCTGCCGCGGAACGGTGGAGGAGCGGATTGACGAAATGATTGAACGCAAAAAAGGTTTGGCGGAGCGCGTTCTGGCCTCTTCAGGCGGAGAAAGCTGGCTTACCGAACTTTCCAATAAGGAGTTGCGCGAGATCTTTACTTTAAAACTAACCGGGGAGGAATAACTGATGTCTTACTGGGGATGGGGAAGATTCCCCCGGCATGTGACCGTCGAGGAACGAAAACAAAAAGCGAAGCGACACCTTGAAAAATTACTAAAAAAGGGTGTTCAGCTTGATCCCGTGACGGTGGAAGGGCGAACCATTGCAATGTCCTGGTGGGGCGCTCATTGGAACCGGAACCTTGAACGCTACGCCGATTATGCCTACCGTCTGGACCGGGGCCGTTCGTATGTACGAAGCGGAGCGGTGCTGGATCTTAAAATCAAGAATGGTTTGATCCAGGCGATGGTGGCCGGATCGGGCCGGAAGCCGTACGATGTCAAAATAACGATCAAACATCTAGATCCGGAAAAGTGGAAAGAGCTTGTCGAAAAGACCTCCGGGCAGATCGAGACGGTCTCCGGTCTTTTGGAGGGTGTTTTCCCGCACGCACTCGCCGATCTGTTTTTCGCTGAAAACAAAGGGCTCTTTCCCCGCCCGAAAGAAATCCGTTTTACCTGCTCCTGCCCGGATTTTGCGTCGTTGTGCAAACATACCGCCGCGGCCTTATACGGAGTCGGGGCACGTTTAGATAAACAACCAGCCCTGTTTTTTACCTTGCGGGATGTCAAGATGGAAGAATTGGTAGGAAGGGCCGCAACACATGCCGCAAAACGCCTTTTGGCAAAAGCAGACGGTACGAGCGGTTCGCCAGGCAAGAAAAGCCGCATTCTTAAGTTAGGTGAAACAGGCACGGATAGCGTTTCCAAAATGTTTGGAATTTCAGTCAATACGGTGTCATCCCCAGACACAGGCGCCTTATGCGCCAGTGCTACTCCGTCGGGACCAAGGAAAGTCCCGTACGGAGATAGCATGAAACAGACAGACGGACGGATTCCGAAACGATCTGGCGGTCCGCAAATCAAGCATCAAAAGAAAAAGCGTGTCATTCGGCGTACGATTAAGGGTCGTAACGCGCATTGACATAGTGGAGAGAAAAGGCTATTTCTTCTTCCATCGGAGGCGCATTGTGGAAGAGGCAAAAAGAATGCCCTGAGTTTTCACAACGAGGTCTTACGACTTGGAAGGAGCGAGATGGAGATCATTCATCATCTCAATGAATTTCTCAAATTTCTCCATAAGCTCGTAATCTTTGAGGTCTGCCCAAGAGGGGTTGATTCTGGAAAAATCGTCGATAATGAAACCGACCACCTTGCCGGTCTTCCGGTCAAGACGCACAACAACATCCGCCGTCACGTCCACATTGACTGTATCGTTCGGATCATAGTCCGAGTGCATCACATAAAGCACATCATTATCGGTATCTTTATTCACTTCAATCTTATGAGCGGGACTCATACTTTTTCACCCCTTCTTTCGGAACTGAATTGACGGGATAAGCCGATGTCACAATCACTGAACCGTCATCTTTCAATTGCATAGCGACTCGTACATACGGGTTCGCCGGCAGAAAATCAGAACATTTCATTTGCGTCGAAATCTTGCTCGGATTCCTGACCTTCTGATAAATCTTGTCCACCGAGTCACATTTCTCAATCGTTTTTTTGACGAGATTTAATTTGCTCCGCATTAGCGGATGGCCAGACAAAATCTTATAAATCCAGGTTTTTTCTTTAAGACTAACCGTGGCATTTAATGCGGGGCAATGAACGGATAAAATTATACCCTTTTCAGTCGATGGCTTCACGCCCAAATATTATGGGAAAAAGCAACTGTCCGTCAACACTTAAGTTACGGCACAAAATACCTCTTTCTAAAGGGTACCCCAAGAAACTCCGAAAGGCAAACCCCCATCCCGGGCTCTCGGGTTCGAAAGTAATGGTTTTGACGGGCTGGGCAAGGCCTGCTATTCTCGCGCTGTTTTGAAGCGCTTATCGGGCCAAAGTTGGCGTAATAGCGTGATTGTCAGCTCGCTGTCCAACGAGACACAAGCGGTTCTATAGGGGTCTAAATTCCGAACCCCATTCCTCATTTTTAGCGTCTGGAAGGCTGTAACTAGCTTGTGTGGCAGGCATTTGAGTAGGTTCTAAACTCTCAAGAGGCATTTTAATCAGGAGCCGGGAGACGTGGCAGATTATGCCTGTGGATTTTTTGAACCTGAAAATATTCGATCTTGTCTTGAAATTCGACGGAGAGTAATATTGGATGGCTTGAGTGGTAATCCGAGGTGTCGATCCCAGAGTTGACCATCGCTTGAGGATTATCCAACTCGAGCCTTTTTTATTTCTTCCCGTTCTTTTTCCTTTTTAAACCTTTGGCACGGGTCAATAATTTCTTGTCATCAGCTTTCACCCGGCGTTCAAGCTTTCTGATGTCTTCTTCGGGCGGTAGATTTTCAGGTCGAATGCCGCTTTTCGCCAGCAGGTCACGGACATCCTTGTTGTTTTTGACGTGCTCAACCGTAATCGGATTCTCCCCCCTCAAATCATTCTTTTTAACGTTGAAGTTGGTGATTTCCGCGGCCAGATCTTTGGCTTTGATGGTGATGGTCGGCAGAAAGTCGGCCAAGGGGCGGTTTTCGGGAACGCCCAATTTCTTCTTCATCTGCAAGGTTGTGTGTCCCCCGAATAATGTTTGATCTCCTTTGCTTCTTATCCGTCCGAAGCCCTGCCCGTCGACCCCGCGTTCATAAACAAGTCCGGAAAGCTCGGTTTCAGTCGCTATCAGTTTTTGTCTCGCCCGAAGTCTTTCGACAAGCCTGATCCTTTCTTCCAGCAATTCCTGTTTCCGAGTCTGGATGGCAAAATAGCTCTGCGCAAAAGCGATTTGTTCTTTCTTCGGGTCGCCGTTTTGGGCGATTAAGTAGCAGGCATACCGGGTTAGCATGATATCGTCGATTTCTCTTTCACTCCCCGATCCCAGCTTAACCATTTTGTTGATGTCAACAAAATGGTTACCTATCACCTGCCCAGACTTATAACAGGCCATTTTGGCCCTTTCGATGACCTGAACAAAATTCCTCCATTCCGTATACTCGAGAAGCTCCTGCAAATCGCGGGCACACCAAAACTCCACGCCTTCCTGCTGAAAAGCAGCCTGCTCAAAATTTTTGTTCAATTTTATGATCAATTCTTTTTCCATAGGATCAATATACCAATCGTTGTATTCAAGCTACAACCTTTATTTTCGGAGCCTTTTTATGCGAGACATTCGACCTGGACTTCCTCGATCATTTCTCTAAACCGGGCAAGCTGGACGGGTTCATCCCCCAACCGGACGAGTTCCAACAGGACGCGGAGATGGAAACGCTTAACGATGGTGGGTTCTCGGTGGGTATTCAAAAACTCCTGAATGGGGGCAGGGAGGTCAAGGGTTCGGAGAACTCTGGCAATGTAGGACCAGTCCTCACCTGTGATTTCAGAGAGGCCGCGAACGCTTTTGACGCCGGTTGATTCCTGAAGCTGGCGGTAATAGGTGGCCTTTTTGAGAGGGAAGTTCTCAAGGCGTTGAAGGTAGGTCTGGTGCTTTTCCCAAATCCTTTGGTCAATGGTTCCGGCTTCGGCAAGGCCCTCCGGCCGCTCGCCGAAAACGATTTGTCGACGCCGGTGCTGGAAGATGCTATAAAATGGTTGTTCGTAAACGAAAACGCGATTGAGCGAATCACCGGGGTTCTGGTTCGCCATGAATAAGTGTAATGACCCCATTCCTTTTGTTTCGAACCGAGGAGTTTCGCAAGCTCGTCAAAGGGCTTGCGAAACTATTACGCGTGTCAGATTGAGCCGTTTGAGCTGCCCAATGTGGGGTATCCACCCCGAGTAAAACTCCTCAACGTTACGGCACAAAGGAAATCCAGCTAATGTAAGTATTTAAGACTTCTTTTTTCTTGTTAGGATTTTCCCGAAAGAAAAAATAGCAAGCCAGATGATGAAACCCCAATAGGCCAGCATAAAGATCCAACCCGAGAGCTTCACAATGAATTCCCCATTTTACCGTGCGATTAGTAGAGTAACCTGTTATTAAAAATTGTCTTCAAAAATTCAAAAATGAGAAGGCGCATTCGGCATCCAGTGAAACTGAGCATACAATAATGCCATTGCCATGAGAATCGTAACAGATGAAACAATGAGTCCGGGCTTTAGCCATTCCATGAATTTAATGTGTCCCCCCAATTCTTTTTCGAGCATGCCCATGGCCACGATATTTGCGGTGCTTCCGATCACAGTGGCATTGCCGAACATCGTTCCTCCGAAAAGCATGGCCCACCAAAAAGGGAAGGTGTAAACGCCAATCTTCTCAATATCTGAAAGGATTGGAATAAAAGTAGCGACTGCAAGGACGTTGTCCATGAATGCTGTCAGAAGGCAGATGGCAGCGGTAAAGATATTTAAAAGAAATACGTGACCTCCGCCCGCCAGATGGATCATCCCTTTTGCAATCTGCTCGGTCACTCCTACATACTTTAGAGTCCCCACCGACGCAAACAGGCTCAAAAAGAAGGTCAACGTCCACCAATCGACCCGTCGCATAAAGAAATCCCTGGCGTCACCGGTTTTCAAAAATATAGATACACCTCCGAAAAATAAAGCCGTCCCAATTAGAAGCGTATTTTTCTCAAGTTGAAGCATCTCCTCAATATTGTGATGCAATACAAGGCAGGCGATTGTGCTTAAAAACAGAATCCAGCAGGTGCGAATACCCGCCTTGGTGTAGTGCACATGTTTGAGTTCCTGCGCCTCGTTTCCTTTCTTGCACATGCGTTCTTTTAATTCGGCCATGGCTTTTCGAAATAAGAAAAAACACAAAGGTATCGTAATGACGAGTGCCGAAAATGAAATAGGAGCTGCCCATCTCAAAAAATCCGCGAACGTGAGTTTAGCCCGCAGGGCAATCATGACTCCTATGGGGTTTCCTACTGCCGTCGCGCTGCTTCCGATGTTGGTTGAAAAAACGATCATGAGTAGAAACGGTATTGGATTGATCTTGTAGCGCTTCGTCAAATGGAACATGGTAGACATCATAAACAAGATGGAGGTCACTTCATCCACCAAGGCTGCGGACAAAGCGGCCATCCCCATAAGAATGGCTATTAAAAGATAAGGTTTCTCTCCAACCGCATCCACCACTTTGGCTACCAGATATTCAAAAAAATGATTCTCTTCCAAAAATCCAATAATTGTCATCATCCCCACGAGGAACAAAATGATATCCAGTCCTGCGAATTCAAGGACGTGCGGTATGTCAAGCAACTTTGTTCCAAGAAGAACCGAAACGCCCACAAATGCAAAAGCTAGACGAAATTTCCAATAAAAGAGCGTTCCGCATATAATCATGAAAAAAATCAGTGTGGCTAGTGTTTGCTGGCCAGTAAAATCAGCGCTTGATATTCCTAAAGAAACGCCGGCTAAAATACCCGCTATTGCAAAAATGTTTTTAAATTTTCCCACGGTTTCCCTTTCTTGTTTGATGCCACTTTAATGTTTGTCTAGCCTAAACCAGTAAAAACTGTGAGGCCCTAAAGTTAAAAAATAGGGTAACTCGCCAACAGGGGGGAGTTTGACGTTTCCCCAAAGTTCTAAAGGTTCCCATCCGTTATAGCGTTTTAAATCAAGCTGGACGGGCTGCACATAGCGGGAAAGATTATTCACGATAAGAAGAGTCTCATTTTCGTAAGCGCGGGTATAAGCCAGGATTTTGGGATTTTTATGCTGGAGAAATTCGATATTCCCCCGGCCAAAGACTTTAAAATTTCTACGAACACGGATCATTCTTTTCGTCCAGTTGAGAAAGGAAGATTGTGTCATGCTCTGGGCTTCCACGTTGATGGATTGATAGCCGTAAACCGGGTCGATGATCAGAGGAGCATAAAGCTTATCCGCTTCTACGGTTGAAAAACCCGCGTTCCGGTTTCCATCCCACTGCATGGGGGTCCTGACCCCATTTCGGTCCCCAAGAAAAATATTGTCTCCCATCCCTATTTCATCACCATAATAAATGACCGGTGTTCCGGGAAGGCTGAACAAAAGGCTGTTTAGAAGCTCCATCTGTCTTCTTCCGTTGTTCATGAGTGGGGCAAGCCGCCTACGGATGCCGAGATTTAATATAGCCTTGGGGTCTTGTGCATATTCTTTATGCATATAATCCCGCTCTTCCTGAGTCACCATCTCAAGGGTCAACTCATCGTGATTACGCAAAAAAAGAGCCCACTGACAATTGTCAGGGATAACTGGCGTCTGCCGCATGATCTCAAGGATTGGCGTATTGTCTTCTTTCCGGATCGCCATAAAAATACGCGGCATGAGCGGGAAATGAAATGCCATATGGCATTCGTCGCCGTTGCCCAAATAAGGCCGCACATCCGCAGGCCACTGATTGGCCTCCGCGAGAAAAATTTTATTTTTAAATTTTTTGTCAAGTTCTGCCCGTAATTTTTTGAGATAAACATGTGTTTGGGGAAGGTTCTCGCAATTAGTTCCTTCCTGTTCGAATAGGTAGGGGACGGCATCCAGGCGGAATCCATCGACTCCGGTATTAAGCCAGAAGGTCAGGACGTTTATCATTGCTTGTTGGACTTCGGGATTGTCAAAATTAAGGTCGGGTTGATGGCTGAAGAATCGGTGCCAATAGTATTGGCCTGATAGCGGATCATAAGTCCAGTTGGACTTCTCCGTATCGGAGAAAATAATCTTGGCCTGATTATATTTCTGCGGGTCATCATTCCACACATAAAAGTCTCGTTTTTTTGATGCCCGGGATGACCTGGCTTCCTGAAACCATGGGTGCTGATCCGAAGTATGGTTTAAAACGAGTTCAATAATAATTTTGATGTCGCGGCGATGGGCCTCTTTTACGAAATTTTTAAAATCCTTCATGGTTCCATATTCCGGAGAAATCTCTTCATAATCGGAAATATCGTAACCGTCATCCTTTAGGGGCGTTTTGTAGAACGGCATGAGCCAAATGCAATTAATGCCGAGGACTTGAAGATAATCCAGTTTTTGGGTTAATCCGGGAAAATCGCCATAACCATTTTGATTGCTATCAAAAAAAGTTTTGACATGAAGCTCGTAGATGATAGCGTCTTTATACCACAGACTTTCACTGCCCATTTTGGGTCTTTCCGGGTTTCGTAGACGTTTTTAGGGCACGCAATTTCTTGAGGAATCTAGAAACATCTTTTGGCGTTCGTACGAAATGATTGGCCGCTGAATTCTCCTTGGGATTCTCGGCGATTTTAACGGTGATTCCGCGCTGCCGTAAAGCTCTGAACGCGCTCTCATCAGTCCTATCATCCCCAATATAAATGGGCACAAGGGGCTTTTTAATAGACACGCGCATCTTTTTCAAGATGAAAAGGACGGTTTTACCTTTATTCCATAAGGTTGGGGGCTGGATCTCCCACACTTTCTTTCCTTCGGTCAAAGCCGCTTGGGATTTTTCCAGATAAGTTCCGATTTCTTTTAATAAAATCATTTTTGCCGCCGCGATTTTGCCTTCAGAAACCTGACGATAATGGATGCTTAAGGTATAGGTCTTGTTTTCGATCAGTATTTCAGGCATAAAAGCATAAGCTCGTTGAAGTCGGGACTTGATGCTCTTTGCCAGCCGCCGGAACGCCTTCGCGGCAGAATGGATGCGATGGATTTTTGGCCCTTCAAGCTCCAGGCCGTGATTGCCCGCGTAAGTAAGTCCAGAGACTCCCACGCGTCTTTTCACATCCTTTAGAGCTCTGCCGCTTATAATCACAATTTTGACGTTTTTTTAGCTTGGATAAAGCTTCAAGCCTTTTCCTGTTCGAGGGAAGTAGATTTGCCATTTCAGGGCGTTCTACGATTGGAGTTAATGTGCCATCGTAATCCAAAAATAGCGCAACGTGCCGGTCTTTAACTAAAAGTTCAATATCTTGCCAGGCGGTAAAAAGATGTTTCACGCAGCCTCTAAAATGATTTTATCAATCCCGTAATCATGTCGGCGGCCCAGCGGTACACATTGTATTCCTGCACAATGCTCCGAAGTTTTTTCATCCGTTCCTGTTTTTCCCCGGGAAGCATGGTTAAGGCTTGGTGGATCGCCTCCGAAGTACCTTCAATATCGTAGGGATTGATGAGCAGGGAACTTGTGAATTCATGGCTGGCACCGGCGAACCGGCTTAAGATCAGGACGCCGCTCTCGTCATCGCGAGCCGCGACAAATTCCTTGGCTACAAGGTTCATGCCGTCATGCAAGGAACTCACGAGACAGAAATCAGCCATTTTGTAGAATTTCCGGATCTTTTCATGGCTGTGATGGTCTTTGAGAAAAAGGATGGGGCGGTAATTTCCCGTTTGAAACCTCGCGTTGATTTTTTCGACCAATTCGTCGACTTCCCGCAAATGGCTCTGATACCCCGGGATCAGGGTTCTGGAGGGTGCCCCGAGTTCCACAAAGACCAGCTTCCCTTGATACTGCGGGTATTTTTCAAGCGTCCGCTCAATGCCCCGGAACCGTTCGAGTAGTCCCTTCGTGTAATCGATGCGGTCCACACCGACCCCGATTTTTTTATCTTCCAAGCCGAGTTCCTTTTTGATTTTCACCCAATCTTCATCAGGAGAGGGCTGTAAAGTCGCGTCATTCGTGATAGATTCCACGCTGATTGGAAAAGGCCGAACATGACTTGTTTCGCCTCCGCGGATGACGCTAAAATTTGTCCAGTCAATCCTGGATTCAAGCGCGCGATCTACGGTATCGAGAAAATTATTACAATGATACTGCGTGTGAAACCCAATGAGGTCGCTTCCGAGCATTCCTTCTAGAATTTCTTCCTGCCACGGACAGATTCCGAAAGCCTCCGGATTGGGCCAGGGGATATGCCAGAAGATCGCCACCTTCACATCGGGCCTTTTAACTTTGATCAATTTCGGAAGCAGGGCAAAGTGATAGTCCTGAATGAGTATCATGGACGGTGAATCATCCAATTCTTCCAGAAGGGCGTCCGCGAATTTCCGGTTCACGGCTTGGTACTGCTTCCAATCCTCGATCCGGAAGATAGGCCGCACATGGCTGATATGGCAAAGCGGCCACAATCCTTCGTTGGAAAAGCCGTAGTAATACCCTTTTTCCTCCTCTTCGCTAAGCCATACCCGTTTGAGGGTATAGGAAGGTTTCCAGGGGGGAACGCGCAGCTGATTTTTTTTATCCACGGTCTCACGGTCAGCGTTGCCCGCTCCATGCGCCAGCCACATGCCGTCCGTGGCACGCAGCACCGGATCCATGGCTGTCACGACGCCGCTTGCGGGAGTAATGCATTCCACTGTATCCCCCTTCTTTCGGTGGATATACGGTTCACGGTTCGCGACTACGTAAAGTTGCTTTCCTTCTAATTTCACTTTTAAATAGTCCCGGAGTCTTTCCTTCGTCCAGACTGCTCCGTGGGTGTTCGCGAGACGGGATTGTTCGACCAAATTAAATCGCGCGGCTTTTAGACTTCCGGCCATATGAGTGACTGCAGACATGAGTTTTTCAATTTCGCCCTTATCTTCCACAACGTCCTTGAGCAGCGTATCATCCTGGGTCGCTTTTCTTACGAGCTCCGCGATACGGGCAATCGGGCCTGTCACACTCCAGCGAATGATGATCAGCGTGGCGATCGAGAGAATAAGCGCGAGGATAGAGAAGGTGATGGCGGAATTTTTCCAGAACTGCCGGATCTGCCGGATGATAAAGGTCCTGTCATGGATTAGCCCCAAGGCCCCGGAGGTTTGACCATCCTTAAGAATGGGAACGGCGTAATAATTAACCTTGCGATCATTCCATTTTCCGTTCACATCTACGTCTTCGTTGGTCTCGAGGACNTTTCCGGATTCGTTCTTAAAAAGCTCTGATTGGGCAAGCTCTGAAGGAAAAGCGATTCGCGGGCCCTCCTTCATGTCCACGATCACGCCGATCAAACGCTTGTGGCCTTGAAATTTTTCAAGGAATTTCTGGACCCGGTCAGGTTGGTCGGTCCTTTCCAGAAACGATTCCACCGCCTCTTTGAAGGTCTTTGCCAGTACCGAGGCCCGAAGCCGCAATTCCTCGTTCAGCCGTTTTTCCTCGCCCTTAGCCTGGACATAGGAAAAACTCGAGACTACGAGGGCTGTTCCGATTACAAGGGAAACGATAAGTCGAAGTGTGATTTTCATAGTCCGCCGATTTGAAATAAAAAAGGCCACCTCTGATTTTTGTAATCAGATGGCGGCCCGACCATCGAAGATCTTAACCTCCAGGCAGGTTTGCCTGGACCCCTTTAAATTTTCTTAGGATAGTTTACTCTTAATCTGATTTATATCAAGTGCGATTAACTATC
>ASOC01000025.1 GCA_000405945.1 Candidatus Omnitrophus fodinae SCGC AAA011-A17
CATAGTAACTGCCCAGTTTCAAATCCTTCCGGGCTAAGCCGTAGACGAAGTGGAGTGCGCGATCAAAACTGGAAATAAATAAACTCTTTTCCACCGAATTCTCCGAACATGGTGATGAGATAAAATATCAACAGTAGAAGCGCCCATTTAGGCAGAGCGGGCCGATTCAAGATTAAGCCCGGCATTCAGCCGCTACGGCCTGCCGTTTTTGGGAGGCAACCTTCCAATCCACCCTTCCCTCGTTTAACGATCGGGAAAGGGCGGCATTTTCTGCAGGTAATTCATCACGCTCTGTGAATACTTAACGCTGCTGGACTCCTCTTTCACATGAAGCATGTCCCGAAAATCTTCCGGCTCCAAGGGCATAAGCTCTGATACCGGCACAAATCGCACGTGATCGTATTTATCCGCCACTTCTTTTAATTTTTGAAACGCCATAAGACTCAATTCCCTGCTCTGCGGAGTTTCGGCCAGAGGGTTGATGCGTCCTTCCAGCATAACCACGTTGATACGCTTTTTACGGCAAAACCGCAGGAAATAATCTAAAAAAAACAGATTAATATCGAGACTGGTTCTTGATAGCCCTCGAATGTCTTGATTCTGCATATTTATCTTGAATCTTACGGTCTGTTCCGGAGTCATACCTGCATATTTCGTCGGTGTCGGGCGGCCTAGAAACCATTCGAGATATTGACGAAAAATAAACGAATACCGATATTCCGGGAGGAAATATCCCGTCAAACTTTTCCCCATAAGCCGCTGCCAGTGCTGGGAAATAAACGGCCATTTTTTCTCGTTAAAAAGGAGCCGGAATTTTAAGCCTTCAAATGAATAAAAATATCCGCATCTATCATCCCTGATGATGTGACCCAAATCATAGTTTGTTATATACAGAAGAATCCGAGAGGGATTGAAGGCCTCTATTTTTTTTTCGCAAAAAGCGTATTCCATGACTTGCATTCCATAAACAAACAGACGGTTGGAATACGGATCGAGACTAGGCAAAGCATAAAGAGCGGTATAAGTCAGACTGGAACCTATGATCAGATAATTAAGCTTTGAAGAAATTAACTCCCGTTTTTCAATTTCATCAAGGGCTTGTTTTGCACTGAGCCAACTCAAGGTATCTTCCGGAACCACGCGCATATAGTGGCGCCAGGCCAGCGGATTATCAAAAAGCATGACACGGGTTAGAAAAACTAAGATAACAGCCATTGAAAAATGCCGCCAGCGGGGGCGAAAGCGATGTCTGAAGCGGCACCAAACCAGAATCAATGAAAGTATAAGGAAGAAAAGAAAAAAATAATGCCAAACATAGTAACTGCCCAGTCTCAAGTACCGGCTGGCTAAGCCGTAGACGAGGTGGAGTGCGCGATCAAAACTGAAAATAAATGAACTCCTTTCCACCGAATTCTCCGAACATGGTGATGAGATAAAATATCAACAGTAGAAGCGCCCATTTAGGCAGAGCGGGCCATTTCAGAATAGCAAGATGATCGTTTTTCACCCTCTCGATCACAAGCAACGCAAGAAGCGGAACAATTACAAAACACATTTTCAGAAAATAATAGCCGGCATCCGGGCTCCAGGAAAAATGGAGCAGGATATTCCGGAGCATATTAAAGGCCTGCGTCATACAGCCGGCGCGAAAAATGAGCCACCCTAGGCAGGTTAAATGGAACATAAAAACCACGGCGGCGAAAGATAAAACCCGGGAAACAGGTTTATACTCCAGTGCCCGGTACGCCATGAGAAGCAGCCCGCAATAAGCCCCCCAAATAACAAAATGCCAGGCCGCGCCGTGCCACAGACCGCCCAGCAGCATGGTGATGAAAATATTCCGGTAGGTGATTAAACGCGACCCACGGCTGCCGCCTAGCGGGATATACAAGTAATCCCGAAGCCACGTTGACAGGCTGATATGCCAGTTGCGCCAAAAATCGCGCGGGTTGGTGACAAAATAGGGAAATTTAAAATTGACCATCAATTCAATGCCCATCAGTTTGGCCAGCCCGCGGGCGATATCCGAGTACCCCGCGAAATCACCGTAAATCTGGAAAGCGAAAGCGTAAACGCCCACAAGAGCTTCCCCGCCGGGGAAAATGCCGGTTTTAGCGAAAACTTCATTGACAATCAGTGCCAGATTGTCGGCCACAAACACTTTCTTGAAAAACCCCCAATAGATAAGCCACATGCCTTCATCGATTTGACTGGAAGAAACCGTTCTTTCGGCTTTGATTTGCGGCAGCAGGTTAACGGCCCTTTCGATTGGGCCGGCAACCAGCTGAGGGAAAAAAGAGACGTACAGCGCGAAATCAAAAAAATTCTTCTCGGCCTTAAGCTGGCGGCGGTAAACGTCAATCGTATAGCTCATGGATTGGAAAGTGTAAAACGATATTCCTATGGGCAAAATAATTTTGAGCGTCAGCATATCAAGACGGATTCCGGCGGAAAGGGCGAGTTGGTTCAGGCTTTGGCTGAAAAAATCAAAATATTTGAAAAAAACGAGAACGCCGAGATTAACGCAAATGCTAACCGCTAAAATCAACTTGCGTTGTCTATCATCCCGGGCTTGATCGATAAGAAGGCCGCAAGCATAGTCAACCGCCGTTGTGAACAAAAGCAGGCCAAGAAAACGCCAATCCCAAGCGCCATAAAACAGGTAACTGGCGGCCAAAAGCATAAAATTTTGCAGACGGTGGTTTGAAAGGCGGTAAAGAAGGTACACCACCGCGAAAAACAGAATGAACTCAAAGGAATTAAATAGCATCAGGCGTTAAGGAAGGGCTATATACCCACGCAAAAACAGGACAAAAATAGCCAGGTTCAGAACAATCGAAAACACGAGATTGATAAGCCCCTTGAACCAGTAAGCGTTCAATGTCTGATAGACCCCGGTCATCAAAAGTCCCAAAGAAGTGACAGCCATAGGCACGAGGGCCGTGTAAAGCAATGCGGTGATGACCTTTACTAAAAAAACCGAGGGCTCCTTCTCCCCGCTTAAAATACCTCTCGCGTAAATTGTTGCAAGGACAGGAATCGCCCCGCAAAGGATGAGCAAGGCGGAGGGCATCCACGCACTGTGAAGGTATTTCTTTAAAAAAGCCTTCCCGTTTTCGGCACGCATAAAGTTACATTATGCATCGGCAGAAAGCGCTGTTCATTTATCATCCTTCTCATCCTTCGGCCACAAATCCTTCATCGTGTCCAAAAACTGCGCATCCTGCATCATCTTGGCGATCTCCTGCTTACACTTACCGAGATACTCCTTGAACTCCTCTTGATTAGTCAGTTCCTTATCGTTCAGCAAAGCGAGGAGCGCATGAAGGTAGCTAAAAATGAGATAAGACGTGGTGTTGAGCCTGTTATCCAACTCATCGAGCTTCTTTTTGATTGGGTCGAGATCGTTATTCGGCATAAAGTGAGGTGAAAAGGCTATCGCTTGCCATGTCTTGAGTGCTCGAGAAGATTGATCTTCTCAAGATCAAATATGGAAACCACCTCGGTGCGCTTATCTAAACCATAATTATTCTTGCCGGGATAAATGACAAACAACCTTTCTAATTTTAAATCACGAACAGCGATGCGCATCGACGGAGTCAAACCCGGGCGGTCACTCAGTTTGATCTCAAAACCGATTTTCCTTCCATTTTTGAGAAAAAGAAGGTCTAATTCCGCGCGATTGTGCGTTGCCCAAAAATAGGCATCATCCGGCTGCGCCCTTTTGAATAATTCCTCAATCACATACCCTTCCCACGACATCCCGCGTTTGGGATGGTTCTGAAACTCCTTTTTGTTTCGAATCCCGAGCAGCAAATGCAACAGTCCTGTATCGCGAACATAAATCTTGGGGGCCTTAACCTGTCTTTTCCCAAGATTTTCATGCCACGGCTGAAGCTGGCGAACCATAAGGAGATGGTCAAGATAATCAAGATATTTTCGCACTGTCGGCTGACTAACGCCAAGAGAAGCGGCAGGATCGGCGGCATTCCATATCTGTCCATGACTATGTGCCAACATCGCCCAGAATCTGCGAAATATAGGTGCCGGAATGTTGAGCCCCATTTGTGGAACATCGCGCTCGAGAAAAGTTTGCACGAATTGTTTGCGCCACGCAAAACTGCTCTCATTAGAGGCGGCAAGAAAAGAATGAGGAAAGCCGCCGCGAAACCAATGATCTCCCAATTTGCGATTCGCCACTTCTTCAAGTGAAAAACCACTCATCGAAATCGTTTCGATTCTTCCAGCAAGCGATTCTGAACACTGCCTCAAAAGTGCGGGACTTGCGCTCCCAAGGATTAAAAACTTTGAGGGAAGCGGTTTGCGATCTGATAACACGCGAAGGAGCGGAAAGAGATCCGGTTTGCGCTGGATCTCGTCAATGACAATAAGGCCGCGGAGACTTGCAAGCTCCGATTTTGGATCCTCCAGCCGCAATAAATCATCCGTGTCCTCCAAATCAAAATAGTTCTTTTGCCCTACAGATAAAAATTCGCGGGCCAGCGTGGTCTTGCCGCATTGACGCGGCCCCAGCAAAGCAACGACCCGGCTCCGCCGGAGGGCTTTTCGAACCTGCTCTATCAATCTCGGACGCTTGATCATAGAATAATGATACCATGAAAATTGAAACTGTCACTTTCAATTTTCATGGTCATTTTCATGTCATTTTTACATACCGGACGCCGTCCCGCCTGCGCGCATGTCCAAGTCAAGCTTCATATTTAATAGCTTTTGCTAATCTCCGAAAAATACAAAATATATGGGTCTTGCTATACCCGCCTTCACGGTAATGTCTCTCCTCATCGGCCCAAAGGTATCCTAAAATTCAAAACCGCCCCATATTCAAATCCGTCCAATGCTCTTCGGTGATTTGCCCCATGGGTTTGGCCAGTCCTTGCTCAAGTAAAAGTTTGTTGAGGTTCACATCGCCGATCCAGATATCAGAAAGATAGCGGTCGTATTTGTCGGGTTTGGTGGTGGTGACAATGATGGCACCGGCAAGTTTTAATTGGGTTTCGACAAATTTTTTGGCCTTCTGGCCTGCGGGGGTGTTTAGCTCGGGTGAGTCAAGGCCGCGGAGGCGAAGTTTTTGGCGCACGAATATATGGAAGCCCAGGTCAATGCGCGTCCAGAGGGTGTCGGCGTCGATGACTTTTTCGACTGTGGCGCGGTAGGTGTGGAGGTCGGATTTGGGCGGGATGGGCAGTTTTTCAAGGCCGGCCCTTTGGATAAAGGTGGAAAAGCCCAGGTCGAGGAGCAATCCCTGCTCGGTTTGGACGGTTTGGTAGGTGTCGAGTTTGCCGCGTTTGGGGATGAAGCGGAAGTTTGTTTTGGGCGGGGGCGTGATTTCGCGGATGTCTTGGCTGCGTTTTGAGATTTCGGAAGCCAGCAAGTCGCCGGCCCAGTGCTCACGCTCGACTTGGTCGATGAGGCGCGCCCTTTCTTTGGGATCTTCTACCCTGCTCAAGGCACGATAGTGGGTCCATGTCAATTTTGAACGGCCGTTCAAAATTGGGAAGGCGCGGGCAAATTGGTGTACCTGATATAGGACGCGCTCGCTGACCTTGAGGTCTTCCGAAAGTTTGCGGATAACCTGGACGCCATAATTGGCGCGGTCTTTGTGCTGCAGAATGTGGCGGTTGATGAGACAGCCTGTTTCCCAATAGGTTTTAACTTTTTGCAATTCGATAAGGCGCTGGCCCTCGAGCAGGGTTTTTCTGACAGAATCGCGCAAACGAACGTAGGCGGTTAGGGTGTCCAGCATGGGGAATTATACCATATACTGTATACTGGACGGCAGCCGACGGGGAGAAACATATGCAACGGTCCCCCCGGCGGTATCACCTTTTTTCTTTTTTTTGTTGGGGGTTGAGGCGATTAAAAGAAAGTGTTACTTTATAACCCAATTAGACGATAAAGAATAGGGTGGCCTGAATTAACCGAATTAGCTGAAAATGTTAATTTTATAACGATTTATGGAGGTACGGTTTTAAATAAGTCTTATGGAGAGAGTGGAATACCTGTGCGGTAAATCGCTTTTTAAAGGCAAAGTCTACCGCCCTGTTGATTTGCAGGCATGCAAAGGCATTGTCGTATTCACACATGGACTCGGATATTGCGATCGGCAATATGCTATCAATGGCCAATATTTTGCGGATAATAATTATCTCATGCTCACATACAATCTACGTGGCCATGCTGGAACGCCTGGCAAATGGACCTTACAAAATTCCGTTGAGGATTTAATCGAAAGCATTAATTTTTTAGTAAAACACTATAAATTTCCAGATAATGAGCGAATCTGTGTCATTGGACATAGTACTGGTGCGCTTATTACGCTACTAGCCTCGCTCAAAGATAAACGAATCAAATTCGGGAGCGTTGTCACGACAGTCACTTGCCTTAAGGATTCATTTTTATATTGGTTTGAAAGCGGTTTCAATCAAGAGGCAAAAGAATTCTTCAAAAGCAAAGGAGTCATTCCGCCAACCATCGAACGTTTTATGGATGACAAAAATTTATTCATTCTTTTACTCGAAGGTAAAATACCGCGTCAAGAATTAGAAATTCCGCATAGATACGGCATGCTTAAATCCGACAGCTGGTACGATTTCGCTTATGAGATCGCCCATTCGGTGGATATCATTGATTATGCTACTCGCCTAACCATTCCCACATTGCTCTTCCGTGGCGAGTATGACGAGGTAATGAACGTGTGCAAAACACATGAACTTTATGAAAAATTAAATAAAAAGGTACCTTCAAAACTGTACATCACAGGATCTCGTAATCATTTTCATAACGACAAGTGGAATTTAATTCAAATAGAAACGTTAAAATTCTTCGAAGAATTCTGCTCCTATCAGCCCCCGAAAGAAAACTTCTTGGAAAAGGACATCCTTGTAATCGATGACGAGGAATTAGTACGGCAAACGCTCAAAACACTGCTCAAAAGAGACGGGTTTTTAAATGTAGTCACTGTTGACAGCGGCAAGGATGCCTTCGAGGAAATCGCAAAGTTAAAAGCCCGGAAAAATAAAGAATTTAATATGATTATCGCTGATATCCGCATGCCCGGCCTTGATGGTATTGCTACAGTTAAGCACATCAGGGAACTTATCACTAAATCAAATGGTCACCAGAGCCAAGTCATTTTTATCACAGGTTATGAGGGCGACTCAACACAAGAAGCGGCAAAAGAGGTCGGATATGTGGATTACCTCTACAAACCTTTTGACATGGATGACTTCCTAACCAGTGTCCGAAAATATCTAAAATGATCAAAAGGATTCTTGCCAGAATTGAGAATTTTTTTTACCGACATATCCTCAAAAATCTTCTTAAGCTTTCGAAGCTCGGCTACGGCACAATCATCACCGGCGCAGAATCCGGCGCAAATTTTGAACACATGTACAATAACCATCCGGAAGGTAGATTTATTATTGGCCGCTATATTGATAAAGTTTTGCTTAACCTGCCCGCGGTCCAAGCCACAAGAGGAAGGAAAGAAGATATCAAAAGAGTCCTGTGGAATGAGATTTACAATAATAAATTAGCCAACAAAAAAACGCATGTACTTGATCTTGCTTCGGGCGGCGCAAGATACTTACGCGAGCTAACAGATGAACATCAGAATGGCGATATTGAATCTCTCTGCATTGATAAAGATAGAACATGTGTGAAGTTGGGAGAAAATCTGGCCGCCGGAGCGCAGTTAAGTAACATCCGTTTCTTTCAGGGCGACATTTTCCATTTGAACCATTTAAGAGATATGTCCTTGCGAGTACGCTGGAAACCTAATGTAGTGATCGCATCCGGCCTTTTTATTTATTTCGATGCCAACGCAGTTGAAAAAATGCTTAAAGAAATCTATGATTTCCTACCGTACAAAGGGTTGGTTATTTTTTCTTCCTACGAAAATTTAAGTTCAAGAAAATTGATGAGAAAAGTAGCCTCAACTTCATCCGGGGAGGAATGGACTCTGTATTATCGGAAACCCGATTACTGGAGGAGTTTACTTCACAGAATTGGATTTGACCAAATTTTTATTTTGCGCGACCAGTGGCAAATGAACAATATCTGCACGGCACGGAAGTAAAATAAATGACATTTGCCAGTTTCACAGGACTTCTAAATACACTTACTAGCTTAAGTCTTGCAGCCTTTGTCTTTTCAAAACGACCGCAACAGCACACGAATCAAACTTACTTTTTCTTCGGACTAACCGTAGCCTTATATAGCATCGGCTACTTTCTTTGGGGTCTAGCCCGCAGCCAAGCAGAAGCTCTGTTTGCGTTCAAAATATTGACGAGCGGGATCATTTTGATCAACTCAGCATATCTTGAATTTGTTTTTTCTTTGCTGGATAGCACGCGAAGAAAAAACACAACTCTTTGGGCTTGCCATCTTGTTAATATGTTTTTTATTTACGCGACCTTTTATGACTTATTATTTAAAACTGTGGTCAAAAAAAACATTTGGGGATACTGGCCCGTCGCTGAAAACTTATTCTATATCTACTTTGTTTTCTGGCTGGTGCAATTTTTGTACGGCCTTCTACACTTGCATAGCGGCTACAAAAACGCAGCCGGTCAAAGATCAAATCAAATTAAATATGTCTTCATCTCAACCCTGATTGGCTATCTGGGCGGTTCAACAAACTGGCTTCCGTGGTTCAACGTTACATTATTTCCGCCTCATTTAAATATTCTCGTGACAGTCTACGTAGCGATTCTTGCCTATGCCATTCTTCGGCACCGTTTACTGGGTATCGATGTTGTCGTTAAGAAAACCATTGTATTTGCCGGAATATTTTTGATTTCTTACGGTAGCTTCGCATTCATCTCTTTTTTAATTACTGATGTTCTAATTAAAGGGTCACATGACACAGAAAAAGTGTGGATATTTGCGTTAGCTGCATCATTATTGATTTTTGCCAGCGCACCTTTAAAAAATTTCATGGTCAGCTTAACTGACCACTTCCTGTTCCAAAAAAAGGAGGGTATTAAAGCCATCTTAAATAGGCTTTCAAATACTATCATCACCATTCTTGATATAGAAAAAGCCGGTAAAACCATTTTATCAACATTGCGCGAGTCTCTAAGACTTGAATCCGGGGCTATCATTTTGGCCGATGAGCACAATAAAGCCTACGATATTTTAAATTCGTTCAATACTACAAAAAAAGAGACTAAATACGCTTCCGACGACCTTTTTATCCAGTATTTGTCCCAGCATGGCGATATTATCAATCTTGATAACGAAACGGCCAAAAAAAACCTGCCCGCCGTTGTCTTGGCTGCATTGCAAGAACTAAACGCCGTGCTTTGTATCCCTCTTTATGTCCACAAGGTCATGATCGGAATTCTGAGCTTGGGGAAAAAGAAATCGGATGAAGAGTACACGCAGGAAGAGTTGGATTATCTGCCAACCGTAGCGAGCCAGGTTGGCATTGCGCTAAGCAATGCAAGACTATTTGATGAGGCGATCAAATCTCGTGAGAAAATAGAAAAGATGCAGCTTGAGCTCATCCATCGTGAAAAAATGAGCTTTGTCTCGGATCTCGTTAAAGGCATTGCCCACGAAGTCTTTAATCCCCTTCTCCCTGTATTCCATAAAATCGAGGAACTGGAACAGGATATCCTTGTCGGCTTTTTTGACATCCTTAAAAAAAAGGAGTCTGTTTTTGATCATGATACACGGCACCAATATCTTCAGCTTATGAACAAATTGAGATCGGACATAGAAACTCTTAAGATCAACACACGGCATATTCATCTTGTGATCGACACGCTGAATAAAATGCAGAAAGATGACAAAGAAACAATCGGCCCACTTGACTTTAAAACCTTTTTCAAGGATTCCCGGGCTCTGATCGGCATGGAACTTCACCAAGTGAGTCACGAAATTCCAATTATCGAGGATATTCCACGCGGTCTGCCCCCTCTCAAGGGCAACCCTACTCTGCTCACGCAGGTTTTTGTAAATCTGTTCAAGAACTCGATTCACGCGATGAACGGCAAGAATGCAAAGAAAATAACCGTAAAGGCTGATATCGATTCTGAAATAGCCGGCTTTTTGAAAATCGAGTTTTCAGATACGGGCTCCGGCATTCCTGCCGATATTTTACCAAGAATATTTGATTTCCGGTTTACGACCAAGGGGCCACGTGGGCAAGGAATCGGCCTTAATCAATGCAAACTGATTATTGAGAAATTTGGCGGCTCCATCACTTGTACAAGCCGGGCCGGTGTGGGAACTACTTTCACCATATGTATTCCTATTTGGGAGGGAAATATCCTTGTTTAAAATCTTAATTGTGGATGACGACATTGAAGTTTTACGTTCCCTTGGCAATACATTCACCACCACCTTGAAGGGTTATCTTATTTTAACCGCCACTACAGCCAATCAAGGCTTGAATCTCATCAAGGAACAGAAGCCGGATATTATCATTATGGATGTCCGCCTCGGGCCGGCTTCCGGGATGGATCTTTTGGAAGATTATTCAAATTATATACAGGACTACCACCCTCGACTCATAGTCATAACCGCATATGATGACGAAGAGGCAAAAAAGAAGGCGGAAAAACTCCATGTCGACGCTTTTCTTCTCAAACCATTTTCCAAAGAAAACCTACTGTCAGCAGCTTTTTCCTCCATCGAAAAATATTTCGAGGCCGAACTTCGTTCCGTACGGTTTGCCGCGCAGGCATTCCGGGCACAAGCAGAAGCCGTTCAAAGAGTCAATGAAGAGCTGAAAGAGAAATTTCGAGAAACTCAGGAGTAATTTTGATGGCGCTGCCTACAACGCTTTACTATTGGCAGTAGATTGACTCGGGATTCCAAAGTGCGGCGTTATTTGTTGCGGATAAAAACTTTCTGTCTTCGCCGCTTGGCGGCTACTTCCTTACCCCTCCCCGCAGAACGCTTGCCCGTTTATTTCGATCAATCGCTACCCATGAAGCATGTCCGGCATAAAGCACATCCACCCCCCTGCAAATCAAGGTCTCTCTTCCCGTGGCAACCTCCATCACATAAAGGTCGTCAAAGCTTCCCGTCAAACCTGTTTGCCTTCCATACAAAATATATTGATCATCCGGCGACCAGGTAATGGGGCTAAAAATGGATCCGTTTTTACCGCGCGGGTGTTTATTTTTCAAAAATAGCTTCTGCTCACCAGTCTCAGGATTGTAAATGTAATAATGATCCCTGTACCGATGCCCTTCATCTGAACCGACCTTGGGCGGGGCCAAAACAGCTAGATCCTCCTTGGGCGATTCCATATAGGTCATGAGCCCCTTGTGATTCCATGATGGGAAACGTCCAAGGAAAAGACTTGTCACTTTGCCTGAATTAAAATCGAACATGGCAAGATTGCTGATAACCGGTAAAACCTGACCAAGCTCTTTTGCATCATGTCTTTTGATCGTATTATCATCTGACTTATAGACCAGCAAACCGCTTGCCGACCATGCATGGGGAGCTAAAGCATTAATTTGTTCAATCGGAAGCTCTCTCAGCTCTTCTGTCTCGAGTGAAAACTCATAGACTTTAAAGGGGTGCTTCGGTTTGCCAGGTTCGTCTTCATTGCTAATTTTGCGTGCCTTTATAGCGAGAGAATGTTTGTCCGGGGCCCAGGTAAAACCGTCCACATGCAAATCCGGGAGAGGGAGCTGAACCAGTTCCCTAAAGGATTTCGACGACTGGAGAAACTTTCTCCAATTAATGAGGACAATATCTGTTTTATACGGCAGTCGCTTGGAACCACGTTCTAAAGCCAGCCACGCACCGTCTGACGATAAAGCTGCCGCACTCCATACGTATTTGCTTTGCTCTGCTATCGTCATGATCGAGGTTTTCTCTCGACTTTTTATATTAATCACATAGACCTCATTGCCGCCCGTGATAATTTGCCAGTTTTGCTCTTCGGCTTTGCGTGACAATTCCCGGTGAAGATCCTCATCGCCGACATAACCGGAGCCGAATGAAAAAAAACCGACCACTAAGAACGAGCATAGGAGGGTGATCATCTGGTGCCTGCCAAGGCCGGATGTACGTCAAATGCGGATTTGGGTGCACTCGAAACGCTTTGTCCTTGGCCGCCACTCCTTTCTACGACATGTCTTGCGGCATAGTTGCTGTTTTGCCAGGCAGGATTATAGGGAAGGCCTTTGTTCCGTTGCTCGTACATCTCGATAGCTTTATAGAAAGAATCTTGTTGCACACTCACTGTGTATTCCTTTCTGTACTCGTTAGACCATTTGCTCAAATATTCCTCAAGATCGGCGCCTTCACGCATCCTCGTTTTGATGAATCCCAACGGTGCTCCCGGCAAGCCGCATGTGGCACGATTACCATCCGTACAGCTGGATACCATTTCCCAGATACGGTTGTTCGTCCGGTCATATAAAAATAGGTGCCGCATTCCTAGAAATTTAGCGGGCCGCGAATAAGCCTCTAAATGGATTTCATTGGGTGGCGCCGCATACGCCAGACTTTCTCCAATAATGTTGGATATAATGGTTTGTCCAATGGAGCTTGTTCCTGTCTCTCCGATGGATTGTGCGGCTTCCGGGGCTATAGATCGCACACCCTCAATCGCCCTGGCGTCAAGAATTTTAGTCTGTGGTGAACTAGCTGCACCGCCACCCCCGCCGGACGCGGTTGCGTAATTACCAGCCATCGCTGTTTCAACACCGATCATCGCGCCGTTAATGCCGCCTTGCAATGCGCCTTGCTTCAAGCTTTGACCGGCTATGGCGGCATCGGCCAAACCGCCTAATGCTCCATAAAACGCGCCTCCAAAAATGGCGCCCAATGGACCTGCCACGGCATAGCCAAGAGCCGCACCAGCAACCCCAAGAAACGATGCGAAAAAGCCCAATCCCGTCGGGTCATTGAACATGACCGGATTGTTCCGCGCGTAGGCGTAACGGTTTAAATCCTGGGGATCGGTGGGATGCTGAACCGTTGGGTCCGCGCTCACAAACCTCCCCAACTGGGGATCGTAGTAGCGGGCGTTGTAGTAGTAGAGGCCGGTTGTGTCGTCGGCTTCCTGGCCGGTGTAGCGGTGTTTGAGGTCCGCGGTGCCGGTGTGGGTGACGGTGGCGCCGTAAGGGTCGTATTCGTAGAGCGCGGCCTGATTGCCGGAAGAATCCGTAACCACGTTGGAGGATGAGATGTGGTCGTCGTGTATGAAAAGCAGGATGCCGCCTGAGTCTTTGGTGGCTATTCTCCGGCTGCCCAGGAAAATATATTTGGATGCCAGCGAAGCAGCACCGCCTTGCGGTGTCAAAGAGCTTTGGACATCGAAATCCTTACCAAGATAAACCGTTGTGGAATTATTTTCAACCTTTTTTACCCGCGAACCGGCCGAGTCATAGACAAAGGTGGTCACTTTCTCGGTTTCGCCGTAATTAAAGGAAGCGTCACGCAAGCCAACCAGCACATAGCCCTTGCCCGGCTCAAAGGTGGAGAAAGCGCCTTGGGAATAAAGCTCAAAACTCTGGGTGGATGCATTGAAGCGCTTGATATCGGAATAATCCGCGCCAAAGCTGAGGCCGGCAAGCACTGTGCTCACGGCCGTGGCCTCTTTCACGCCAGGCCCGATGAAATTCTCGCCCGTTTTGATTTGAGTCGTGATATCCACGGCCGGGGATTTGCCCGTTACCGAAAAAGTCACACCTCCGGCTTTGGTCACGTAAATTTCGTAGGATTTGCCGTATTCAAACGAGGTGAAGTCATTGAAATCCGGATCATTCACGAAATGCTTCCATTGCCCACCCTCACCCTGTCCCTCTCCCGGGGGGAGAGGGGACCCTGTGGAAATCTGGTCATAATCCGCGCCAAAGGTGAGCGAGGATAAAACATTCGTGATGGATTTGTCATCCGGAAGATACGTGAAAGAAATCAGGTTCCAGCCCTCATGGAGCGTGTAGGATTGCGTCTCTTGCGCCGGTTCAAAGGCCCGCACTTCCTTGAGCCTGTTCTCGGAGTCGTACGCAAGCGTGTCCGAGGCGCGGCGGGTCATGTTACCGTTCGCGTCATAGTCAAAGGTGCACGGGCCTTGATTGTCTTGGCAGTAGGTTGGAAGGCTGGCGCCTGTGACGGACATAACCGCGTGCGGTTTGGCGCCGCTTTGCCCGCCCCCTGCGGGGGCTGCTTCGCCGTAGTTCATGTTCAATCCGGCCTTGCGCGTCATATTCCCCACCGCGTCGTACTGAAAAGTTTGCGTGCCATAAGCCGAGCCCACGGCCTGAATAAGCCGGTTCAAGTCGTCGTAGGTGAAATCCTGCGACATGGCATTCACCAGGTCGGAAATATGCGTCACATTCCCCACCGCGTCAAAAGCATAGGAAAGGTCCTGCAGTTTTGTCACGCCGTCTGATTTTTTAGTCTGAATCTTGTCCAGGCGCAGAGTTTGGGGATTGTAGGTGTAGTCACTCGTCACGTTATTGCCGTATTTGATAAAGGTGATTTGCCCGGCCGCGTTGTAATCCAGGTTCTTCACGTAATCCGTGGTCACGGCATTTTTCACACCCTGAATAGTTTCAACGTCTCCGAATCCGTTGTAGGCGTAGGTCACCACCTCGGTATCCGGATACGTGAGCGCGCGCACCCGCCCCATGGCGTCATAAGTACGCGTGAAGGTGTAAGGGATATTGTCCACGGTCTTTTTGTCCTCGGTCACACGGCCCAGCACGTCGTATTTGAATTCATGCTTGCCCGAGCCGTCATCCACCTTGGTGAGCCGGCCTTTTGAATAAGGAATGGCGGGGTCATCGTAGGTATAGGCCGCATCCGCCGCTCCATTGGGCACATCCTTCACCGTCACGCGGTTCAGAGCGTCATAGGTGAATGTGATAGTCTGATTTTTCGCGTCGGTTTGCCTTATCAAATTGTCGTTCGCGTCGTATTGATAAGCCCAGGTACCCATGTCCGGGTCGGTCATACCGGTTTTGCGCGACAGCGTGTCGTACTGAATCGTGGTCTGATTGCCGGCATGGTCCGTGGTCTTTTTCAAATTATTGAGTGTGTCGTATTCGTAAGTCGTGGTGTAAGTGGCGCCTGCGCTGAATTCCTCCACTTTGATCAACCTTCCGTATGCGTCATTCGTGTATCGTGCCTGCTTGCCGCGCGGGTCGGTAGCAGTTTTTACAAAATCGCTGAAAGCCACGGTAGAAAAAGTAGCGTCCGGATAATCCACGCGTGTGCGCCTGCCCACAGCGTCATAGGTAAAGGCAGCCTTGGGCAAGGATGCGGAAGGCGCCACATACGTTTGAGAGGCGGTTTCAAAATAAGGATTCCACTGCTCGGTCACCAATCCCCGGTTGTCAAAAGACACATTGCCGGTCACGATTTGCTGATTGGCGTTCTCTGCCGGGCTTCTTTTTTGGATTTCCCTGCCCAGGCCGTCCGTAAAAGAATAAATCGTCATGCAGGCATAAGCCTCACCCGGTTTTGAGGTCTTGATTTTAACCGTGGTTTTGTTGGGCGTGGCTGACAAATCATAGCTCATCTCCTGCGTGGGTTCAGACGCGGAGTCAAGCGGCGATATCACCTTGGTCACCCGGCCCAGCGCGTCGTATTGCGTGGTGGTCACTTGCCCGTTCTGATCCTTGGAGCTTGTGATTTGCGCTATCCACGGGTCGTAGGTGAATTCGCGCGTATGGCCCAGCGCATTCGTGATTTTAGTCAGGAATAAATGATAGGTGGATTCGTATTCATTGGTTGTTTGATACCCGCGCGCGTCCGTGATGGTGACGATATTGCCGTATCCGTCATAAGCCATTTGCGTGGAGGGATTCACACCGCCCGAAAGCCACTCTTCTTCCTTGGTGAGCAAGCCCTTGACCGGCGCCGTATCGATGGATGAAGCTCCGTCGTAGTAAAAATAGCGCTCTGAAAGTTTGGTGGCAAAATCTGCAGCGCAAATTGTGGTCTTTTTCAAAGCGTTTACGATGTAAGTTCCCGAACCCGCTCCGGGCGCTGCCGTGCTGTAAACATACTCGTTCACAGTTTTGCGTTCATCACCGGTCACATCCACGTCACCTTGTTCGGTGGTTGACGCCAAATTGCCGTAAGCGTCATACGTGAAGGTTTGCCGCGTGTGCTTGAAGGTTGCGTCTCCGTCGTACAGATACGCGTCCACTTGAGCGGCGCGCACAAAATGCACGTCCACGGATTCTCCCCACGGATGCGCGTCTTCCCAGGTTGTTTCTTCTTTGCTGAATAAATTTCCGGCCGTATCCCTCACTTCTTTGGCCAGCAATCTTCCCTTGTTGTGGTCCGTTTGACCAAAGGTGTGAATGCTCTTTGTCCCTGCCGAATCGGTGACTGTCACCTCCCGAAAGCCCCGGAATTCACGGTTTGCCGAATCAAACATGCCGCCTTTGTAGCTGTAATTCGTGACCACGGAATGACCCATGCCGTCCTCTTGCTTCACCTCGCTCACCACCTGCACGGGAAAAGGCAGGCGTTCTACGCCGCCTGCGTCTTTGCCCCCTACGGCTTCGCCTCCGGGGGCTGCTTCGCGGTTATCAAATTCCGTTGACACCGCGTACTTGATCGTTGTTTTTCCGCCGCGCCCGTTTTCCACGGTTTGCAACAAATCAGGATACGGCCCCTTGTTCGTCTGCACTTTCCAGGCTCCGTTGGAAGCCACGGCCTGGCAACGGTCCGGCAGGCCGTCACCGTCTATGTCCATCACATCCAGCGAAATTTGCCCCGAGCTGTCATACCAGCGCGGATAACTGTAGCGCACAGAATTGGTCATGTACTGAATGGGGCCGAAATCCTGAAGCGTGCTGTTAAAGCCCGTGCCCGTGTTGTATTGGACTTTCCAATAAGTGTTACTGTCCGTGCCTTGTACCCGGTCGGGAAGTCCGTCTCCGTTGATGTCAAAAAGATCCACCTGCGCCTCGCCCGAGCTTGAGGTGAAACGGATGTGATCATTGCGCACCCCCTGAATCAGGCGCGTGATGGGCCCGAAATTCTGCATGGAAGTAAACCTTGAGCCCGTGTTGAATTGCACTTTCCAGTGGGTGTTGGAATCCACGGACATCACGCGGTCCGGCAAACCGTCGCCATTGATATCCGCCATGTCCGCCACGGTCTCACCAGCGTCATCCGTGTAGCGGATCACCGTACGCCTCGTATCGGAAGGCACCGCATTCTCAATGGGGCCGAAATCCTGCAGGGCGGAAAAGCCTGAGCCCGTGTTGAGCTGCACTTTCCAATGGGTGTTTCCCTCACGCGACTGCACGCGGTCGGGCAGGCCGTCGCCGTTGATGTCAAAAAAATCCACCAAAGTCTGGCTGAAATTCGAGCCCGTGGGCGTGTAGCGGATATAATCGTAACGCACATTCCCACTTTCCATTCGCTGGATGCCGCTCCACTGCGCGGTGGGCGCGTCAAAACCGCTGCCGTTGTTGATTTGGACTTTCCAGGCCATGTTCCCGTCCTGCGCGATGATGCGGTCGGGCAAACCGTCGCCGTTGATATCAAGAAGCTCGGTGGCCTGCTCTCCCGCGTCCGTGCGTTTGGTGATGCAATCATAGCCGCTCCAGGAAGAAGGCTTTTCCAGCGTTCCCGCGTTCGCCAAAGCGTCAAAACTTGTTCCGTTATTGAGCTGGCATTTCCATTTCGCGTTACCGGCCGCGGCCTGCACCCGGTCCGCGCGGCCGTCGCCATTCATGTCCGCCATATCCACAAGCGTATCTCCCGACGTGGTCACGGCGCGGCCGAAATCATAATCAATGCTTTCAATGGCCCGCTTGAGCCCTGAAAAATCCACCATGGCATCAAATTGCAGGGCCTTGTC
Source organism: Candidatus Omnitrophus fodinae SCGC AAA011-A17 (assembly GCA_000405945.1). Classification (GTDB taxonomy): domain Bacteria; phylum Omnitrophota; class Omnitrophia; order Omnitrophales; family Omnitrophaceae; genus Omnitrophus; species Omnitrophus fodinae. The sequence continues at coordinate 17,825 of ASOC01000025.1, forward strand.
CTGATAGGTGAAAGTCACGGCGGGCAGCGTGATTGTTCCGTCTGTGCCGTATTCCCGCACTTGATAAAGCCGCGACCGCTGCGAAGAAGGCGAGGTGTTGTAGGTCAGCGCGTATTTGCGGGCGAGCTGATAAACCCCCTGCGCGTCTTTCGCCTTGACCTGAATTTCCTTAAGCCGTTTATTGAGTTCAATCCTTCCTCCCGAGATATAGGAAAAAGACTTGTCTGTCCTGTCCTCAAGCACAAAATCCACGGAATGCGTGTGTGCGAAATTCTGGGTTTCATTCGCGTTGTACTCGATTTTGTCAAGATAGAGCTCTCCCCCGTCCACGGTGTAAGTGATGTCCATTTTGTTGCCCGAAGGGTCCATGACTTTGCAAAGCGCCCATTTGAAAGTTCCCTTGCCCGCGATTTCAATACGGCTTGAGGCATTGGCTCCGAATTGATATTGAGTCCCGGATTTGTCCGTCACGGTCCAAGAGTTCCCATTTGAATCAAACACGAATTTCAGAAACATGGCCTCGTCTTTGGCGCGATATTCGTTGGCTGCCACACTCACCAGCTCGGAAGAGACACCTTGAAAGGAAGCCGCGTAAGTATCAGTCGCATCGTACCGGGGCGCGCCTTTTTTCAAATCACGGCTGATAGAACCCATGTCCAGGCCCCAGCCCACGCCCAGCCAGCCATTGCCGCCTGATGAAGAATAAGAAAGGCCAAGCGCAGGCTGGATGCCTTTCCGGCCGGGCGGCACAAAAATGGGAATACCTGTCTGCGCGCGGCCCGTGAAAAGATCGGGCTGAAAAGCCTTGGCCGCGCCCGAGGCTTGGGCGATTTGCCCGAGCTGGGCCGAGGCCGGGTTGCCGGTGCTTTGCGAGGAGCCGTAAAGTCCGGCAAAGGCGGTGTCACTTAACGTGATATTGACCAGAAAACTCAGGATAACGGCGGAAGCAATTACTTTTTTCATAACAATCTCCTATGTTAAACATCCGCCCTCACTTGAGCGGCCTCCGGAAAAGATACTGGTCATGGTTAATACCCGTAGTAACGCCTTCGTTGTTGCGGGCCTGTATGGAAATAAAATGCCTTCCCTTGTCCTGGTTCGATACCGCGTAAGTAAGCACGTTTTGCGCGGCCCATTGCCTTTTGACGGTGCTTCCGTTAAGCAAACAGTATTCGAGCGTGCCAGCGCCGGAATTCGAGCCGGTCACCGTGTAAGAAGGCGATTCGTCCGTGAAAAAGCGGGAAGGCGTGTCAGGTGAAACCGCCTCAATCACGGGAGCGGCCGGCGATTGATTTCCGCCGATTTGTCCTTCCACCTTGTAATTAACGCTGGTCATGGGCTCCTTGCTCACAAAATCCACGCTGCCTTCTTCTATTTTGTAGGAGGCAGAAGCGGCGGGCCTTCCTCCGCCGGAAATAAAATCCCGGGTTACCGCGTAATTTGTGCCGGCTATGTCCGCGTAAAGAATGGTGTTAAAGATTCCGCAAAAAAACAACCGGGTGAATAAACTCAAAAAGATGATGGCTCTCATGGGATTCCCCTTCAGTTTTGAGTTTTTAAGTTCAGCGTGTCAAAAAGCGCCTTGAATGCCTTGCGCGCCTCCGGGTCCTGCACTTTGGTCAAATTCACACGCCCGGCATTTTTACGTGAAATTTTTTCAACCTCCTTTTGATGTTTGGCTTTAAGATTGACCCGTTCGGGCCTGGCCTGGAGCGGCGCGGCGGCGAACAGGCCTGTCACTATCAGAATGAAACACGCGACTGTTAACTTTTTCATGGGATTTCTCCTTCCTTTTACATTGAAACCGCGATGGAATTGAGTTCGGCGTCGCCCGAAATGGCAGCTTTCCATTTCACCTGCGTGCCGCTGGGCTGGCTCGCGATACTGACCAGGGTGTTTTTGGCGCAAGCCGTCCAGGTGGCGCCGTTGTTCCGCGACATCCAATAAGTGATCAAGCCGCTGCCCAGGGTTTCATCCGGAATCACCATCACCGACGAAGGCGCTTGGGAAACACTGAAAGCCACGGACTGCACGGACGCGCTCCCGGCCGCGGGCTGTTCATACACCTTGAAATAAGTGTCATAAGCGTCCCCGGGAGTGTTTGCCCAGGAGCCCGAGCTGTTTTTCGCGACCGGATATCCCTTTTCGTAGGGATTGCCGCTCCCTGCGCGCCGAACTTTCACGTAATTAGAACCGTCGCCCGAGGCATTGATATTCTCAATCACCGCGTGATAGGCCGTGTTCGCGCTTAGCGTGACCGCGGAGGTTAAAGTGGCGGTGTATTCTTCATAGGACGGATACCCCAAAGCAATATTCGCCACATTGATATTGGCCGATTCCCCTAGCAGCGTTCCCGGCAGCCCAGCGCTGTCGCTGTAAATGCGGACACGCACGTTACCGGTGGGACTTCCCCATCTCGCCCATTTGAAGGCGACTTTGTCCACCGTAACCTGTAAATTATGCTGAAACTTTTCTCCGACACCGTTGTAATAGGCGCTCTGATTGCTCAACATCTCAAACATGTCATTTTCAGACGTGCTTTGCTCAATCACATTCCCGCCCGATGACGAAACGGTAACGTCATAGTTGGGAGAGCCCCGCCAGGAATAACCGGAAGAAGCTGCGGCATTGATACCCGTAGCGTCATTGAAGGTGTCCACAATCATGTCGCCCAGGCTGTTGGCCGAGGCCAGCGTGTAGGCGTCCAGCTTGAAATTGGTCTTGGCTATATTCGAGGCATTGGCTTTCACGCCCTCGATGTCCCGGTGAGAAAGCGCGTCATGCTGGGCCTGGGAAAAACCATTGACCACGCTTTCGGCCATAAGCGCATATCCGGCGGAAGTCAGGCGCTGGCGCGGAGTCATTTCGGAATCCGTTCCCACTTGCACGGACAGCCAGTAATCCTGGCTGAAATCCAGATTCAAAGCGCCCACACTCCCCAGCTCAACGCTGAACCTGCCCGAACTGACAGACACCCCCGTCTGCGACTCGCTCCAAAGAGTGCTTCCGCCGGATGAGGCGCCGTAAATTCTGAAAGTCATACCATAAGAACCCGTGAGATAGCTTCCGCTCGCGTCCTTCAAAATCCCCTGATAGGTAAGCAGTTTCGGGACTGAAGCCTCGAGAACAGACGGTCCTGTCACGGCCATTGAAATCGCGGCGGTAAAAATCATTACAAGTATTTTCTTCATGTTCATTCTCCTTTTTTCACAGAAATGACGGAAAGGACGTCAAAAGCCCCCGGGCCTGGCGCATGGGGTCCGGGTTGTAAAGCCGGTATTCCTCCCTGCCGTCAAAAAAAAGATATTCGCCTTCCTTTAAAACCACGTCGCGGGCGCCAAAACTCACCAGCATGATGCCGCTCAAAGTTTCGAAAAAGAGAAGCTCCGCGCGCGGAAGGATACCGTTTGAAATTTCACATTTGGTGTTGAGCGAGAAATTACCGAGAAAAAATTCCTTGCGCCTCGGAAGCCAGGAAACGATGCGGAACCCCGCTTCGGGGTAGTCGAGCACGAATTCCCCGCGTGTTTCGCTTCCCTTCTTAATAGGAAACGGTTCGGGCGCTTCCGAGCGCGCGAGGATTTTCCCAAGCGAAGTGCCGAGGCTCTCGGCCACGGCCTGCAGGCTTTGCAGGGTCATGTTCCGGTAATGCCCGTTCTCAAGCGAGTTCACCGCGCTCCGGGAAAGATTCGCCTTCTCGGCGACTTCGGCCTGGCTCCATTCCAAGCCCAGCCGGAGCCGGCGCAAAGCCTTTCCCACATCACTACGATTTGAAGATTCCTGAACTGCGTTTTCGATTTGCATGGCCCAATATTACGGGGCGGCTGCGGGCGGGACAATACTCTTGGGGCTAAAAAATGCGGTTATCTCGCGAGAATAGAATTTTATCTACTGTGAATGGAGAAAACGGGGTTTAAACAAGCTCATCCACGGACTGCCAGGGCAAAGCGAAAACTTTATCGCTCAGTTTTGTTTTGCGGGGAACCTGGCAAACAAGGTAGCCGGTTTTGGCTGATGGATATTCGGAAAGAAAAACTTCCAGATGCCGCGCGTCACTGGACGCCGGATTCTCGGTCCATTTAACTTCCACCGGAGTATAAGCCCCTTCTTCGTCAATGACCCAATCGACCTCGGGGCCATCCGGGTCGCGCCAAAACCGTATTTTGAGCGCTGGACTTTTCCCGCACACGGATCTTAAAAGTTCAAGGCCGATAAATTGCTCAAAAATCCGGCCCATGGTATCGCGTGAAAGCTTTGCCCCTTCCCGGGCGGCGAGACGTCTGACTCCCAGGTCAAAAAATAAAAATTTTTCGGATTTGGTAAGTTTTTTTCTTGTTTTGCTCTGCGTCAGGGGTTCAATTCTTTCGACAATGAGGCAGTCTTCCAAAATTTGATAATAAGCTCCGATGGTCGTGTGGGAAACGCCTATTTCCTGTGATAACTTTCTTAAGTTGATGATGCCGCCGGATTCGGAAGCGGCCAATTCAAGAAATCTTGCAAAATGGCCTAAATTGCGCACAACGGCCTCGGCACGCACTTCCTCTTCCAAATAAGTCGTCACATAGGACTCTAAATCCGTTTCCCGGTCTGACGGATTCGGAACGGCACAAATTCCGGGCAGTGACCCGTAAAGAAGTCTATCCATCAAGTTTGTAGAAGGAAGCTCCCGCAAACTGAATGGCTCCATCCGGAAAGCAACTACCCTCCCGGGGAGAAGATTAACTTGAGATCCTCTGCGCAATTTACGGGCGCTCGAACCTGTAAGGATAAAATTGACTTTGCCTTGGTCGATCAGATCCTGAACCACATCCAAAATAACCGGTACTTTTTGGACTTCATCCAGAATAACCAGGAGGGGCGCTCCTTTCTTTTTGGGGGTAAGGGATTCGACCTCTCCTTTAAGAAGATGCGGCGACTTTTCGTAACGCTGTCTTATATCCGGCTGCACAAACGAAATGGATAGATCCGAATCAAATCGGCGGATCAGCGTTGTTTTTCCGGTTTGCCGCGCGCCGAGAAGAAGGACGCTTTTGTTCCGATAAATCGTGTGCCTAATTTTCTCTTCCAAGAGCCTCGGGACGTACTTCATGCTTTAAATTTTCGCCGAAAATGGAGCCTGTGTCAACAAAATTCTACTCGGGGGGCAGGCGCCGTCCGGTTAACAAAAAAGTATTAACCTTGCGCCACTCGGTGGAGGATTTCAGAGATAAAAGTCTGGTATTTGATGCCTAGCTTCTGGGCTTTTTGCTTAAGACTCTCCAAATCCTGGCTATTTACCCGCAGATTCAAAACAGCGTCTTTCCTTCGGGCCGCAACAGCCTGAGCAATATCATGAAAAGTCGCACGGTCAACGTCCACATATTCTCCCTTAAGCAGAGCACCTTCGATTTGTTTCTCTTGCCTATTAAGCTTGATACGTCGCTTCACATCTCACCTCTTTTATAAATTTTTGTATACTTCCGGCTCGGATATAGCGTCTTCAAAAAAATGTCCTCGCCCTCCATCACATACGGGACAACCCAAATATATCCTTCATGCTCGAACAGCATGATGTTTTGATGCCCTTTATGCGGATGCTTTTTGACAGCGACAAGCCTGGCTTGAATAATCTCTTCGAACGAGGTGCCGCGAACCCTTTTCAGCCTATCACTCTTTGTCAAACTCCATCGAATCTCTGACATGATTATAATACCACGATACTTTTGTATATACAACTGAGATGACAATCTGTTTTTGAGGTTTCGGATCGAACCCTCGCTCCGATTATGCGGGAAGTTAAAGAAAATTCAAACCGAGAGAGGAAAAAATCAGCAGGAATGTCGCGTATTTGGGACTATCGGTATTTTAAAGCCTACATCTCCCCGGATCGAAGTGCTGTCCAGAGTATCCACAATATCACGGCGGCAATGGATAGGAAAATAAACATCAAAAAATACCGCAACGCCAAATTGCCGACTTTTTTAAAAACAAGAACCGCTACTCCGCTCAAAAGCAGCAAAATCAATAGAAGGGTTATCATAAAAGCTCACTCATCAATGACTGTCCCTCTTAGCGGTGCCTGGCACCTTTTGTTACAAACTACTCCGAAAAATAATCACTATCAATTTTTTTAATGTCATACGACACGACCTTTGACACACCAAGATCAAAATCAATCATAACTTGAGTTCT
>ASOC01000026.1 GCA_000405945.1 Candidatus Omnitrophus fodinae SCGC AAA011-A17
TTGCAAAATACGCTTTAAAAAAATACTTTTGACACTTTATACAATTATTTATTTAACTAACAATCTTGGGTTTATTCAAAAAACCAACTATCTGATACAACATGCCGAAACACACCCGCCAATTTCGGAGAAAAGGTGACAGTCGCAGGTAGGAGTGGCTCAGTCATGAGCCATCTTATTTCCATCAACAAAATGGTCTAGACAACCGGGTCCACTATATCCGGCGGTAGCATGTATTTTAAATTCTCAGAGAGGCGGCAGCGCAATGAAGGTAGGATTGTTTTAATGTACATATCAAGCAAAAGGCGTTTTTTCATCGCATTGTATGTATTTATGTTGGCAGGGTTCTTAACCAGTGCAGAAATTATGGCTCGGTTAAAGCACTACAAACCATTTCAATATCATCAAATAGATCTACAAGAACCAACAATGTTTAAACCGGATCCTATATTAGGATGGATACCAAAGGCTGGCAAATATCTTGCGCCGTCTTATGTGCTAGGTGGCACCTCAATACAATATACTTTTCTTGAAGATGCTTCAAGAGCCACATCAGGAAATGTGACAATAGCTAATTACGGACTCATCCTTTTAGGATGTTCTTATACTCAAGGTTGGGCGGTATCCGATTCGGAGACGTTTGGATGGAAATTACAAACTGAATTTCCATTTTTTAGAGTTGGTAATTTTGGAATAGGCGGATATGGAACTTATCAATCTTTACTTTTATTACGAAAACTTTTCAACCAGGGAATAAAACCTCTCGTCATTGTCTATGGATTTAATATTTTCCATGAGGAGCGCAATATTGCTCCTGCCATCTGGTTGAAGTTCCTGGCCGAATTTTCAAAAAGGGAGCACGCTGCTGTGCCGTATTGCAGTTTAAATGAGAGGGGCCAACTCGCAGAACATCCTGCGGTTCAGTGGCCTACATTTCCCTTACAGGAATATTTTGCGTTACCGCAGTTATTAATAGATATTCATTACCGATTGAGAACTGACCAACGCGGAAGATCGCGAAACCGAAGGGAAACAACTAAAAAATTGTTGCTCGAGATGCAAGATTTGGCGAAAAAACATGACGCGAAGCTAATCGTTGTCATGCTTACAGGTGCTGACAAAGGCCGACAATTTTATTCTGATTTTTTACGGAAACATAGTATTGAAGTGATTGATGCTCATTGTAACATTACTAAAGACTATCAAGTACCAAATGAAGGGCATCCGAATGGCAAAGCTCACTCACTGTGGGCAAATGAAATTGCTAAATATCTAAAGATTTATATGCGTGATGCCAAAGGTATGGCTGCGGCTCAATAGCCAGTTGCGAAAGTCGTTCATTGGGTCTTTGTTCCTTGGTTCCAGTTCTTCTGGGTATTAGGTATTGTCTCCGCTAACGGTTTGGCCATTATATCCTCCTGGCTTCTTTTGGCTTCAAGCAATTTGCGTAAAGACCGCGTAACGATCACCTTTGCGGCCTGCCATTTTTTTCTGATTTAAAGTTCCGCATTATCAAAGCTGATGATATAATCTGAAATATTCTAAGGAGTCCTGTGGTTGATTCAAGAAAAGTGATGAGTGTCCGGGTGATGGAGCGGCTTTCCCAGGTTACGGAAGACTTGGAGGAAATCGTTAAAATCACTCAAGGTAAAAAACCGGAGAAATCAGTTTCCGGCCATTTGATCAAGTCCCGCAAAAAGAGCGGTAATGTTTTTTTTGATGCTTACCGTTCCATCGTCCTTCAGGATTTGGCCTTTGGCCGCAAGCTGGTGACGGCCTACCTCATGGGCAAGGAAATGTCTGCAGCTTTTTCCGTAAATTCCGTCCATGACGTAACCCATACCCTTGAATCGCTGGGAGCAGCGCATATTCAAACGCCGCGGCTCAAGGACCATGAGGTTATGATTAGCATCGGGCAGGGAATAACCTGCCGCGGCCTGAAAGGACTGAAACGTCCGGTTTGTTTTCTTGAGGCGGGACTTCTTTCGGGGCTGCTTGAAAAGATTTTCCAAAAAAAAGTCGAAATTCAGGAAACAAAATGCGCGGCAATGGGAGATAGCGCCTGCCAGTTTGAGCTTTACAAGCCGCTTAAACAGAGCCAAACAAAGAATCCGTATCTGGCCGGGCTGCTTTCGGAAGTTAACACGGGCGAGAATCTGAAGCTTCTCACAACCTTGGCTACTCATGCGTTGACCGCCATAGACAACACACTGCTTTTTGAAAAAACGCAGCGGCAGGCTGTGATTGACAGTTTGACCGAGATTTTTAATCACCGCTATTTTCAGCAAATGATACGTGTTGAACTAAGGCGTTCGGAACGTCACGGGTTCCCTTTTTCCCTGGTTATGCTGGATGTGGACGATTTCAAGACTTTCAATGATCATTTCGGGCATCCCAAAGGCGATGAGCTTTTGAAAAAAATCGCTGCTTTGCTTAAATCTTCCATCCGTGATATTGACATTGCCGCCCGTTACGGAGGCGATGAGTTTGCGATTATTCTGCCGCAGACGGACATGCAAGGCGCGATTCGCGTGTGCGAGCGCATCCGGACGAGAGCCCGGGATATATTTCAGCCCTGGCAGGGGAAATCCGGGGCTGCCAACCTCGGGCTGAGTTTGGGCGTAAACTCGGTCAATGGAGGAGAGGAAGTTGTTCCGCAGAAGTTTATTGACCAGGCGGATAAGGCACTGCTCCGGGCGAAAAAGAGGGGGCATTCTTTTATCGCTCTTCACCGGCCCAGGAAATTTCTTGCCGCTCTCTGATACCGGTTCTCTGGGGCATCAGGTATCTGCTGTCCAATAAACGGTTTATTATCCTACCGCACGGTTTGTGCTTCAAAAAGATTCCTGCCACGTGGCAGGAATCTTTTCAACGGGAGTTTAACGGGGATTTTCTTTTCTTGTATTTACGCCTTTTTTGAATCATAATTTCAATACATCTTATGGCCGTCAAGAAGCAGCTTTCCGTATTTCTCGAGAATCGTCCCGGCATGTTGGCGCGCACCTGTTCGACGCTGTCAGAAAACGGGGTCAACATTCTCGCCCTTTCTATTCACGATACCGTGGACCATGCGGTCGTCCGTTTTTTTGTCGATAATCCTACCAAGGCGCTTCTTTTGCTTGAGCAGGAAGGCTTTTACGTGCTTGAACAGGATATTGTGGTGCTGGACGTGGAGAACACTCCGGGGGTGCTAACGGAAATTGCCCAGCATCTGGCTCAGGCGGATATCAATATCGATTACGCGTACTGCACGGCAACCGACAGTCAGGCTCACGGATGCCTGGTTCTTAAAGTGGCCAATCCGGAAAGAGCGGATGAGGTGCTTTCGGAATTCACGTGATTGGGAGGCCATGAGTATTTTTTATAAGGCGGGCGGGGATTTTGACAAGGCCATTGAAGAGCTTGTCCAGCAGCGTGGCGGCGCTGAAAATTCCTTTCTGTTTCAGGAAATGATGGTCACCGCGCTTAAGCTCATTGACGAAAAGGCCGAGAGGGGCGATCTCAAGGTCATCAACACGGCGCTCAAAGAGCTCCGCTACGCTTTCAAGGTTTTCACGCCCTATCGTCATATCTACAAAGTGAGTGTTTTCGGGTCGGCCCGGTCCAGCCGCACGTCCAAGGAATATCAAATGGCCAGGCTTTTTGCCAAAACCATAGCCAAGAAGCATTGGATGGTCATCACGGGCGCGGCGAGCGGCGTCATGGAAGCGGCCAATGCCGGTGCGGGGCGTGGAAAAAGTTTCGGTATTAATATTCGGCTTCCCCACGAGCAGGAGGCCAATCCCTTTATCAGGGAAGACAAGAAACTCATCAACCTGAAATATTTTTTTACCCGCAAGCTTATCTTTATCCGGGAGTCGCATGCTATCACGCTATTCCCCGGAGGGTTCGGAACGCATGATGAGGGTTTTGAGGCCCTGACTTTGGTGCAAACCGGCAAGGCCCAGCCCATGCCTATTGTGATGGTGGATCATCCGAAAAAGCCTTACTGGCGCGAGTGGCTGAAATTTATCCGCAAATGTGTTTATGGCAATCATTATATTTCGGAAGAGGATTTGGATTTATTCAAAATCACCACGGATATTGACGAGGCTGTGGAAGAAATAATCCGTTTTTATTCCAATTATCATTCCTCCCGCTACGTCGGCGACATGTTCGTGATTCGCGCGTTCAGGGTAACCCCCAAAATGGTGGACGGGCTTAACGACAAATTCCAGGATGTGCTGAATTCCAAGGGGCGTTTTGAAGCGGTCAAGGCTTTTCCCGAAGAGGCTTATGAGGGCAAGGACATGGATTTGCCGCGCATCGCGTTCCCGTTCAACCGCAAAAGTTACGGCCGCATCCGGCAAATCATCAATCACATCAACCGCTTTTAGTACAATAACGCCTTTGCTCAGCAGCTCTTAGAGAGCGCAATTCTCATTGGTGATGAGAATTGCGGGTTAGCCGTTAAGAAAGCCCTGGGATTTGTCGATTTTCTAATGGATGTGCTAGACTTAGCACAGTATAAAAACCGTTATGATATTCCATTTAAGCTACGAAATACCGAAGAAAACCGCGCTTACATTTGACGATACCACCAAACTGCTCAGCGAAGTTGAGCTTGTCATCATCAAAGAGCAGATACGTAAAAACGCGGTTGTCATTGACGAATACGTGGCCAAGATTCACCTCTTCGTCAATCAGGAAAAGTACCCGCACCTCGAGCCCTTTGTCGAAAAAATCAGGCAAAGGATGTTTCTCCTGATGGATGAGAATGACACTTTCCGCAAAGTCCTCTGGGATCATTACCAAGCCGAAGACCTTATCCGCCATTCATGAATAACCCCCGTTTTGTCAGGGAGCTAAACCTTTGGGATGCTTCCGCCATTGTCGTGGGCTGTATTATCGGCGCAGGCATTTTCCGCGTGCCTCACGCCATTGCCCAGCATTTGGAGAATCCGCTGGCCATTCTTTTGACCTGGGTGGCGGGCGGCGTTCTTTCCATGGCCGGGGCCCTCTGTTTTGCCGAGCTTGCCGGACTTTTCCCGAAAACCGGCGGGGATTATGTTTATCTCCGGGAGACTTACGGCCCTCTGGTCAGTTTTCTTTTTGGCTGGACCAAGCTTTTTGTGGAGCGCACGGGCACGATTGCCATTATCGCCTTTGTGTTCGCCGAATATTTGAGCTATTTGCTGGGCTTCCCGCAGGACTGCACCCGGGCCGCGGCCGTGGCCGCCATTATTGCGCTTACGGCCGCTAATATCGCGGGATTGAAATACGGCAAAAGCATTCAAAATATTTTCACCGCCATCAAAGTTTTGGCCTTGGCTTCCATCATCCTGCTCGGTTTTTTCTTTTTGCCGCGCGAGATTCAGCAGGGCCGCACGTTTCCGCTCGCGAACGGCGATGGTTTTTCCTTTTCCACTCTTCAATCCATGGGCATGGCGCTTATTTTTGTGCTGTGGACTTACGGCGGCTGGACCGAGGCGGCTTATGTGGCGGAAGAAGTCAAAGAGCCGGCGCGCAATGTGCCGCTTGCTATTATCGGCGGGCTTTCGGGCGTTATCCTTCTTTATCTTCTTATCAACATGGTGTATTACCTCTACCTTTCTGCGGACGAAATCCGGGCCAGTAAGTTGGTGGCTTCCGTGGTGGTGGAGAAGATGATAGGTCATTGGGGAGGGAAGTGGGTCGCCTTTTTCGTGGTCGCTTCCACGTTTGGAGCCTTGAACGGGTACATTCTCACGGGCGGACGAATCCTTTACGCCCTGGGCGAAGATCACGCGCTTTTTCGTAAGCTTTCAACAGTTCATGAGCGTTTTCACACTCCCTTTGTGGCTTTGATATTTAACGGAGCGTGTTCGGTCATCCTTGTGCTGACAAAAACCTTTGACCAGCTGATGGAATACACCACCATCATTATTTCGATTTTTTTCGCGCTCACGGGCCTTAGCGTGATTCTTTTAAGGATCAAGCGGCCGGACGCCAACAGGTCCTACAGGGTTTGGGGGTATCCTTTGACGCCCATTATTTTTGTCGGTTCGACGTTCCTTTTTATAGGCAATGCCATTGTCAAAGACCCGGGCGAGGCGGTTTTCGGCCTTTTGCTGGCGTCTGCCGGATTGATCCTTTACTGGATTTCAGGCCGTATGGACAGGCACGGGGTAAAGCTCTGATGCTTTGCCTTTCAAAATTGCCGGGCTTGTATTATAATTTAATATCATTATGACCAGATTGATTTTTTATCTGATTCTTTTGGGTTTTACGGCTTGGTCGCTTTACCGCTTTTTAAAGCGGGACGGGTTGCTGCCTGGCGCTAAAACTGTTCCCAAGGCAAAGAAGCCCAATCCCGGCGACAACTGGGTGCAGGTCTATGAGACGGCCTCTTCCGATGAAGCCCGGCAAATACAGGCAAGACTGCAGGAGGAGGGAATGGAGTGCATCGTCTATCAGCAGGGCAAAAAGGACATCCACGGCAATGTGCTCAAGGGAGTGGGCATCGCGGTTCCCAAATCATCGGTCTCGCTTGCGCAGAAAATCATCAGCCGGCTTCCCGTGTGAGAAAAAACTCCCAAGCCTTAAGGAGTTTTTCGCTCGTCCTTTCCTTTTTATTGATTACAGGGTTCACTTTTCCATCAGCGGTTTCATCTCGCGAAATATTCGAAACCTATCCGGTCGCCGGAATTCCCTGGGGATCAACCGTGACGTTGACCAGCACTTTATATAGGGTTGAAGGCTATGCCGCGGTTTCGCCCGATTTCGGCCTGACGTTTTCCGTGGTCAGTCAATACGGCACCTATCAGCCCGTGGGGCTTAGGAAATTGGCCATTCTGCTCAAGGAAATTGAATTGATACGGCAGATGAAAACCAAGCAATCTGCCGGCGAAGTTGCGCAAGGCGCCGCGGATTCCGTGGCCAACATCGGCCGCGGGTTTGAATTGATTGCCACGCATCCGGTGAAAACGGTTGCCAATGTCGGCCGGGCCACGGGTGAGCTTTTTAAAAAAGGCGGGCGTTTTTTCCAAAAGAAAAAACACAAAACCGTTAAAAAACCCTCGTTCAAGGAGAGGATTTTTCAGGGCGCGAGACGCGATGTGGCCAATGAATTCAAGGCCGATGTGTATACGGAAAACCCCGGACTTCTGAGCGAGCTTGGCCGTATCGCAGGGAGCCGCGCGGGCGGCAGCACGGCTTTTGCCGTGGCGGGTTTTTTTGTTCCGATCACGCTTATCGGTTCCGTGGCTTTGACGGCCGGCGGCGTCAGTTCTTCGGCGGACCAAATGGTGAGCACAAAAGACCCCTGGGAGCTTTATGATTTGAACCGCGCCGCTTTTAAAGCCATGGGTCTGGATGACGAGAAAATCGATAAATTCCTTTTGGATAATCCTTATTACAATCCCAGGGAACAGACCCGTGTCCGGTTTTATCTGGAAGCTTTGAATTCGGTCCGCGGTTGGAAAGACGTGTTTGTCCATCTGGCCGGTGCGGAATCGGAAAAAGAAGCCGAACAAAATAGGACGGCTCTTGAAATGCTCATGGGGTTGGTCGCGAAGAAAGAAGAATTCGCGGAAATAAGATTCCGGAACGGGAATTTGTTCGGTATAGCGTCCGGGAAGCGGGTTTTTGTGTTTTGGCCTTATGACTTTGTTTTCATGAACGAAAAAGCCGTGGATCTTATCGCGCAAGCCGAAGACTTGAAGAAACAATCCGGCTCCGAGCATGTTCGGGTTCTGAACCTGGGGCTTATGACGGCCCTGGCGCGATCCAGACTGGAATCGGCCGGGATTAAAGTCACGGACGGAATATTTTTCAAAAAGGAGTTGGACAAAGATGAATTTTCACGAGGAGCAGACGCTTCTTAGACAACGGGGCAAAAAAGCCCTGCTGGTTTGTCTGGTGCTGACCTTCACGTTTATGCTCGCCGAGGTGGCCGGAGGGCTTTGGTCCGGCTCAATCGCGCTTTTGGCGGACGCCGCGCATATGCTGACGGATTTTTTCGCGCTTTCCTTCGCGCTGTTCGCCTTTCGCATTGCCGAAAAGCCGCCGACTTTGAAAATGAGTTATGGATTTCACCGCATGGAAATTTTGGCGGCTTTGGCCAACGGCGTTATTCTTCTCAACGTGATCGTGTTCATCGTGCTGGAGGTCTTCAAAAGAATGCTGACACCCGTGCACGTTCAAAGCGGCGTCATGCTTTTGTTCGCGGGCCTGGGCTTGCTGGTGAATTTGGTCAGCATGCGCATCCTTAAGGGAACCATCGGCGGGAATCTGAATCTTCAGGGGGCTTTTTTTCATGTGTTTTCGGATATGCTGGGTTCGCTGGGCGTGCTGGCCGCGGGTTTCTGCATCCGTTTTTTGAATTGGCCCTACATGGATTCGCTGGCCGGATTTTTAATCGCCGGTTTGATAGCCGTGGGCGCGTGGCGGCTTTTGCGCGATTCTGTGGCCGTTTTACTGGAAGCCGCGCCGTCTCATATTGACTTGGAACAATTGGAGAACTGCCTGCACGAAGTCAAGGGCGTGAAAGACATCCACGACCTGCATGTCTGGACGATATCGAGCGGCAAAGAATCCTTGAGCGCGCACCTTGATATTGAAAAGCAAGCGAACACGGACAATATTCTGCGCGAAGTGAACCGGATTTTGGAAGAAAAATTTAGGATTTTTCATTCCACCATTCAGCTGGAAACCGTGACCCACTCCGAACATCAGGAGCATTTCTAAATGGATTTTTATGGGTTCTGTGATACATTAATATAACTTTAAGGCGGAATCGGACAAGGCATGAACGAACGGGATGAGATTTTCAAGGAACTGGAGCATTTGTTGCGTTACCATGTGCAGGCGTCCTACGAATTTTTTAATGATCTCCAGGATGAATTGAGGGAGCGCGCGGCTCTTCTCGAAAGATGCGTGCAGGAAAAGGCCGGCAAACTGGAGGATGTCAAGCGCGTCATTGAGCTTTTGAATGACACGCAGGGAAGTATGAAGAAAAGGGTGGAAGATCTCAATTATCTGACTTCTCAAATGCTAAAACTGCTCAGTGCCTAAAAGGGAGATGTCCGATGAGTGTTTCCGTGTTGGTCGCCGATGATGAAAAAGATTTGATCGAAAGTTTCAGCTTGCTGCTTCAGGATATCGGGTATGAAGTTTTTTCCGCCACGGACGGGGAAGCGGCGCTGTCATTACTGAAGGAAAAGAAGCCGGATATTCTGATCCTGGACATCAATATGCCGCGCATGAGCGGGGAGGATGTCCTTCGCGAACTCACCAATCTGGGTATCAAAACACGCGTTATTATCAGCACCGGGCATACGGTGACGGATCAAACTTTAAAGGATCGCGTCCTCAAGGCGTTCAAGGTGTCGGCTTTTCTTGAAAAGCCGTCCACGATCGAAGAAATTGATTTTGTGATCAAGGAAGTATTGAAAGAGGAATGAAATTCAGCTGTGACCTTGTCCTCCTTGACTTGGGGAATGTCCTGGTCAAATTCGACCATGCCATTATCGCCAGAAAACTCTCCAAGCTCTCCCGCGTCCCTATATTTTCCATAGTCCCCAAATTTATTCAATCCGGCCTGGGCGAGCAATTTGATTTGGGTAAAATCACGGCCGAAAAATTTGTCGCGCGTGTGATATGCGACCTCCGGCTCAAGATATCGGCGGAAGAATTCGTGAGCGCGTGGAATGAAATTTTCACGGAAAACCCGGGCATGGACGCGCTCGTCGAAAAACTCGCGGCCCGTTATCCGGTTTACGTTATCTCCGACACCAATTCGTTTCATTTCGAATACGTGCAAAAGCATTTTCCCGTTTTGCGGCATGTCAAGGAATTCATCCTTTCCTACAAGATGGGCGTGCGCAAACCCCACCCCAAAATTTTCGAAGAAGCCGTGCGCCGTGCCGGAACCTCCGCGGCTAAGACTCTTTTCGCGGATGACAGGAGAGAGATTATCGACGCGGCCTCGAGAATGGGATTTCACGCCTTTCAGTTCACGGACACGGATTCCTTTAAAAAACACCTGTTTGAAACCGGCCTTCTCGAATAAGGAAACCCATGGCCAAGAAACCTTCCCTGCGAGACCGCCTGAAAGACGTCAAAAACCCGCTTGCCACCAGCCTGGGCGCCCTGGATGTGGTGCTTTTAGGCGGCATGGGCGAACTCAAGGAGGAGCAAAGGCGCTTCCTCGAGGTGGCGAAAAAAAATTTGGAAAAGGTTTTTGTTGAAATGGAAAAAATAAAAGAGTCGCTGGGAAAAGAATCCAAGTGAAAACGCGGCTGGCGGTAGGCGCTTTTTTATTTTGTCTCACGCGGTCTGCGGTCGCCGCGGAAGCGGAGGCAACTTCCCTGGCTTTGCCCAATCACCTGTCTTCCTTCAACCGCATAAGGGTTGCTGTGGTTCAAAATGGAGACGAAGTCACGCTTTCCGCCAATGGCGCTTACCGGGTGGAGTCTTTGCCTGACCGCTCGCTTCTTGACAGGGGGCTCCGGCTTGGAGAAATGAAAGTCAGGCCTTCATTCCAGGGAATCAGGTTCGGCGCCAAAGATTTCCGCTTTCCGAAAATCAGCATTCTTAGCGACTCAGGTTCCATCCGCGTGAATAACAAAATTTACAGCTCGGGCGTTCAAATATTCCGCAAATCGCGGGGCAGGCTTTTGGTGGTCAATGAGGTGGAGGCGGAAACTTACCTCAAAGGGGTTTTGCCCAGCGAAATGCCTCCGCGCTGGCCCAAAGAGGCGCTTAAGGCGCAGGCTGTTGCGTCAAGAACTTTTGCACTTTTCAAGGCACTGAGCAAGAAAAACGAAGATTACATGGTGGCCGGGGACGTGATCGGACAAGTGTACGGAGGGCATGGCGCCGAGCACTCGGCCACGGACCGTTTGATTGATGAAACGCGCGGTGAAATTTTAACGTATCAAGGTCAGATTTTTCCGGCCTATTTTCATTCCACCTGCGCCGGACAGACCACCCACGCTGAATACAATTGGGACATCCAGCCGCATCCCGCTCTGCAGGGAGTTAATTGCTTTTTTTGCCTGCGCTCCAAATATCAGCGCTGGGGAAAAGAAGTCCAAATCAACGACTTGGAAAGAAGGCTAAAAAACGCGGGATATCAAGTAGGTGCCATCAGCCGCATCTCCCCCGGAAAATGGGACGCTTCAGGCCGGGCCCGCGAAATTGAGGTTCGCCATTCGAAGGGGACTCTGACGCTTAGGGGCAATGATTTCAGGCTGGCCGTGGGGCCGCATGTGGTCAGAAGCCTCAAAGATTTGCGAGTTGCCCGGTCGGGAAGCAGCATGAAGTTCGCGGGCCGGGGATGGGGTCATGGGGTGGGCATGTGTCAGTGGGGAGCCAAGGCCCTGGCCGAGCAGGGGAAAACTTATCGGGAAATCCTTGAATTTTATTATCCCGGAGCTACAATCACCAGAATCCGATAAACACACCCATTCGGTTGGAATGGGTGGTTTATCGCACCTGTTGGACCACAACAGGTGCCAATTCATATTCGGTAGGAATTAGTGCTTTACAACATTGGTTCTAATAACAAGAGCTTATAAACACACGCATTGGGTTGCAATGCGTGGTTTATAGCACCGAGCTGTCAGCTCGGTGCGCCCAGTAAAGACGAAGCAAGTGCTTACAAAGACACACATTGGACTGCAATGTATGCTTTGTAGCCCCGAGCCGTCCAGCTCGGGGCGCCCGCGTTGCTTTGCAGCACGCACGAAAGAAGCGCCCGCCCATAACTGCTTCGCAGTTAGGGCTGGCAATATTTGTCATAAAATCGCGCCCGCACATTGAAGCTGCCTTCGGCAGTCTTCAAGTGCTGTTTGAATTTGCATGCCCCGCTAGAAAACAGCGGGGCTATATTTAGCGCCCGTAGCTCAATTGGATAGAGCACAAGCCTCCGGAGCTTGGGGTTAGAGGTTCAAATCCTCTCGGGCGCGTATTCTATATACCCAACATACTATGACGACCGCGAAACCTATTTATCGGGCCATTATTCATCTTCTCATCGTGATCCCGCTCGCCATTGTCATTTTCCTGGCCGCGCGGGAGGTGTATCACTTTCAAATCCTCAATCAGGTGATTGAACGTCTGAAAGCGGATTCACGGGTCGCGGAAGTGATTGTCACCCGCACCGAACTGGATGAAGTCACCCGCAAAGTGCTCACGACCATCAAATTTCTTGAATATTCCGTGGACGGCAAACCACTTGAGCCCCGTTATTTCACCTTTCATGGGAATATTATCCAGTTTCAGGCGCTGGTGGTCCGTTTCAAGGATGAGCTGGTTGAGGCCGGCGACCGACTGAAGGGAAAAAGTGCTTATATTTTTCTCAAAGCCTTTGTGATTGACAGCAACAAACCCCAGATTTTTCCCATCAATGAGGTGTACGATATCCCTGCCGGCTATAAAATTGAGAGGCTTCATGACCCCTATGAGATGAAGTTGTGGCAGGAATTCTGGCAATACGCGCTTGATCCAAAAAAGCGAAAACAAGAAAGCATCAAGAACGCCCAAATCGAAGCCCCGGGCTCGATGTTTGTGCCCGGCACGCTTTACACCATCCGCATTGAACACGGCGGCGGCATGCGCATTGACACGGAGCCCATTCCCCGGATTTTGAGAGGGGAAAATGTGCCCGCGGTTTGAATATGCGATCTAAGGTCATTACGATTTTTGGCAGTTCCCAATCCCGGCCCGGTGCCGCTAGCTATTGCGACGCGTTGCGTCTTGGGCAATCCCTGGCGCGGGCGGGTTTTGTGGTGTGCAATGGCGGCTATGCCGGTTTAATGGAGGCAAGCGCCCGTGGCGCCAAAGAAGAAGGCGGCAAGACGCTGGGAATTCCCACGCGTCAATTCAAAGGGGGGCAGTGCAATCCCTGGATTGACCGGAAATCAGTCGCGAAGAACTGGAAAGAGAGATTATTCAAATTGATTGAGGCGGGAGACGGCTATGTGGTTTGCAACGGCGGGACGGGAACCCTGGTGGAATTTGCCTGCGTGTGGGAAATGCTGAGAAAGGGATTGATGTCCTCAAAGCCGGTGGTGATTTTTGGGAAAGGCTGGAAACAAGTGATACGCGCTTTGTGCCGCGTGCCGGAAATAGGCAAGGATGCCCGTCTCTACTTCGCCGCAACGCCGGCCCAGGTTGTCCGCATTTTGAAACGGAATCTCTGATTGCCGAACGTCATGAATCCGCTCACCCTTTCTGATTTTGATTATGAATTGCCGCCTTCCCTGATCGCGCAGCAGCCTATGCTTGATCGTTCCAAGGCCCGGCTGCTCGTGCTTCGCTGCGATTCCGGCAAAATCGAACACCGTCAATTTTCGGATTTGCCGGAATATTTCGCGCCGGATGATGTTTTGGTGCTGAATGACACCAGGGTGATCAAGGCGCGGCTTTTTGGGCGAAAACCCACGGGCGGAAAAGTGGAAGTGCTGCTCCATAAAAAAATGGGTGATGACGTCTGGGAGGTTTTGCTTAAACCCGGAGGCCGGGTAAAAGCAGGGAGTGAAATTTTTCTAGGTGAAAACGGAAACGTACTGCGCGCCAAAGTTCTGGACGCGCCCCGGCAGGATTCGGGCTTGAGGCAGATTCGGTTTTGGCACAACGGGGATCTTGAAAAAACACTCGACGAAATAGGCCGTGTGCCGCTTCCGCCTTATATTGACCGGCCTGACACGGAAATCGACCGGGAGCTTTATCAAACCGTGTTCGCGAAGCGATCGGGCGCGGTAGCCAGTCCCACGGCCGGTCTTCACTTTGATCCTCCTTTGCTTGAAAAAATCAAATCTCAAGGTGTTGAAACTGTTTTTATCACTCTTCATGTCGGATACGGCACTTTTCAACCCGTGGCTGTAGAGGCCATTGAAAATCACGCCATGCACCCGGAGGCTTATGAAGTTTCCGGGGAAGCGGCGATGAAAATCAATCAGGCCCTGCGCGGGCAAAGAAAAATAACGGCTTGCGGAACCACGGTCGTGCGCACTCTTGAGACGCTGGCTTTTGAGAAGCAGGACGGCGGCGTTGAGATGCGGCCCGGCAGCGGAGAAACAGCTCTTTTCATTTATCCGCCGTACCGGTTCAAATCCGTGGACCGCTTGATCACGAATTTTCACTTGCCCAGAACCACGCTTCTTATGTTGGTGAGCGCCTTTGCGGGCTATGAGCTTTTGATGGAGGCCTACCACGAGGCGGTGCGCGAACACTACCGGTTTTATTCCTATGGAGACGCAATGCTGATTTTATGAAAACAAAAAAAACAGAATTCGGGTTTGAACTGCTGAAAAAAGACGTGAAAACCAAAGCTCGTCTGGGCATTGTCAAAACGCCACGCGGGAAAATAAATACGCCCGCTTTCATGCCCGTGGGCACGCAGGCCACGGTAAAAACTTTCACGCCCCGGGAGCTTGAGGAACTGGGGGCTGAGATTATTCTCTCCAACGCCTATCATCTTTACATCCGGCCCGGAATCGATATAATTAGGCGTTCAGGCGGTCTTCATCTATTCATGGCCTGGAATAAGCCGATTCTTACCGATAGCGGCGGCTATCAGGTGTTTTCTCTGGCCAAACTCCGGAAAGTGACCCCTGAAGGGGCGATTTTTAATTCTCACTTTGACGGCCGTGAAATCCGGTTCACGCCGGAACTGGTGGTGGAGATTCAGGAGGCTTTGGGAAGTGATATCGCCATGGTCTTTGACGAGTGCCCGCCATTCACCGAGAACAAGGCGCAGGTGGCCAAGTCCATGGAAATCACGCTGGCCTGGGCCAAGCGGTCCAAGGCGTGCCACACGCTGAAAGGCCAGGCGCTTTTCGGTATTGTGCAGGGCGGTTTTTTCCAGGATTTGAGAAAAGAATCGCTGGAAAGAACTGTGGAAATCGGGTTCGACGGCTACGCGCTTGGAGGGTTTGGCATCGGAGAGCCGGAAGGTAAAATGGACGAACTTCTGGCTGAAATCGGGCCCGTCATGCCCGAAGATGCGCCGCGTTATTTGATGGGCATAGGCATGCCGCTTGATATCCTTGACGCGGTGAGCATGGGGATGGACATGTTTGACTGCGTCAACCCCACGCGTTACGGAAGGAATGGGAGCGCTTTCACCCGCCATGGGCGCAGGGTGGTGAGAAATGGCGCGTACGCCGAAGACACGGCTCCGCTGGACGAGAAATGCGGCTGCTACACCTGCAAAAATTTTTCGCGGAGTTATTTGCGGCATCTTTTCAACGCCGATGAGATTTTGGGCCCGCGCCTGCTGTCATTGCACAATGTTCATTTCTTTCTGGACTTGATGCGGAATATCCGGGAAGCCATTGCGGAAAACCGGTTTGATAAATTTAAAAGATCATTTGAAAATCATTACGACGAAGAAATGAGGTAACCATGCAAGGCACAGAAGCAAATCCGATTGTCGCGTTTTTTCCCCTGATTCTCATGTTCGGCGTTTTTTATTTTCTTCTGATACGCCCCCAGCAGAAAAAGGAAAAAGAAAAAAAAGCCCTGATTCAAAATCTTAAAAAAGGGGACAATGTCGTCACGAGCGGCGGCATTTTGGGAACGGTGGTGGGCGTGAAGGACGATATCGTGGTGCTCAAGGTGGGCGACGGAGACACAAAAATAGAGTTCCTCAAAAGTGCGATTAACAATAAGATCGATTCTCAAAAAAGTTAAAAAAGAGCCGGATTCTGCCGTAAAAAAGAAGCATGCCGGACTGGTAAGCAGCTCGCCAGCTTGACCAGGCCGCGGGTGGCGGCCCATTCCGGCAGGCCCGAGCGGATGGCTCGGGCTCTTGGCCGGCCCTAAGGCGTAAATTTCAGAGGGAGAGGAAATTATTTATGGATAAATGGTATAAGTGGAAAGTTCTTTTGGTGGTTGTTCTGACCGGCCTTTCGATTTGGAAAGTCTATCCTCCGCAGGAAAAAATTCATCTCGGGCTTGACCTCAAAGGCGGTATGCACCTTCTTCTGAGGGTGGATCTGGCGCAATTGCCCCAGGACGCCCGCAAAGACGCTGTGGACCGCGCTCTTGAAGTGATCCGGAACCGCATAGACCAATTTGGCGTGGCAGAGCCCAGCATTCAAAAACAGGGGGTTGACCGCATTGTGGTTCAACTTCCGGGCGTGACAGACCGGAAAAGGGCCCTGGATCTTATCGGAAAGACAGCGTTGCTTGAATTCCGGCTTGTGGCAGATGACCCCAAGCTTTTGGAAGCGGCTCTGAAAGGCAATGTGCCCGAAGGGTATGAGATGAAACAGCTCAAAGAGGAAAGGCACAATGAAGATCTTTTGGTCGAAAAACAGCCGGTGCTGACGGGTGATAAACTGGTCAACGCCATTGTTTCCTTTGATCAAAGCGGCTTTGGACAACCCGTTGTTTCGCTTGAATTCGACAAGGAAGGCGCGCAAAAATTCGCGCAAGTCACGGAACTCGCGGTGAACAAATACAAACAGGACGGTATTGCCAGGCGGCTGGCCATTGTCCTGGATGGCGAACTCCGTTCCGCTCCCCAGATGCGGGTGGTGATCCCGGACGGCAGGGCGCAGATTGAGGGCAGTTTCACCTATGAAGACGCGAGTGATTTGTCCCTCGTTCTTCGAGCCGGCGCTTTGCCCGCTCCGGTGGTCGTGGAAGAGGACCGTATTGTGGGGCCGAGTCTTGGCAAAGATTCGATTGAAAAAGGAGCCAAGGCTTGCATTATCAGTGCTGTTCTGGTCACTCTTTTCATGTCGATTTATTATCTTGTGCCGGGCATGATTGCCAGCTTCGCGCTTTTTCTTATGGTGCTTTTAACCTTCGGAGGCCTGGCCATGTTCGGGGCCACGCTTAGTTTGCCGGGCATTGCCGCTTTGGTGTTGAACATTGGTATGGCCGTGGACGCGAATGTGCTTATTTTTGAGCGCATGAGAGAGGAATTGCGGACAGGCAAAACCGTTAGGGCGGCCATCTCCGCGGGGTATCACAAGGCGTTTTCGGCTATTTTGGATGCCAACGTGACCACCTTGATCACGGCCCTTCTTCTGTTTTATTTTGGATCGGGACCGATTAAGGGTTTCGCCGTCGCGCTGTCCATCGGTATCGTGGCCGGCATGATCACGGCCATTATCGTGACCCGCCTTATTTTTGACAGCTTGACCCGCGATAACCGGACCGTCAGTATCAGGATGTTCAATATTTTGAAAGAAGTTCCCAAAATCGATTACATCAAATTGAGGCCCTTCGCCTATATGCTTTCTGTCGTGGTCATAGGGGCCGGTCTTACCGTGTTTTTTATGCGCGGCGAGAACAATTACGGCGTTGATTTTTCAGGGGGCGTGCTTGAACAGATTAAGTTCAAACAGCATGTGGACCTGGGAGATATCCGGAAGGCGACGGAGAAAGCCGGGCTTGAGAATCTCAATATCCAGAATTTTGGGGAAGGGGACCGCAATGAAGTGCTTTTCCGCACCAATGCCGGAGATCCTGAGAAAATTCATAAGGCGCTGGACTCTCTGGTGGGCAAAGGAAATTACGACGTTATGCGCGCTGAAACGGTCGGACCTGCTGCCGGCAAGGAAGTTCGCGGCAAGGCGGTTAAGGCGTTTTTTATTGCGATTATCGGATGCGTTATTTATATGACATGGCGCTTTGATTTTCGGTATGCCATTTGCGCCATTATCGCCGAATTTCACGACGCCTTGGTCTGTCTGGGCGCCGTGGCCATTTCGGGCCGTGAAATTTCGCTTCCGGTCATTTCAGCGATTTTGACCATTATCGGTTATTCGCTCAATGACACGATCGTCATATTTGACCGCTTCCGTGAAAATTCACGGAATATGAGACGCATCCCGTTCAAAGATTTGGTTAACTTGAGCGTGAATCAAACTCTTTCCAGGTCCATCCTGACGAACCTGACGGTTTTTATCGTGGTGATTATTTTGTTTCTGTTCGGCGGTGACGTGATCAATGATTTCGCGTTCACCATGCTGATAGGCTGTATTTCAGGAACCTATTCCACGATGTTCACGGCAAGTCCGCTTCTTGTTGACTGGCGGGGCGGCAAAAAATAGACCATGCAGACTTCCTGGACGCTCCGGTATGAAAATCAGCCGGAGGTCCAGGAAGACCTGGTGTCGGATTTAAGCCTTTCCCTTGATTTAAGTCCTCTCACAGTCCGGCTGCTTTTGGGACGCGGCTGTTCCACGGCCCGCGACATCGAGGAATATCTCAATCCCAGGATTGAACATCTCGCGGACCCTTTCCTTGTCCCCGGAATCCCCTCAGCCGTTCAGCTTGTGCGCAAACATTTGACTTTGCAAAGTCCCATTGCCATTCACGGCGATTATGACGTGGATGGAATCACGGCTTCCGCGGTTTTGACTCGTGTTTTCCGGCGTCTCGGCGCCGACTCGCATGTTTTTCTTCCGCACCGGATTCATGACGGATACGGCTTGACGCGGGCGGGCCTTGAATTCGCGAAGAAAAAAGGCGCCAAACTTCTTATCACCGTGGATTGCGGGATCACGGCCTTTGATATTATCGAAGAAGCAAGAGCCGCCGGCATGGACGTGATTGTCACGGACCATCATCAGATTTCACCCCGCGGGCTTCCGTCTGCATCCGCCATCATCCATCCGCTGATAGATCCTTCGGGAGAAGCATTCAAAGAACTTTCGGCCGTCGGGCTGGCTTTTAAACTGGCTTGCGCGCTGATCGGCGATGAAGCCCGCGAGCTTCTGGACCTGGTGTCTCTGGGCACGGTTGCGGATGTGGCGCCGCTTGCCGGGGAAAACCGTATTTTCGTAAAATACGGTTTGGAAAAATGCCGCGAAGGCCGCAATCTGGGGATTAAGGCTTTGGCTGAGGCCGCTAAATTGCGCGGCCGCTGGAGCGCCATGCACCTGGGGTTTAACATCGGGCCGCGCATCAACGCCTCGGGCCGGTTGGATTCGCCGGATATAGCGCTCGCGCTTTTGACCAGCCAGCATGAAAAGGAAGCGCGCAGTCTGGCGGCGATTCTGGAAGCCGAGAACAAAAGAAGACAGCGCATTGAAAGAGAGGCGGTCAAGCAAGCGGTTGAAAAAGTCGAACGCGAATTTAATTTCAGCCGCGACCGCGTGATTGTGGTCTGGGATGAACGGTGGCATCCGGGCGTGATAGGTATCATGGCTTCCCGTCTGGTGGATAAATTTTACCGTCCCGCAATTGTGATCAGCCTTGATGAAAATAAACTGGGCCGCGGTTCAGCCCGCTCCATCCGGCATTTCAATATTTTTAATGCGCTCAATGACGTTTCCGGCTGCCTCATGGAACACGGCGGCCATGAGCAGGCCGCGGGCTTTAAAATCAAAGCGGACCAGCTCGAAGCTTTCCGCGAGGCAATCAATCAAAACGCTGTTTTGGAGCTCGATGCGGAGCATTTGGTTAAATCCTATGAAGTGGAAGCCGAACTTAAGCTGTCGGAGCTGACGCGGAAATTTGTGGAAGAACTGGACAGATTTGAACCGTTCGGAGCGGGGAATCCTAAACCTGTTTTTCTCACACGCCGTCTTTTGGTAAAAGGCAAGCCTTCCACGCTGGGTACCGGACAGCATGGTCAGGCCGCGGGTGGCGGCTTGGTCGGGCAGGCCCGTGCGGTTGGCACGGGCCACCTTAAATTCTGGGTTTCGGACGGAGAAACCACGTTTGAGGCTTTGTGGTTCAATGCCCGGCCTTTTGATTGGGGTCACGAGAGTTTTATTGATATTGTGTACACGCCGGACAGCCGGACCTGGGACGGCCAAACGTTTCCGGTTCTTGCGATTAAAGATATAAAATTTTCTTAGGAAATTCTTTTGTGGACCATTTGAAAAAATTAGAGCAATACGAGAAAGCCACTTTCGCGGGCGGCTGTTTTTGGTGCATGCAGCCGCCGTTTGACAAATTTCCGGGCGTGATTTCAACAATCGCAGGGTATACGGGAGGAATAAAGGCAAATCCGACCTATGAAGAAGTTTGTACCGGAACCACCGGGCATGCTGAAGCCATTGAGGTCACTTATGATCCGGCCCGCGCGAGCTACGACCAGCTATTGGATGTATTCTGGCGTAACATAGACCCCACGACGCCCAACAAACAGTTCGCGGACACCGGGACGCAATACCGCACCGCTATTTTTTACCACAGTGGAGAGCAAAAGAAGCTGGCCGAGGCTTCAAAGGACAAGATGGAGAAAATCGGTGTGTTCGGTAAACCTATTGTGACGGAAATTGTTCCGGCTTCAATATTCTATCTTGCCGAAGATTACCATCAGAAATACTGCCAGAATAATCCTGTCCGCTACAAATCATACAGTGACGGTTCGGGCAGGGAAGCCTATCTGAAAAAAATGTGGGATAAAAACTAAATGGCTTTGGTAATTTTTCCGGCCTGAATACAGCTCACACAGACTTTAACGGTTTTGACGGAACCGCCGGGAAGAATGGCTCTGATTTTCTGAAGGTTGGGCAGAAAACGGCGTCTTGTGATACCGGTGATTTTAATACCCACTCCGCCTTTTCTTTTGGCTAAACCGCGGCGGGCAATTTTATTGCCTGTAATGGGCTTTTTACCGCAAATCGCGCAAATACGCATCGTCTGCCTTTCAATCGGTTAAAGGAGAGGTCATTATATTGGATTTTCTTGAAAAGGCAAGACCGATTTATTCGACTTTATTTTAACTTTATCCTCCCTTTGACGACAGAAAGCAAAATCAATATCCCGCCGAACGAGCATACGACAGTTGCCCCTGTTGGAAGATCGAAATAATAGGAAAGGAGGACCCCCAAAAAGCTCGTTCCGGCCCCCATCACCCAGCCAAAAAATAGCCTTCGGGAAAGCGATTCGGCAAAAAGCATGGCCGCCACCGCAGGAACAATTAGGAACGAAAAAACAAGCAGCACGCCGGCAATCTCGACGGAACTTGTGACCACCACGCCAAAGGTGAGATAAAACATAAGATCCCACTTCCGGACCGCCATTCCCTGACGAAACGCCTCCTCCGGATTCGTGGAAATAAGCATGAAAGTCTTCCGGAAAAACCAGTGAAAAATTCCCACCAGGCCGTAAAGCACGGCTATCTTGACGATTTCGGGAAAGTCCACCAGCAAAATGTTACCGACAAGCATATGCCGTATATGCTCATCACCTTCCGCTGTCCGGCTCAGGATCAAAATCGCAAGCGCGGCCGAGACCGCGTAAACAATCCCGATAATGGCTTCCTGGGGAACCCTTTCCTTTCGTGTTCGTGTGACGGAAAAAATCACAGCGCCTAGACATGTGGCTCCCAGAGAAAGCCAGTAAGTCACGGGACTGTGAAGTCCGAAACCGCAGAGGATCGCAAGGGTAGCGCCAAGGGCGGCTATCTGCGCAAGCGACAGGTCCACAAAAATGACCTTTCGCTCGATTACGTGAATACCCAGATAGGCGTGGATGCCGGTCAGGATAAAACAGGCAAGCAAAGGTTTCCACATAAGAAAAACAAAACCGCTCATCGCGTACCCCCTTGAATTTCCGCCATTGCTTTTTTGAAATGGCTGAAATTGTAATCAAAAATTGAGACATAGTCCTCTACCCCTTTCATATTGCCAACACCATGTGCCATCGTCAGGATATGGGCACCTGTTTTTTGGGCAAGTTTCTTGGGGGTACGGTCTTCAAAATATGTTTCTTTGAGGATAAGCTTGACTCCTTTTTCCTGCATGATGCCGAGAAGCCGTTCTACGTGCCGTGGCGTCGGCGGGATGCCGGGCTTCGGCTCCACAAAACCCGCAATCTCAAACCCGCCGAATTGGGCAAGGTAAGACCAGCTGTTGTGATAGGCAACCACCGTCACGCCGGCCAAATCCTGAACGTCCCGTTTCCACGCAGCAATCTTGGAGTCCAATTTTTCCAGAAATTGATTCAAATTGGCCCTGAAATCCGGCTCGTATTCGGGCGTAATCTGAACGAGTTTGTCGAAGATGGTCCTGGCCATGACACGGCCGTTTTCCGGATTCAGCCAATAATGAGGATTCCCATAAATATGGATGTCCCCCTGGCTCCGGCTGAGCGTTTCCGAGGGCACCTCAAGAAGGTGTATCCCTTGCGAAAGACCAAGCTCACGCTCACCACCCGGCAGGAATTCAGGCCGTCCGGAAGCTTCAGCCAGCGGATAACGCCAAAGTTCAAGATCGAGCCCTGCATGGACAAAAAGATCCGCTTTGCTGAGTCTTAAAATGTCGCTTGGGCGCGGCTGAATAAAATGCACATTCTGATTGGGAGGAGCAACATAATCCACCTTCACATGGTTCCCTCCCACGGCCTCAACAAGACTGGCAAAGGTTTTGGTCGTTGTAACAACACGAAGACCTTCACCTGCCAACGTCACTTGTGAAGGTGCGATAAAAAATATTCCCAATACTGCAAGCCATAGTGTTCTGCGAATGTCTAAAAACATGTCCGTCTCCTTTCCTCTTAAGAGGTTTATTGCAGGCCGTGGCGGTCTACGCCGATTTGAAATCGCGCTTGTAAATAAATTTGATCATCTGTAATCCCTTGGGCGTTCTGAGTGTGGGAGTACTGGAGCCTAAAGAGCGCAAACTCACTTTGGTGGAGCGTGAGATATGGAGAAATTTCCCACGTATGGTCCGTTCCAAACCGAGTGGCCGATGTGGGGATAGCACCCGTGAACGCTACGGAATCAAGGGGCTTCAGAAAATCGAACCGAATCCCTCCACTCCAGCGGGGTGACAGCTTGTAATCAAGCAACGCGTAAAACCCCCAGGGATGTTCGTCCAAATCCCCGATGAATTCATCCACTGCCCCATCGCCATTGCTGTCAATGGAAACCGGATTCCGGAAATTCCTGTCCTGGAAATAAAGTTCCGACTGGAGCTTGAGCCTTTTGACCCCGTCCATGAGATCCAGATAGGTGGCGTCAAATCCATAGATATGGGTGGAATAGCGGTCGTTCCCTTTTTCCTGCATGGCGCCATCGAGATTGTCTGTTCCAAAAAGAGCCGTGTTTCCCAGTTCCAAACTCTTCGTGTCAGATAATTCGAAGAAACTTTTCAGGTGCACGTTAAAGGCCGGCCGTCTGGCTTTGTCTGCAAAACTCGGGGCTCCGCGGCCATTCAGGACCTCCCCGGTGATCTCAAGAGGAATCTCCCAAGGGTTCGGAATAAAATTCTGGAGCCTGACTCCAGAAGTTTTCCAGCCTTCCTCCCCAAAAAAATTAGAGAGCACGAGTGGTTCGGTGACAAGGTCCAGCGCATGCCGGTCGATAAGATTGGCTTTCCCGATTTTCGGTCTGATTTTGCCGATCTGAGCCCTGAAGTTAAGCGGCAGGCCGTAACGAGTCAGGTATGCCTGTTCGATCTCGACATTCTGCGCTTCCAAAGCATCATTTAAAACCACGGCCGTATCAAAACGGCTGTAGGGATCGACGTACTGCCCAAAAACAAGCTCCAGTTCACGCACGGCAATGCTGTCCTTACCTTCGGCATCTTCCGTGTCTTCGGTGAGATGAGTGACCACGTCCCCGATGACCCCAACCTCGGGGTTCCAGTTAGCCAGACCAGCTTGCGGCGGTGCCGGAGCGGGAGCGGCCGGGCGGGGTTCAAGTGTAACGCCTTCCTTTTTAATTTGATTCTGGAGAAAGGCGATCTGGGACCCCTGGGTCTGGATCAATTGATTTTGGTTATTCACTGTGCCCTGAAGTGCGTGAACGGTCTTTTGCAGGTCAAGCATGTTTTTTTGTAAAGACTCGATCAACGACTCATTGGCAAAGCTGGGGACCGTTTGAGTCAGTAAAAATACCAGGAAATAAAATAACAGCCATAGAATGCGCATAACGCACCCTCCTTTTTCTGA
>ASOC01000027.1 GCA_000405945.1 Candidatus Omnitrophus fodinae SCGC AAA011-A17
GGCGCGGATCAAGTCTTTGACATCTTCCTTGAAATCCGATTTCAAAATCCAATCCAAATAGGCCGTGTCTTTTTTGACGATTCCATCCAGCGGCATTTTGCGGCGGTATTTGCCGAAAGTGGGGTACAATTTTCCGTCCCACCAGCAAAATTTCCCCTCCGAGTCGTGATATTTTGCGCGATCGCGGTACTCAAACTTATCCAGCGCGGCCAACTCTTCCTGGCCTTCGCCGTATTTGGCCACCTGCTTGTCCAAAATCTCATACACCGCCTCGCTGTCGGCCAGGGCCGAATGCGCGCCCACCAGCGCCTTGGCGCAATAAAATTGATACGCCGCGGTCAAATCCCTTTTCTCATTGAGATGATAAACCTTTTGCGCGTCATAAATCTTGCGCAGCTGCCAGTCAAACTTGTGGCCTGCCTCGAAAAATTCGCGCTCAAGCAGGGGCAAATCAAATTTTTCGATATTGAACCCGCCGAGATCAGCCCAGCCCAAAAAATCCAGCAGCCGGACGGCAATATCCTTAAAAAAAGGCGCGTCTTTGACATCCTGATCGGAAATGCCCGTAAGCTCGGTGATCACGGGCGGGATGGCCATGCCCGGATTCACCCGCGTGTGCAAAGTCTCTTTTTTCCCTTCAGGCGAATATTTGATCAGGGCAACTTCAATGACCTTGTCCTTTTCCACCCAAACGCCCGTGGATTCCACGTCTAAAACCACCAAAGAATTTTTAAGTTTCATAATAAACGGAAACGAGCACCTCATAGCGTTTACCCTTGAAGTGTTCGCAGACTCCTTTTTTGATTTCAATATCCATTTTGAATGGAGACCACTAGGCGCGGCCCGCGGCTTCGCCGGTTTGGGTGTTGATGCGCACACTATCGCCTTCCTTGAGATAAAGCGGCACGCGCGCTTCAATACCGGTTTCAAGCTTGGCCAATTTGGTGCCGCTTCCCGACCCCGAATCGCTTTTCCTCGCAGGTTCGGTGTACACCACCCGGAGATCCACATACTGCGGCAATTCAATCGACACCGGCTCGCCATTGAATTTGACAATCTCCACGGGCGAGTTTTCCTTAAGATACCCTTTGATATCCGCTATTTTTTCAAGCGGCATGGCAAATTGCTCGTACGTGGTTTCATCCATAAAATAATAAGCCCCGGCATCGGCATAGAGAAAATTGGCGGGCGCTTTTTCAATATCCGCCTCTTCAAACTTTTCCGAAGACTTCATATTCTTGTCCAGCACTTCGCCGGTAAGCAGGTTGCGCAGCCTGGCCTTGACCATCATCGAGGCCCCGCGCGCCGAAGGCGACGAGAACGTGACATCCACCACGATGCAGGGCTTGCCCTCCACCACAATCATCAACCTTTTCTTAAGCTCATTAGCACCGATCAAAGACATTTCCAAAAACTTCTCATATTAGGCTGATCCGGTTCAAATGACTAAGGCCGACCAGTTCTATTTTTTTATCGAGTCGCACAAATTTACCGCCGGGATAAATAACGCAAAGCCGCTCTAGTTTCAAATCATGCAGCGCTATACGCATTGACTTTGTAATCTCGGGGCTTTCTGTAAATTTGAACTCAAAACCCCATCTTTTTCCACGTTTCATAATCAAAAGATCAAGCTCCGCGCCCGCATGTGTCGCCCAAAAGAAACTATCCTGTTCCCCAACCTGGGCCAAAACTTGTTCCATAGCAAAGCTTTCCCATGAAAAACCCAGCTTAGGATGACCCAGCAAATCACGCGCAGAGCTGATTTTAAGAAACTGATGCAGCAAACCGCTGTCCCTGAAATAAATTTTCGGGGATTTGACCAGTCTTTTCCCTGCATTTTCATACCAAGGCTGGAGCTGCCGCAAAACATAAGCGCCGGTGAGTAAATCAAGATATCGTCGAGTCGTCGTATGAGCGACGCCAAGCGAGGCCCCGATTTCAGAGCCGTTCCAGATTTGGCCATGGACATGCGCAATCATTTGCCAAAACCGGCGCACCGATGTTGATGGAAATTGAAATCCCATTTGCGGCACATCTCTTTCAACAAAGGTTCGAATAAAATTTTCACGCCAAACCTGACTATCGCGCAGAGACCTGGATAAAAAAGATTCCGGCATACCGCCACGCAACCATAACGCATCCCGCTTTGTCTCCCCCACCTCATCGAGCGTAAAACCATTCATCTCGATAAACTCAACACGCCCGGCTAGCGACTCCGACGATTTTTTAATAAGTTCCAGCGATGCACTGCCCAAAATCAAAAATTTGGCGGAAAGCGGCTTTCGATCGGCAAGAACACGTAAAACAGGAAACAAATCAGGCTGGCGCTGAATTTCATCAATGATCACCAACCCTTTACTTGCTCTTAATACGGTTTGAGGATTTTTTAAAAGGGCTGAATCTTCGGTGCTTCCGAGGTCATAATAGGCTGTTGTTTGCCGGTAGTTTTTTAAAAAACATTTTGCCAGCGTGGTTTTTCCGCATTGTCTTGGACCTAACAGGGCTACAATCCGGCTTCGGCGAAGCGCCGAGCTTAGTTTGGCGGTTAGACGGGAGCGCTCGATAAGCATTTTTACCCTCCTTGAAAATTGAATCTATTATACACGTATTTCAAGGAATGGAAAGATGGTTTTTGATAAGAAACTCCAGAATCCTTTCTTCAAGCCACGGCACCTGCTGCCAGGGCCACGCGCCCGAGACAAATCCGATATGCCCGCCGCAGGGCACGAACAGGGTTTTAATGAACCCGGACTTTTCTATTTCATCACGCGGAATAAGCGACCCCGGGAAAAACGGGTCGTCTTCAGCATGAATCAAAAGTGTGGGGATTTTGACATTTTTTAAGAAAAATTGACAGCTTGTTTTTTCCCAATACTCGTCCGCGTTACGAAAACCGTTGAGCGGCGCTGTCACCAGCCCGTCAAAAACCCGGAACGTGCGGCAGCCTTTGAGACCCCCGTAGGCCAGGGCATCTGGAAAAGCCTTTTGCTTGGCCTCCACCTTCTTTTTAAGACGCCCGAGAAGCCCCTGTGTATAAACCTCGCGATTAAACCCACGGTCCATGGCCTCAACCGCACGCGTCAAATCATAAGGCACCGAAACCACGGCCGCCCTTTGAACTTTTCCACGCGCCTCAAACCCGTTTTCTCCCAGCCATTTTAAAACAATATTACCGCCTATAGAATACCCCGCCAGATACATCTCCCGCCCCGGAAACTCTTTCAGGCATTCACGGATCAAAAAATCCAAATCCTCGGTCTTTCCCGAATGATACGTTTGCTTCAACCGGTTGGCCTCGCCGCTGCACATCCTCATATTCACCGCTGCCCCGGCCAGCCCGCGCTTTTGAAGGGCAGCAAGCAAGGCCAGCACATAAGACGCCTTGGAGGACCCTTCCAAACCGTGAAGAATGAGGACAAGCGGAGCTTGGCTCTTTCCATTCAAGGAATCAGCGACAAGAAAATCAACATCCAGAAAATCACCGTCAGGCGTTTCAAAACGCCGGCGGTTTAATTTTAGGCGAGGCGTGGGACGAAACAGCGCGCCCGCAATCGTTTGCGCATGCGCGCCGCGGCACCACCAGGACGGGTTAAAGGAAGAGGATGATTTCATCGGCATGTCATACGGAGACATTACAACTGATGGCGCATTAAGTCAGCCCGGCACTCACAGCAGGCTTTTCGCAGTCCTCGCGGAGGGCAACGCCTCTTTTTTTAATAAATCCCAACCCAGCTTATTATTTCCGGGTGTGCTTTATAATGCCCGTTAAGTCTTCTTGAAGAGACTGCAAATCCTCTTCGTGCTGAACCTCATCCTGGAGAATTTGAAGCACCATGTTGTAAGTCACAGGATCTTTTTGCGCGGTTGCATCCAAGATACTTTTGTAAACACCTATTGCGCACTGTTCACCTTTGATATTTTGTTTTAACAACGCTTCCACCTGCGGATCCTCAGGCGCAGCATACCCACAGTGCGACAGCTCAAACCATTTCTTGGGGGTAGTAACCGGGATTCCGCCGATTTGAATAATTCTCATGGCAACCATATCAGCATGCCTTAACTCATCCCCCGCGTGTTGAGCCAGCTCAGCGATCACCGCATCTTTCATCGGGCCTTTTGCCACCTTTGCTCCAAGCCAATACTGATAATAAGCAAGCCATTCATCGGCAAACGCCTTGTTCAGCATCTCAAGAAGCTTGTCAATATCCATGCTAATAATTGATCTTCCTTTTGTTCCCATAACAACCCCTTTCTTTTTTTTATTCTTCCCGCCGAATAAAGCAGCAAAGGTACCGATTATAGATTATTTACTTCGCGAAGCGTTTAAGCGCCGCTTGCCGGATTTTTTGGATCGTGCTGCGGCGATGCTTTTTCCCATGCATCGGATTATTCTTACCCAGTTTTCTCCGATGTTCTTCCCTTTTCCAGACCGCCGTATGACGTTTTCCGTAGAAAGGATTATTCTTTTTGCTTTGATTGATCAGCTTCCTCATTAATTTCATTTTCTCCACCATAAGCTCCTAACCCGGCAAAGCCGGAATATTCATATCACGCAAGAGGCATTTTACCCCAATCAGGAAGGTAAAGGTACCGATTTAGCTTTACAGTATTTATAAACCCCTTAGGCTCTCCGGCCTCAGCCTGACATCGCCCTGCATGGCAGCCTTCAGGATATTTAAAAGCGCTGGTTTATCTTTTGGGAACGTCCCTTCCAGCGCAAGATAGTTTGAAGCGTGATTCGATCGAAATATCGTTTGCTTGAGATCAAGCCCCTTAATAATTTCGTAAGCCTCTTTCAACAACTCCGCCGGATTCAGTTCAATAAAGTTCCCCATTCTGACTTCTTCGGCCAAGGGGGTCCCGGGAATGACCATCAAAGAAAGGAATGAAAGGTATCTGGGCTGCATTCTGTTTAAAGCTTCGAGGGTGCCCCGGACATGTTCTCCGGAATATTTCCTGCCGCCCAAACCCAGCAGAACGATCACCGAAGACTTGATGCGTGCTTTCGCCGACTTGTGGACCGCCTCGATCATTTCCTGAACGCTTGATAATTTTCTGCACCGGTCCAACACGAGTTGACTGCCGCTTTCCAGGCCCATGTAGATCAGGCTTAACTTATGCTCAGAGAGCTTGGTTAATTCATAATCGTTTTTCCGGGTGATGTTCGATCCATTCGCGTAGCTTGAGACGCGGCAAAGACGCGGGAATGCCTGCTCCAGCCTTTCCAGGATGGGAACAAGCTTGCCGTTGGCGAGAACCAGGACATCGCCGTCCATAAGAAAAACACGCCGTGTGCCGGGATACCGGCGGGCATACCCGTCAATATCCGCCATGATCTCTTTCGGGTCTTTGACGCGGAAAGGTTTACTCTTGTACGCGCCGCAGAAGCTGCAGCTGTCTGACGAACAACCAAGCGTCACTTGCAAAAGAAAGCTGTCGGCTTCCGACGGTGGTCTTATCACAGGTTCTACGATGGCCATTAGAATTTCTTGTGTAACCCCTTTCTTTTATTTATTCATACTGCCCGTTTAGGCATGTCCTAAAATGCCTAGACAATTCAAAACCGCCCGCCATATTCAACCCTCAACTCGAGGTTAGCTGAAGGCTGCTCTGCATTGCGCCCATGGGTATGGCCAGGCCCTGTTCGAGGAGGAGTTGGTTGAGGTTTATGTCGTTGATCCAGATGTCGGTGAGGTAGCGGTCGTATTTGTCGGGGTGGGGGTGGGTGTCAAGGCCGGGACGCTTGATGAAGGTGGAGAAGCCAAGGTCAAGGAACAGGCCTTGGGCTGTTTTGACGGTTTGGTAGGTGTTGAGTTTACCGCGCTTGGGGATGAATTTGAGGGCAGGCTTTTTGAGGATGTCTTCTCTATCGTCTTCGTTGCGCCTGGCTATTTCGGCGGCCAGGGTGTGCCCGGCCCATTGTTCGCGCTCGGTTTTTCCGATGAGACGGGCCCTTTCTTTGGGGTCTTCGACGCGGCTTAGCGCCCGGTAGTGGGACCAGGTCAATTGTGAACCGCAGTTCACAATTGGGAAGGCGCGGGCAAACTGGAGTACCTGGTAAAGGACGCGGCCGCTGATATCAAGGTCTTCGGAAAGTTTGCGGATGACATAGGCGCCGTAGTCGGCGCGTTCTTTGTGCCGGAGGATATACCGGTCAATAAGGCGGCCTGTTTCCCAATAGGTTTTCACCTTTTGCTCTTCAATGCGCCTCTGCCCTTCGAGGAGGGTTTGCCTGACAGCGTTGCGAAGATGGACATAGGCGGTTAATGGGTCCAGCATAGGGACGATTATACCGCGAAGCCCGGCAAATAGCCGAATTTTTCAGTGCCGGTTTTGTTTTTTCCGGAAAAATGTCAGGTCTGGTCGCAGTGGGGGCCGGAGGGCGAGATATCTTCTTTGTAATTTTCTTTCTGCATTTCCATTTCTGAGGCGTCAACTTTTGGCTGCGCCCCGGAGAAGGTAAAAGCAACATTCTGGATGTCATCAAAAGCCACGAAAGGGTCGGCCTTGCCGGCCGTCTCCCACGCGAGCGGGGCCACCATCATGCGGCCGGTTAACGATCGGCCGGAAAGACGCGAAGCGAGCTGAACGGGATCACCGCCGGGAGGGATGGGGCGGAAGGGTTCGGGCGCTTCCGCGGGCAGGGATTCTTCCTCCGCCGGAAGATCCCTATCCGCGGCCTGGCTTCTTTTCTCTTCATCGTTCACCGCAATTCCACGGGTGAGCTCACTTATTCTCTGATTGATCTCATATTCCTCCAAATCGCTCTTTAGTTGCATCATCGCGTCCGGATTGCCGGACATCACGCCTCTCGGAAGGGGCGGCGGCAGTCCGATCTCCGCGTTGGCCTGTTTCTCAATCATCCGGTCGCGTTCCTCCCCCAGCGCCGAGAAAATAGACTGGGGTTTGAATTCTCCCATGAGTTCCGTCCGTTTCTCGGTAAGCTTGATGCGCTCATAGCGGTCGGGATCGGTGTGGCGGAGATGCTCCTCCCAGCGGGCCTTTTCGCGTCTTGCGTCGTCCTGCCAGGAATCGGCCAAGGCCGGTCTCGCGGCCCCAGAAACCAAAATCGCGGCAAGCGCGATTAAAAAGAGAATTGTTTTTTTCATAAAAAAACCCACTCCCGAAAAAGGTCCTTTTCGAAAACGGGTTTCTTTCTCTCGCCGGCAACCCGACAATCCCCGTATCCAGGGACTCGCGGCTTTGCGTCCCACCCTCTCGAATGGTTTGCCTTTTTCGATGCTAAATCGTTACTTGCATAAAGCTTACGTGGCCCTCGCCGCAAAAGCAAATCCGCTTTGTGAAGCGACGGGTAACAGGCGCTTTTTCCGGTGCTGTCACCTTAATATTGCGCCTGACAGAGTTGCGGAGGCGGACAATTGAGGACATTGGCTGCCATCAAAGCGCCGTACTCGGTAAAGGCATAGGGCAGATAACGAATATTCCGTTTGGATGCGGTCGCAGATTGCGACCGGATAGCCGCATCCCCTTCCGAAGCCGCATGCTGTGATCTCAAACTTTGATCTTCTTTCACAGTCAAACGAAATAGGAAATCCTCAGGGAACCTTCTACGATTGCGTTTGACCTGCTCGTTCAAACGCTTTGTGGTAACCCCGTAGAGACCGGCCAAGTCCTTGTCCAGGATGACACGATAGCCACGAATTAAACGAATGCGGCTTTCTATCTTTTCTGAAAGAAACCCGGTTGTGGGAAATTTTCCTTGTCATCAATTTACCCTCCTTAAGGTTTGGAGGGCGAGGCGGGATATTCCGGCGTTTTCCGCGGGACGCTGGGAGCGGCCGCAACCCATTTGTTAAAGAAACTAAATTATTTGACCGCAAAATCGCATAACTGGAAGGCAAATTATGGCTAAACTCAGGAATTGGTTATTGAGGCTTGACGAAGCGCAAAAATGTGGGAAAATAGCTGCTCTTTGATTACAAGTGCCGCGTAGCGAGGCGCATGAGCCCCCAAAGGAACTACTTTGGGGGCGACAAAGCTGCTTCGCGAGCGGCGCTGCAGTCTTTGCCGGGGGCGTACCTTTTCGCTTCGCTCAAGGTACTATGCTCCGATTTTCTTTGAAATTAAAAAAAATATTATTGCTAATCGGGGCGTAGCGCAGCCTGGTAGCGCACACGCTTGGGGTGCGTGTGGTCGTCGGTTCAAATCCGGCCGCCCCGACCATTTCTCCATAGGAGTCAATGACTTACAATCAATGACTCCTTTTTCATTTTCGGTTAAAATGCCATCTGCTACCTAATTTGCTACCTTGATTTTGGACTTTTTGGAGTGAACTCCACCAGGGTGCGTGCGGTCCGCCTAGACGGTCTTCCATAAACCGTCAGGCGGTCGTACTCAATCATGGGATTGAGTGCTGTTCAAAGGAAGCGAAAGAAAACATTAGAAGAAGCTCTTGAGAAAGAAAAATTAGGCCGGCGCATTCATCCCAAACTCATTTCTGAATACCTCCCCGAGTATCTGGCTATTTGTCAGGCCGAACATTCCAAAAGAACCTACAGACATGAAAAACAAATCCTGGAAGATTTCCTAAAATTCTGCGGCGCGCAAAACCTCAAACAAATCACGGCTGACGTAGTCGAGAAATACAAAGTCAAACGGGTTCATGAAGTCAGTAAATCAACGGTTAACCGCTCCAACACGGTTATTAAGGCCTTTTTAAACCGTGCGGTTCAGCTTGGCTATCTTGAAAAAAATCCCGCGCAATTTGTAAAGAAGCTCAAAGAGGAACAACGGCAGATCAAGCTTTTGAGTGACGAGGAAGTCAAAAAGCTCTTAAAAGTCTGCTCTCCCCGGGTGCGGCAGATTGTGACAGTCTTTCTTTTGACGGGAATGCGCTTAGGCGAGCCGGCTCATTTGCGTTGGAAGGACATCGATTTCCGCCATAGTTTAATCCATATTCATACCCCCCGGGATTCCGCTCTTCTTAATTTTGAAATCTTTCATGGTTTTTCCTTCACCACGGGAAACCATTTAAAGTCATTGGCTGCCTTTCCCAATTCGGTCTTACCGCATGTTTTCACAAGCGCTTTGTAAAATAAATAAAAGGGGGTCTTTATCCTGAAAGAGGATTTGCACAAACTTAACGAAATGGTAACCGCAGAGGAAATGGCAAGCCGGCTCAAGGTGCGAAAAAATACGATTTATGCCTGGGTAACCCGCCGTGAAATCCCATTTGTGAAACTTCCTAGAAACACTACCCGGTTCCACTTGAGCGCTATTGAGGCATGGCTGGCGAAGAGAGCCTCTAAGGGAAAAATGCTGTCTCGAGGTATCTATCTGGATGATAATGAGTTACGCGGTGTGGGATAAAGGTTAGGGTTATCCATCTTGACAAATAGTCTACTCACGAGTAGTCTACTTACGAGTAGTCTAACTGCCATGAGGGGAAAACCTTGAAACTTATCAATCGATTAGACGAATTAGCAGGCTTGGAAGAGTACTGGAAGAAGAAGGATGCGCAGCTTGTGGTTATTTATGGCAAGCGGCGGGTTGGCAAAACATCTCTCATTAAAGCCTTTGCCCAGCCTAAGCCGTATATTTATTTCTTGGCGGATAAGACAACGGAATCTGAAAATCTAAAGCTTTTAGGCGCAACAGTAGGAAAGTACTTTAAGGATACCCGCCTGGAAAAGAATGGGTTCAAAGACTGGTATGATTTGTTTGAATATTTGAAACAGCATTCGAAAGAAAAGCTGGTTTTTGCGATAGACGAATTCCCTTATTTGGCTGAAGGGAATAAAGCGGTCTCTTCCATGTTTCAAAAGGGATGGGATGAAACGCTGAGCAATCTCCCGATATTTTTGATTTTGTGCGGTTCCAGTATTGGGATGATGGAAAGCGAAACACTCGCTTATAAGGCGCCTCTCTATGGGCGCAGAACGGCGCAAATACTTGTCAGACCTTTCTCATTTTTTGATGCAAGGAATTTTTATCCTGATTTGGATTTTGATGAATTCTTGCGAATCTATGCGGTTACGGGCGGCAATCCTGCCTATTTATTAAAACTCAAAGATGCCAAGAATCTCCATGAGGCTTTAAAACAATATGTTTTCAAACCCATTGAATTGCTATTCGAAGAAGTGGAATTCATTCTCAAAGAAGAATTGAGAGAACCGCGCCAATACATGAGTATTTTGAAGGCAATGTCATTTGGATGCTGCAAATTCGGAGAAATCATCAATGAGACGGGCGTTGAAAAAGGGTCCATTCACAAGTACCTTTTCGCGCTTGAGAAATTGCATATTATCGAAAAGGAAGTTCCCGTAACAGAAAAGAGCCCGGAGAAATCCCGGCGAGGACTTTACCAAATCCAGGATCAATTCGTGAAGTTCTGGTTCAATTATGTTTATCCTTATAAAGGAGAGATCGAACTTGGAAATACAACCTCTGCCTTTGCTCAATGGGAAAAGACATTCGATGGAGTTGTCGCTCAGAACTATGAACTTGTCGTGCGTGAGGTTATTCGCAAACAGCAGAAAGACCTTTTTCCCTTTTCAAGGGTTGGCCGCTGGTGGGAAGGTAATGAAGAAATTGACCTTATTGCGTTGAATGAGAATACGAATCAGATTCTATTCGGCGAAGCAAAGTGGTCAAATAAACAGATTGGCACGAATATCTATGAAGACCTGAAAGCTAAAACGCAAAAGGTCGGTTGGGGAAAGAAGGGCCGCAAGGAATACTTCGCCTTATTCAGCAAAAGCGGTTTCACCCCTGATATGAAAAAGTTGGCACGTACAGAATCTATTCTTTTATTCGAGCAAGATAAATTGATGCGCTAAATGACCGTGCAACATTGTCCTAAAAATGACCGCACGCAGGATTTTAGGGTGCGCGCTGCGCGAAAAAAAGTGCTACTTATTCCGCTACCTGTGAAATCCGCTTGAAAGCGGCCGGGCATTCCGATTGAATCCGGCCACCTGTTCCGATCCAAAGCGGCCACCCTTTCCGATGGAAAGCAGCCACCTTGGGAATGCCGCCGGAATCCTCCGGACGGCTTAATCGGAACAATCTAAACGCCTCCCTGTCTTTCGCAGGATCCTAACAACCCAAGGCCCTTTGTGGGGTATCCTTCCCGGGTTCATTAACCCGAAAGGAGGCCTCGAATGGCCAATGAAAGGATCCCCATGCGAAAGATCAAGGAAACCCTGAGGCTTCGCTTCGGCCTCGGGCTTTCCCAGCGTCAAACAGCACGAAGCATTCATATCAGCCGGAGCGCCGTCCAGGAATACGAAGACCGGTTCAAAGCCGCCAGCCTTGCCTGGCCACTTCCGGAAACGATGGATGATGCCGCTCTGGAAGCGCTGCTTTTCCGCAAAGAACACAAAGAGAACCCGCGACCTGCTGTTCCCTTCGAGTATCTGGCCAAGGAGATGAAACGGCCGAACGTCACGCTTTCCCTCCTCTGGGAAGAGTACAAGCAGGCGCATCCGGATGGTTACCAGTACAGCCAGTTCTCCAGGCTCTACCACGATTACCAGCGGACGCTTTCGTATTCCATGCGTCAGGATCACAAGGGAGGTGAAAAACTTTTCGTGGATTTCGGAGAAGGCCTCTGGATCCGGGAACCCGGGACTGAGGTCCTGATCCCGACGAAACTGTTCGTAGCGGTTTGGGGCGCGTCGAGTTATCTGTTTGCCCGCGCAACAGCCGGCGAAGACCTGCGATCCTGGATTGACGCGCACGTGAAATGTTTCGAGTTCTGCGGCTGCGCGCCACACGCCGCGGTACCCGATAATTTGAAGGCCGCGGTGACAAAATCCTGTCGTTACGAGCCGACGCTTAACCCCTCGTATTCAGACCTCGCGGCACATTACGGCTTCTGTGTGCTTCCGGCCCGTCCCCGCCGTCCCAAAGACAAGGCTAAAGTCGAAAATGGCGTTTTGCTCGCCAAACGCTGGATTCTCGCACGTCTCAGGAATCAGACCTTTGAGAGTCTGAAGGCCTTGAACGAGGCGATCGAGGAGCTGGTTATAAAGTTCAATGAACGACCGCTCCGCAGGCTCGGGGTGAGCCGCACGGCGCTTTTTCTCGAACTCGACAAATCCAACGCGCTCCCGCTTCCTGAACAGCCTTTCGAATTCGCCGTCTGGAAGAAAGCGCGCGTGGGGATCAATTATCACGTTGAATTTGAAAAGCACTTCTATTCTGTGCCCTACACGCTGATCCACCGGGAGCTGGAGATAAGGGCCACGGCGACACTGGTCCAACTCTTCAAGGACGGCCAGCGGGTCCTCACGCATCCGCGGAGTTTCCGGGAACACGCCTACACCACTCGCAAGGAGCATATGCCGCCCTCTCATCAGAAACATCTCGAGTGGCCTCCCGAACGGATCGTCGAATGGGCTGGCAAGTACGGGACTTCCGTGAAAGTGCTGGTCGAGAAGATCATGGCCGCCCGCTCGTTCCCAGAACACGCATACCGCTCGTGTCTGGGGATCATCCGATTGGGAAAGCATCTGGAACCCGGACGACTTGATAACGCGTGCAAGAGAGCGCTTTCGTACTCCGCCTTGAATTACACGAGCGTCAAACGGATCCTCGAAAACGGCCTGGACCGCCAGATTGAATCCGGTGCCGCGAGTACACCGGTCCGTCATGAAAATCTCAGAGGGCCAGAGTATTACAACCGCGGGTAACCGCAAAACCAGAAAGGAACAAAAACCATGTCACCATCGGAAACGATCCGAAAAATGAACGAGATGAAGCTCTTCGGAATGGCGCGCTCGTTTGAAAATCGCATGCGGACCGGTGCCCGCGAAGATCTGGCGCCCGAAGAACTTCTGGCGCTTCTCGTGGATGATGAGTATCTTCACCGAAAGAACAACCGTCTTGAGCGGCTTTTACAGCTCGCGAAGCTCCGCGTCGCGCAGGCCTGTCTTGAAGAGATCGATTACCGGCATTCACGGGGTCTCGTAAAATCCCGGATCCTCGCCCTGCAAAATACGGAATGGATTGATTCGGCAAGGAACATCCTGATCACGGGACCCACGGGAATTGGTAAAAGCTATCTTGCCTCAGCTTTCGGCCAGTGGGCCTGCCGTGAGGACTATCCCGCACTTTATCAGCGGTGGCCGAGGCTTCTCGAGAATCTTTACGCTTCGCGAGGAGCGGGCACTTATCTAAAGCATCTCGGGAAGCTCGCCAGAGTGAAGGTGCTCATCATCGATGATTTCGGGATCCAGCCAATGAACGAGCAACAACGCAAGGACCTTCTCGAAATCGTCGAGGACCGCTATAGGACAGGCCCGATCGTCATCACAAGCCAGCTTCCCGTCCGGGACTGGCACGAACACATCGGAGAACCCACGATCGCCGATGCCGTCATGGACCGGCTCCTCCACGGAGCCCATAAACTCGAACTGAAAGGAGACTCGATGCGAAAGGAAAATCCAGGAAAAGATTGCCTCAAAGCGGCCACTATGCTACAAAATCACTGAATCGATCCTGCGAAAGACAGGGGGTGGCCGGATTCATCGGAATGAGTGGCCGCTT
This sequence comes from Candidatus Omnitrophus fodinae SCGC AAA011-A17, assembly GCA_000405945.1. Lineage (GTDB taxonomy): Bacteria > Omnitrophota > Omnitrophia > Omnitrophales > Omnitrophaceae > Omnitrophus > Omnitrophus fodinae. Next base: position 13,513 of record ASOC01000027.1, read on the forward strand.
TCAGCGGATTACGCACTTTGACGTCATGTTCCCCGCTAGCCCCCGGACCGGCTGTCAAAGGGATAACGCTTGATAAGGCGACCGCTGAATGGCTGCAGGGCGCTTTGCTTGAGAAAGCAAAATCTTCTTTGGAAGTGCAGGAGAAACGCTTGGCCGTGCTTAAAACAAGTTATGAGAAGATCAATAATCGTATCAGCAGGCTTTATGATGCAAAGTTTGATAACGATATACCGGAAGAAGGGTTTATTGCCAAAGAGAAGGAATATCAGAGGCAGCTAATCGAAATCAAGGCACAAATTGAAGGAGCGCAGCGGACTAATCCGAATTTTTTGGAAGATACCCAGCGAACCCTCGAACTTTCTAAACGCTTGCAACCACTGTACGTTAAAGCAAACTACGAAGAAAAGGCCAAAATCCTTCAACTCATAGCCTCGAACTACACCCTCGTTGACGTAACTCCAGTCCCTAAATACAGAAAGCCCTTCAGCTTTATAGCCGAAGGGCTTATCTGTTCTAATTGGCTCCCCGTCCTGGACGACTTTCGCAACTGGCTACTGGCGGAAGCCCCTCATACTTTCTTAGCAGAAATGCGCATGACTTGACCGTTCTTCCAGACAATGATTTTATCATTGTTGGCACGGCGTTCCTTAATAAGATCCCTTACAGCATGTTTAAGTGCCCGATCCGCTTTTTTCTGAATGCTCTCTTTAGAGGACATTTTTATACCCCGCTTGTTTTAATACCTGTTCATATTTGGGCTTGTTAAAAACCGTTACAACACCCTGCTCTATTTTAACAATTTGTTCAGGAGCGCCCGTGGCGTTATCAAAGAGGCTCCACGTATTAAATAAAGGTTGATAAACATGGAAAAGATTCCATAACCCGCGAGAAAACCGTCTTTTTACATCATGATCAGGAATGTTATGGCCGCCTTTTCGGACCCTGTCTGCAATTCTGGCTAAAGCCAGTTTTACGTCAGGGAGCCATAAAAAAATTAAATGAATTTCATAGCCGTTCTTTTTCATTTTTTCAAGAATATGGACGTAGGCTTTGCCCGCCAATGTTGTCTCAAATGCAAAATCGGCCTTTCTCCTTGCGCAATCAGCAATTTGCTCTAAGAGAATTTTGCCCGCTTTGATGGCAACCGTTGAAGGACTAAATGGAGATAACCCTTTCGCGATCAGGTCAGCATTCACAAACTCAAAACATTCGACATAATGGGGAAGAAATTTTTCCGCAAAAGTTGTTTTGCCTGATCCATTGGGGCCTGCAATCAAATATAGCTTCGGTCTTTTCATGAGAGGGTATTATACCGAAGATAAACCCGGCCACAAAATAAAAGAGGCGCTAAGTTGCCCTCGAACTTTTGTCGTGAGTAACATTAGCGCCAGTATTAAGTTATAAGAACTCCCCGTATTGGACGACTTTCGCAACTGGGCATTATCTACGACAGAGACGGAAATCTTCAAAACCCATTTAGAGGCCGCTATTTGTTAAGAGTGTGAAGCCATCAAGAGTGCTGGATAGCAAGTCTTGCTAAAAGGTAAGAGGTGGTGGATTCGGCTCCTTGGTTGAGATTGATTTGGCCTTCTCCCAAGCCGTCATAACATCCACCCGTGGCCCTGTCGTAAACCACCTGCTTCAGGCTATTGTCGCCCAAAAACCAGTTAAAAGCTTCGTGCATGAGTTTGTGATAAGTCTCTTTCCCCGTGATGGTATAGGCGGTTCGCAGCGCGCAAGCCATAGCGGAGGCGTCCTCAGGCTGCTGGTCAAAATAGCGGCGGCGGGTACCGGTTTTATGATGCCAGCCGTCCTGACCCACCGGTGCGTAGATTCCGTCCAAAAAAGTCTGAGCGATCAAAAAATCCAAAGTTTTAATACCGGTCTCAAGATATTCGCTGTTGCCGGTCTCGCGGTGTCCCAAAAGCAGCGCCTCAGGACAAACAGCATTCGAATAAGTTAAATAATTTTCAAACCACTCCCACTCCGCCGACGCGACTCCCCGGTAAAGCGACATGAGCCGGTCGCAGTAGCGGACCAACATTTCATAGAAGTCTTTCCGGCAAATTTCTTTTGTGTTTTTTAAAAGAAGGCAAAGTCCCTTGACATAAAAAGCAGTCGCTCTGGGGGATTCAATCATCAGAGGATGCTCTATTCTATTCTTTAAGAGAGAAAGGGACTTATCCCTGACGCCCTCAGGCAGGGAATCCGTGGTGGCCGTTACCGCCAGGGCCCACAGTGTCCGGCCGTTCGCGTCTTCAAGATTTTCCTTCTTATTAAATTCAAAGTTGATGGTCCTGTCGGGCTTCACGTAATTATAAAAAAGGCCGTTTTCGCCCAAGACAAACCCGATGAAATGCAAATAAATCTCAATGCGTTTGAGCAGTTCGCCTTTTCTTTTATCAGGAGAGAAGGTCTTAAACACCTTGCCGAGTTCATCATAGTAGGAACACGTCGCGATAAGCGCGCGTGCGTTGTCATCCACGGTATAACCTGACGAGATATCCGGCAAAGAAAGCTGGGCGAATTGGATGATCCCGAAATCGTCGGTCAGACGAAATAGGTGGTTTAAATTCACGGGTGGAATTTTTTTGTGCTTACTGACTTTGGCAATATCGCTGGAATATCTCGAAAACAATTTTGAATACTCAAGGGCAACATTGTCCCAGGTCATATTGCGTGTCCTGAAATAAGCGTTTTTTCCCAGTTGTTCCCGGCGATGGGGGTCTTTCAAAAGATTGAGAAGCGCCTCGGCATAGGAGGCTGGATCCTTGAAATTGACCAAGAGCCCGCATTGCGCGGTGATAATCTCCGTGGCTTGGGCGGAAGGAGTGGAAATGACAGGCCTTCCAGATCCCAGCGCGTAGGAGAGCGTTCCTGAAACAGTTTGATTCGGATCAAGAGAGGTTGCAATGTAAATATCCGCGGCCATCAAGAACCGGAGGAGTTTATCAAGCGTTACATATTCATTATAGAAACTCACGTTGGAAGAAAGCTTGAGTTCACGGACCTTTTGAATGAGGGAGTTTCGGTAGCTTTCGCCTTCTTCTTTTAAGACATTCGGATGAGTCACGCCCAAAACAATATACATAAGGTTGGGGCAGGCTTTCACCACTTGAGGCAGCGACTCAAGGACATATTCAATCCCTTTCCCCCGGCTGAGAAGCCCGAAGGTCAAAAGGATTGTTTTTTTTGAAAAACCTAAAACGGACTTGGACTTCGCGCTGGGGCTGTAAGGTGCGGAATGAATGCCATGCAGGATGACCGAAACTTTTTTTTCATCGATTCCATAATCCGTGGTCAGGAGTTCTTTTGAGCGGTTCGTCATCGCGATTAAACCGCTTGTCTTTTCAGCAATCAAACGCACGACGTTATGAAGTTCGGGGTTGGGTGAAGGAAGGACGCTGTGAAAGGTGACAATCGACGGCTTTTTGAGTAGGTCTAAAAAGGAGAGGAGGTAGGAACCGTATCTCCCTCCAAAGAGGCCGAATTCATGCTGAATATTGACGAGCTTGATGTTATCTGTTTTGTTTATTTTTTCAGCCGTGTTGATGAAATCTTGTTCTGAATAGGGATCGAGCTGAAAGATCACTTTTCGGGGATAGTCGTAACGCGACACCTCATCAGTGTTCATCGCGGCGACCCGCGAATCAATGACCGTCTCAAGCAAGTTATCCATGGCGCCCGCAAGGTCTGCGGTAAAAGTTGCGATGCCGCATTCCCGGGGGGGAAAACTGGATAAATAAATAATCTTCAGGGTCTCTTTCATAAATGGGAGGGCATTACCGGATTGTTTTTCAACTCCTTCAAGAGTTCCTCGATTTCAAGAGATTTCGCCGCGATCCGTTTGTCGGCAGCGCCATAGTAGATAAAGAGCCTTCCGTCTTTTAGCACGGCGCCTGTGGGGAAAACGACGTTGTTGACATCCCCATGCTTTTCCCACGGTTCGATGGGGGAAAACAAAGGCTTCTCCAGGCGTCCAATCACTTTTGTGGGATTGTCGAAATCGAGAAGGGCCGCGCCGGCGTGATAAATTTTCCCCTGAAGGGCATCTTCGACTCCATGATAGATCAAAAGCCAGCCGTCTTTCGTTTCAATAGGCGGACACCCGCCTCCGATATTTCTGCTTTCAAACCTGTAATCAGGATCGAGTACAATAGAGCGGCCCAAATTCCTAAGATGTTCTTTCCAATAATCCTCAGTGAGGTCTTTAAAATCATCGAAAGTGATGACCTGGATTCCGGGCAGGACCCGGTGGATCAGCGCGAATTGACCTTTAATTTTCTTGGGAAAGATAAAAGCATCTTTCTCCCAGAGCAGCATGTCGCTGCCCTGCCGGTCCCTGATGTAGGAGTCGAAAAGGAAATATCTTTCCCTCACCTTAATTTTTGAATGCGCAAAGAGATGAGCGGCTTCGCGATAGGAAATGCGGGGTGAGATCACCCCCTGTTTGACGAAATGGGCAAGGGCGGTGCTTGTCGCGTAAGCAAACAGCGCGTTTTTTCCGTCATAAACCGTATAAAAAAGATAGTAGACCCCGTCTAAAAAAATAATCCGCGGATCCTCGACACCCATTTTTTCGTAATCATATTCAGGGAAAAGAACGGGTTTGTCCGATCTGTTGACAACCTTGTTTCCCTCCAGCTGACAGTAGCCTATGGACGAAACCATGTCCCCGCGCCGCACGGCCCGGTAAAACATGTGCGTGACGCCGCCGGTTTCAATGCAGGCGGGATTTAAAACGGCTTGGTTCTCAAATCCGTTTTCCGAACTTTCAAGAATGATGCCTTCGCTTCTGATTTTGATCACGAGACTCCAGTTCCGGGTTCAATAAAAAAGGCGGTGCAGGATTATACACCCGCAACGCCTTGGGATTATTGTATTTATAATTTCTCCCCGAAGAACACCCAAAAACGTCCGTTTTTTGAGGTCGAATTTTCGATTTGTCTATACCGGATAACTAAAAAAGCGTGGAAAATCGGTGATGCTGACCGTCCACATTCTGCTTCCAGCTGGCCTTTGAAATCACCGGATGAGGGAGCTAATACGACCAACTTTCAGCAGGTGTAGAGGCAAAAAGGTCTACACAGCAGGGCTTGACAGTGTTATATTTTTAATGCAAAATATGTCCCATGGAGACACATTATGAGATTAAAATATAACATACCCAAAACCTTAGGCTCCAAGGCGGCTTCCCTGATCACGATGCTCTACGAAGAGAAACATTCTATCTTCAGGCTAAAAGAGGTTCGGAAAATCCTGAATATCGGCAAGCCTTCCGCCATAAACTTCGTCCGAAAACTTGTCAACAGGGGAATCGCTACAAGACTGAAGCCGGGGCTCTTTATCCTGGTTCCCTTTGAGCTCGGCAAAGAACGTGAATATTTAGGGGAACCCCTGATCGTTGCCCGTGAGATTGTGAGTGGCAAGGGATATTATTTCTCTCATGGCACCGCGATGCAAATCCATCAAATGGTGACACAGCCGAGGTTAGTTGTCTCTACCTCGGTACTCAAACCACGGCGGCCTGTTCATGTGCTTGGTGCTGAGTTTCAGTTTATTCATACACCGAAGAAATACTTTTTTGGCGTCACCGATCATTGGGCCACAAAAGAGGCAAAGGTCAAAGTGAGCGATCTCGAGAAAACAGTGGTCGACGGCCTGAGACAGCCTGAATATTGCGGGGGTCTGACCGAGGTCGCAAAAGGCCTTTGGATGAGGCATCAAGACATGAACCACGATCGTTTAATTGAGTATGCGAAGAAAACCGGAATCGGGGCCGTGATCCGCAGGTTAGGCTTTTTAATGGAACTTTACCAAATTGGAATAGCCAAAAATCTGGAAGCGCTTCATAACACGCTCACGGAAGCTTATATGCGTTTGGATCCTCTCTTGCCTGCCGAGGGAAAATTCCTTCGCCGTTGGAGATTGCAGCTCAATGTATCCTCGGAAGAACTTTTAGCTGTCGTGAGGACATAACCAGTGATCCCCCAACGCAATCTCTCCTTACTGTCCAATGAGCTCGCCCGTAAAGGCGGACGCCGCATTCCGGAAGCTGTACTCGAACGCGACTATTGCCTTTCCTGGTTTCTCGTTGGATTATCACAAAGCAGTCTTAGAGGAATCCTATTATTTAAAGGTGGTACCGCTATTAAGAAGTGCTATATCGCTGATTATCGTTTTTCCGAGGATCTTGATTTTACCTTTGCGAAAGAGGTCCCGTTTGAGACGATTCAAGAAGGCCTTGATAAAGTATTCCATAAAATCGAGCAGCAATCGGGTATCAAATTTCATTTCAGTCGTCTTGACCGACACTCCCATCAAAACAGTCATACCTTTTTTCTGGCGTATGAAGGCCCCTTACCTGCAATGACTCCCAAAGAAGTCAAAGTGGATATCACGATTCGTGAACGAATTGTATTTTCAATGCAGGAGAAATGTGTGCTCAAAGGGTATGCACAATATGAGGACATACCAAGGAATTCTAAGGTACTGGTATATCCTCTCGAAGAAATAGCTGCTGAAAAAGTTGTCGCTCTCTCGGACCGGGCAAGGAATGAACCACGTGATCTTTACGACCTGTGGTATCTCACCTCAAACCCCTATGTTGATATTGAAAAGATTCTCAATGCTATCAGTGAAAAGTTGACTTTCCGAGGCAGAAGCTTGGAGACTGTGAAGGAAGAATTTTTGCGAAAAGAGGTACGGCTCAAAAAACTTTGGAGTGAGCGGCTTTCGGTTCAAGTCGCAACGCTGCCTGAATTCGACCAGGTTTATCGAGCCGTAAAACGCGAGCTCAGACAAGCCGGTTTTTGAAAAGAGAGTAACGCTGAATTTATCTTCCCTTAAGTTCGGTAAAAAGTGCTTTCAGCGCTGATTTTTGGCTGTGGGAGTGAAGAAGCGCATCGGCTTTGAAGTGCATGAGCTCACTCAGCAGGACAAACCAATAAGTCTTGTCGGTGGTCCCGTAAGAAAGGTCCTTAATCTTCCGGAAGATCGAAGGATTGCCGCAGAGGTAGAAGATATCGGTGATTTTCTTGTCCTTGTCGTAGACCCGGAAGATTTTCCGGTAGGTCTCGGCTTTCTTCGGGCTTATTTCGACTTCCACCGCGATCCCTTTGCCGTTATTGGTAAAGAACCCGTCTGGCACCTTGCGTTCGCCTGTGGTCCCCATTCTGAGAAGTTTCTCGCTGTGCCAGTCCCGGCAAAAACGGAGGCGCTCGAAAAGAAACCGGACTTGCGTCACTTTGACGTCATGTTCATAGGCGGCTGGTTCAATCTTCGTCTGGGGAGAAGGGAAGGTCCTACCCGCAACAATGGGGAAGCCGAGATTCCCAATGCAAGATCCGTTCTCCCGAAGAACCTCTACACCGGCCTCACCCAGGAGATAGCTTTCCGGTTCCCGGAACCACAGTCTCACGGCACTGAGATAGCCGAATCTTTTGAGCTTCCGAAGCCTAAGTTCAGCTAACCCGACCCGAAATCAAAGTGGACTACACAATCCCCATCATTAAAAAACCAAAGGCAGAACCCCATGTATCCGAAGATACCGAAGTTCTGCCTATGGTAAGAATTGGCTCCCCGGCGAACACTCAAAAGCGCCCGTTTTTTGAAGTTGAATTCCCAATCTCCCTCTATAGAATTACCAAGGGAGCCTGGAAAATAGGCGATCCAGACCGCTCTCATTCGACTTCAAGCTGGCCCTTAAAATCAGGGGCTTCGCTACCCGATGCGTCTGTCGTTCCCCAGGTGTAGAGGCATTTGATCCTACACCTGAGAGATTTACTCGACACTGGCGAGGATTTTCCGAGACGGTGTCTCGGATTTCCGCAGCACTGCTGCGGAAATTACAAAGTTAAATTGGCCACTCATTGATTGGCCATTACGCAGACGCTGTCTGCGTAATTTGACAGACATTGTCTGGCATTTTCCCATCACGTTGCCGGGAAGAATAGTAGAACGGCTTTTTTGGGGGCTACAGCTTGCAAATGCAAATAAGCCCAAAATGGGCTGGTTTGTATCTTATTAATATACAATAGGTTATAGATTTTTAAAGGTCGTTACAGGTTTTATTTGCAAGGGGCTATGAAAATAGGTTGGCGTCCAGCTTAGTGCCGGGTTTTTGATAATAGGTATGTTTATATCCACCCTTAACCACTTGTTCAAGGAGCCCTTGCTTTGTCCAGGTCTTAAGCAAGCGGGAGGCTTTGATCGTATCTGAGATACCAGTAATCTTGCGCAGCTGTTGGTTTGTGATATAGAGGTGCTGATTCAAGTATTCGCTGACTGTGTCCCAATAAGTCACGCGCTCTAAATTGAGCAACACAACGAAAACAGAATTGGGTGCCATAGCAGGTGACATATAAAGCGGCTCGTAAAGATTGGCATCTACCATCATCTTGAACATACGGTCCACGCCTTCACCAATATCCAAATTAGGCGCTTCCTCGCCAAAACGATTAAGGGTCCTTAAAATGATTGGATTCCTAGAAAATCGTTCGTGGCGGATGTTTGAAATTGTCACGTGTCCTGGAAAAATTCCCGGGCTTTCGACTTCGATCCGATTATCAAATATTCTAATTTGGATATCGTCTTGAATACTGTAATCACGGTGAATAACCGCGTTGGTAATCGCTTCTTGTAATACCCATTCGGGATACCGCCGCGTGCGGCGGAAGCCCGCACCCTGAAGTTTGGGCGGACTACTCTCAAGCCATTCGTGAAAGTATTGGACAGTTTTTTGAATTTGGTGAATCAACGGCCCTTCAATTGTAAAAGGCTTTCGAACAAAATTTGGTTCGCCAGAATAGTTTGGTTTATCGCCGTAATAATGCGATATTTTAACACTGCATTTTGAGCGTAAGCCTACCGCCGGGTTAGGCGAGAAAAGCAGCACACAAGCTTTATTAAGATGAGTCTTGCCGTCATGCTCGGAGGTCAATCCATTGTCTTTGAGAAATTGCCATGTGTCTTTGCTTTGACTTCCGGTGTATTGTTTGTATTTGTTAAGTAAATCCTGATTCAAATCTTCCAGGCGAACGTGCCGAGCGGCTTCGCTTTCGAACTTGATGGCCCCCTTTGCATATTTAAGCCGGATGATTTCATCAGCAGTCAGTTTCCGATTGTGTCGCCCACGGCGGATAAAGGTATCACCCCGCTTCAAAGAATGAACATCCGTGCTTCTTTCTATCGCGAATACTTTCAGCAAGTCCTTATCGCCCTTTATATTCGTAATAGGTATGTCATGCTCCTTAATTTGATGCAAAGGCGGTGTAATTTCTTTCGCGATCAGGTTCATGAATTCTGACACCTGATCCGGGGACTCGCTGATGCCGATAAGCCGGGTCTTCCCAGAAGCTTTATCAGGATCCTCCAGACCAATGACCAGCAATCCGCCCTCTGAGTTTGCAAGCGCAACCACCGCTTCAATGGCCTTGCTGAGATTGTCGCTCGCCCGTTTGCACTCAAAAAGCTGCCATTCCTTGGAATCGAGTAAAAATTGAAGAATATCGACTTCAGACATTTTAGGATTTTCCTTTTTCATTCTTCTTCATGGGAGACACCATTATATACAAAAATTGCCGTTCTTAAACGCGTTATGCCAAAAATAATTTAAGTAAACCAATTCGAGACGCGGTGCTTCACGGATTCGTCATTTTATTTTCCATTGATGCCAGAAAGAAACTCTTTGAGGACTATGCTTTGGCTATGGGAGCGAAGGGGCGTGTCGGCTTTGAAGTGCATGAGCTCGCTTAAGAGTACGAACCAATAAGTCTTGTCGGTGGTCCCGAAGGAAAGATTCTTAATCTTCCGGAAGATCGAAGGATCGCCGCATAGGTAGAAGATATCGGTGATTTTCTTGTCTTTGTCGTAGACCCGGAAGATTTTCCGATAGGTTTCAGCCTTCTTCGGGCTTATCTCGACCTCAATCGCGATCCCTTTGCCGTTATTGATGAAGAATCCGTCCGGCACCTTGCGTTCGCCCACGGTCCCCATTCTGAGAAGTTTTTCGCTATGCCAGGTCCGGCAAAAGTTAAGGCGCTCGAAAAGAAACCGGACTTGCGTCACTTTGACGTCATGTTCATAGGCGGCTGGTTCAATCTTCGTCTGGGGAGAAGGGAAGGTTCTACCCGCAACAATGGGGAAGCCGAGATTCCCAATGCAAGATCCGTTCTCCCGAAGAGCCTCTACACCGGCTT